>CAMOCK010000120.1 GCA_946610645.1 uncultured Bacteroidales bacterium
CGCCAACCCGAAATACCCGCTTGTGAAGGAAATCGTCGAGATCTACAAACAGGCCTATTACGGGAAATAACGGATTTTCAAGCACCGAAAACCAAACCGAAACCAACCAACCTTATAACAACAACTCAAATTCAGACAAAGAAATGAACAGATTCACCTTACCGAGAGACCTTTATCATGGAGAGAACGCTCTCGAAGCATTGAAGACCTTTACAGGCAAACGTGCCGTCATTTGCGTTGGCGGCGGAAGCATGAAACGCTTCGGGTTTTTGGACAAGGCCATTGCCTACCTGCAAGAGGCTGGCATGGAAGTCAAAGTGATTGACGGCATTGAGCCCGACCCGTCGGTGGAGACCGTGATGAACGGCGCCGCCGCGATGCAAGCGTTCCAACCCGACTGGATTGTGGCCATCGGTGGCGGTTCGCCCATCGACGCTGCCAAAGCCATGTGGATCAAGTACGAATACCCTGAGACCACTTTCGAGAACATGTGCAAGGTGTTCGGACTGCCCAAACTGCGGACCAAGGCCAAGTTCTGCGCCGTTTCGTCCACCTCGGGCACGGCCACCGAAGTGACTGCCTTCTCCATCATCACCGACTATGCCAAAGGCATCAAATACCCCATCGCCGACTTTGAAATCACGCCCGACGTGGCTATCGTTGACCCCGCCTTGGCCCAAACCATGCCCAAGAAATTGGTGGCCCACACGGGAATGGACGCCATGACGCACGCCGTTGAAGCCTACGTCTCGACCGCCCACTGCGACTACACCGACCCGTTGGCCATGCACGCCATCAAAATGATCCAGAGGGATTTGGTGAAGTCATACAATGGCGACGTACAAGCCCGCAACGACATGCACAACGCCCAGTGCCTTGCCGGCATGGCTTTCACGAATGCCCTGTTGGGCATCGTCCACTCGATGGCCCACAAGACGGGTGCCGTGTTTGCCGACTTTGGCGCACACATCATCCACGGCGCGGCCAACGCCATGTATCTGCCCAAGGTGATTGCCTTCAACGCCAAGAATCCCGAGGCCAAGCAACGCTACGGCATGATAGCCGACGCCATGAACCTCGGCGGCGGCAACGACGACGAGAAGGTGGCCCTGCTCATCGCCGCCCTGCGCAAGATGAACGACGACCTCAACATTCCGCACTGCATCAAGAACTACGGTGCCGACTCGTATCCTTGCGAGCAAGGATTTGTGCCTGAGAACGTATTCCTCGAAAGACTGCCTGAGATTGCCAAGAACGCCATCGGCGACGCCTGCACTGGCTCCAACCCGCGCATCCCGACGCAAGAGGAAATGGAAAAACTGCTGAAATGCTGTTATTACGACAACGATGTTGATTTTTGAGTTGTTGAAGCTCGCGGAGCCGGCGGTTGCCCGACCAAGGCAGCCGTCGTGCCCGAGGGCGAACAACCAAGCGACATGAAAAAACGATTCAAAAACATTACAAAACAACCCATTAAAACCACTTGAAAATGAACATCAAAGTATGCGTTGGCAGCTCATGCCACCTGAAAGGATCCTACGACGTGATCCAAGCCATGAAAGACATCCTGAAGAAATACGACGTGGAAGACCTCGTCGAGCTGCAAGCCAGCTTCTGCCTCGGCCATTGCGCCAAGGGCGTGAACGTGAAGGCCGACGGCATTGCGCCCGAAAAGGCAGAGAAGTCGTACACGGCGCTCACCGACGGCACCTTGCTGCTCCACAACGTCACCAAGGAAAACGCCGAGGAAACGTTCTTGCGCGACATCTATCCGCTGATTGAACTCTAAAAACCCGCCGCCATGTCGAAATATCTTGAGTTTCGTAACGCGAGGTGCAAGGACTGCTACAAATGCCTGCGCGAGTGCCCGGTGAAGGCCATCGGCTTCAAGGGGCACGAGGCGGAGATCATCGAAGACCGTTGCATCTTGTGTGGCCATTGCACGTTGGCTTGTCCGCAAAACGCCAAGGTGGTCCACAGCGAAATGGAAGAAGTGAAGCTGCTGTTGGCCGGCACCTGCAAGGTGCTGGCCAGCGTGGCGCCGTCGTTCATTTCGAGCTTCGGCCTCACCGACTTCGGGGTGATGAAATTGGCCTTGGCCAAGTTAGGCTTCGCCGACGCCGAGGAAACCGCCGTGGGAGCGCAGGCCGTCACGAAGGAATATGCGCGGCTGCTCAGGAGCGGCGAGTTCGCCAACTTCATCACCTCGGCCTGCCCTGCCGCCTGCCGGATGATACAGGAATACTATCCGAAAGCACTCAAATACCTCGCCCCCGTCGATTCGCCGATGGTGGCCCATGCCAAAATCCTCAAGCGGCAACATCCGGAGGCCAAGATCGTCTTCATCGGCCCGTGCATCGCCAAGAAGCGCGAGGCCGAAGACTGCCACCTGATCGACCATGTGCTGACCTTCGAGGACGTGGCGACGCTCTTCGAGGAGAAGAACATCCGGCTCGACGAAATCACCAACCTGAGCCTCAAAGGGAAAAACGGCGCGCCCAACCTCGCCAAGGAATACCCGATACCGCAAGGCATCATCAACTCTTTCGGAGTGCTGCCAGAAGGCTACGAATACATCGCCGTCGACGGGCCGAAGAAATGCGTCGAAGCGTTGCAGAACATCGAGCAGCTCGACCATGTGGTGATGGAAATCAACCTTTGCGTCGACGCTTGCGTGAACGGGCCATGCTCGTTGGTCAAGCCCGGCGGCTCCATCAAGGCCACCGCCGACGTGCGCAAGTACGTCAGCCGCGAGAAGCAAGCCTTCACGGCGCCCCAAGACGACAAGCCCGTTGGCATCAACCTTGCCGCCGCCCACCCGCGCATCCGCAGCCACAGCCTTGCCGCCACCGAGCGCGACATTGAGGCCATCCTGCACAAGACCGGCAAGCTGAAGCCCGAAGACGAACTGAACTGCGGCTCGTGCGGCTATGCCACCTGCCGCGAGAAGGCTTGGGCGGTTTACAACGGCTATGCCGACATCGAAATCTGCCTGCCCTACATGCGCCAGCGCGCCGAGTCGCTCTCCTTCGAGGTCATCCAAAACAGCCCGGAGGGCATCATCGTCCTCGATGCCGACCTCAACATCCTCGAAATCAACAACAAAGGAAGGGAACTATTGGGCATCGACGACCCTCATGCCAAAGGGCGGCCCGCCACCGACTTCTTCAGCCCCATCGACTTCTACAACGCCTATTCGCAAAAGAAGCACATCACCTGCAAGCAGACTCACATCCCCGCCACTGGAAAATACATCGATATGACAATCAGCTACTTGGAAGGCCAAAACGTCATCTTCGGTATCCTGAAAGACGTCACCGAAGCCGTCGATTACGAAAACCGCATTATGAAGGTGAAGATGGAAACCTTGACCACCACGGATGAGGTCATCAAGAAACAAATGCGTGTGGCTCAAGAAATTGCGTCGCTATTGGGAGAAACCACAGCCGAAACCAAAGTGGCCTTGCTGAAACTCAAGAAAACCCTAACCGAAGAAAACAAGAAGAACTGATGGAACTTTGCTTGGAAACAGGATGCACCTCGCTCAACCATGTGGGCGAGGAACTGTGCGGCGACAACGTGGCCAGCACCGTGAAGGGCGACTTCACCACGCTCGTCTTGGCCGACGGCTTGGGTAGCGGCGTGAAGGCCAACATCCTCTCGACGCTCACCTCGAAAATCCTCTGCACGATGGCCGCCAACGACATCGACATCTACGAATGCGTGGAAACCATCATCCAAACCCTTCCGGTGTGCTCGGAGCGCGGCGTGGCCTACTCCACCTTCTCCATCATCCACGTCGATACCGAGGGCAAGGGCGTGATGTTCGAGTTCGACAACCCCGAGGCCATCTACTACCATCGCGGCCAATGCCAGAACTTCCACCGCACCCAACTCGAAGTGTGCGGCAAGAAGGTGTTTCGCACCGACCTGAACCTTGAGGAAGACGACATCATCATCGTTATGTCCGACGGCACCATCCACGCCGGCATCGGGCAAATCCTCAACTTCGGCTGGGAACGCGACCAAATCATGAAGCACTTGGACGCCAACATCACCCGCTCCATGTCGGCCCGCGCCGTGGCCTGCCTCTTGGCCTCGGCCTGCAACGACCTCTACGCCGACAAACCCGGCGACGACACCACCGTGGCCGCCGTCAAGATTCGGAAGCGCTTGGATGTCAATATTATGGTCGGTCCGCCCGTCGATAAGGAAAAGGACGACTTCTACATCGAGCAATTCTTGGCCGGTCCTTCAAAGAAAATCGTTTGCGGCGGAACCAGTTCCACCATCGTGGCGCGCCACCTTAAAACCGAGTTGAAGACCAGCTTCGACTTCCCCGACAAGGAAGTGCCGCCCATCGGCTACATCAAGGGCATCGACCTGACCACCGAAGGCGTGCTCACCTTGCGCCGACTGATGCAAATGCTGGAGAAATACATCTCCATCTCCGACCTGACGCCCAAGACCTTCACCAAGAAAGACGGCGCCTCGCTTCTTGCGGATTACCTCTTTGAGCGTGCCACCCACATCACCTTCTTCGTCGGGCAAAGCGTCAACGTGGCCCACCAAGGTCTGCCCATCGACACGACCATGAAGATGAAAATCGTGGAGAAGATTGCCACCGACCTCCGCAAGGTCGGCAAGGTCGTTGAACTAAACTATTATTGAACCCTTTTCACAACAACCATAAGATGAATTCACAAAGGATTTTTGATACCGACGTTCAGCTCGTCAAATATAAGGTGCTGAAGGAAGTGATCCGCCGTGCCTACGAAGGCGGTTTGGAAAACGCCTACATGGAGATTCCAAAGTTGCTCAGTCCCGGCCCGAAGGCCGAGACGCGCTGCTGTATCTACAAGGAACGCGCCATCCTGCAAGACCGCATCCAAATGGCGATGGGCGGCGACAAAAGCAACCCCAACGTCATCGAGGTCATCGACAGCGCCTGCGACGAATGTCCGATTGACGGCATTTATGTCACGCCCGCCTGCCGTGGCTGTATGGTGCACAGTTGCAAGGAAGTGTGCCCCAAGGATGCCATCACCATCGTGAACCACCACGCCACCGTCGATAAGGACAAGTGCATCGAGTGCGGCAAGTGCACCCAAGCCTGCCCCTACTCCGCCATCATCCTGCAACACCGCCCCTGCATGGTGAGTTGCAAGGTGAAGGCCATCTCCATCGACGAGAACAAGAAGGCCAAAATTGACAACGAAAAGTGCATCTCTTGCGGTGCCTGTGTCTATAAATGCCCCTTTGGTGCCATTTCCGACAAGTCGCTCATCCTCGACATTATCGACATCCTGAAGAAATCGGAGAACAACACGAAATACAAAGTGTATGCCGTCATTGCGCCGGCCATCGTCAGCCAATGCCGCTTTGGGCGCGTCACGCAAGTGGTGACGGCCATCAAGAAGTTGGGATTCCATCAAGTCGTTGAGGCAGCCCTTGGTGCCGACATCACGCTTTATCACGAAGCAAAAGAGTGGAACGAGAAAAAAATGCTCACCACCTCTTGCTGTCCCTCGTTCGTGTCGTTTGTCGAGAAGAACTTCCCCGAGTTGACCCAGTATGTGTCAAGTTCAGTGTCGCCGATGGTGGAAACCGCCCGCCTCATCAAGAGAGGTGACCCGACGGCAAAGGTTGTCTTCATTGGTCCCTGCACCTCGAAGAAGCTGGAATACAGATTGGAGAAGACGGGTGGCGC
>CAMOCK010000121.1 GCA_946610645.1 uncultured Bacteroidales bacterium
GAGTTTCTTGTAGCCGTAGCACGCACGCGCGCCAAGTGCCTCCTCGATGCGGATGAGGTCGTTGTACTTGGCCATGCGGTCGGTGCGGCTCAGCGAGCCGGTCTTGATTTGGCCGCTGTTGGTGGCCACGGCGATGTCGGCGATGGTGGCATCCTCGGTCTCGCCTGAGCGGTGGCTCGTGACGGTGGTGTAGCCGTGACGGTGGGCCATGTCGATGGCGTCCAAGGTCTCGCTCAGCGAACCGATTTGGTTCACCTTAATTAATATGGAGTTGGCGCAGCCGAGTTGGATGCCCTTCGAGAGGAAGTCGACGTTGGTGACGAAGAGGTCGTCGCCGACGAGCTGGCAGCGGTCGCCGATGCGGTCGGTGAGTTTCTTCCAGCCGTCCCAGTCTTCCTCGCCCATGCCGTCCTCGATGGAGTCGATGGGGTACTTCTTGATGAGTTCCTCAAGGAAGTCAACCTGCTCGTCGGAGCTGAAGCGCTTGCCGTTGGGGTCTTTCTTCGTGCCGTTCTTGAGTTCGCGATAGTCGTAGAACCACTTGCCGCCTTCGTTGTAAGCAAATTCCGAAGCGGCGCAGTCCAAAGCGATTTTCACGTCCTTGCCAGGCTCGTAGCCGGCTTCACGGATGGCGTCGCAGATGATGCTCAAGGCATCCTCAGTGTCGTTGAGGGCAGGGGCGAAGCCACCTTCGTCGCCAACAGCGGTACTGAGGCCGCGTTTCTTCAGGAGCTTGGCCAAGGTGTGGAACACTTCGGCACCCATGCGCAGACCTTCGCGGAAGCAGCAAGCACCCACGGGACGAATCATGAACTCTTGGAAGGCGATGGGGGCATCACTGTGCGAGCCGCCGTTGATGATGTTCATCATAGGGACGGGCAGCGTGTAAGTGTTGGTGCCGCCGATATAGCGGTAGAGCGGGATGTCCAAGTAATTGGCGGCAGCTTTGGCCACGGCCAATGAAACGCCGAGGATGGCGTTGGCGCCGAGCTTCGACTTGGTCTTGGTGCCGTCCAAAGCAAGCATCTTGTGGTCGATGGCGCGTTGGTCAAGGGCCGACATTCCAATGATTTCGGGGGCGATGATCTTGTTGACGTTGTCGACAGCTTTCAGCGTACCCTTGCCGCCGTAGCGCTTCTTGTCGCCATCGCGAAGTTCGAGGGCTTCGTGTTCGCCAGTCGAGGCACCCGAAGGCACCGAGGCGCGACCCATCACGCCACATTCCAAAGTAACATCCACTTCCACCGTGGGGTTGCCGCGCGAATCCAGGATTTCGCGGGCGATGATTTTTTCTATTCTCATGATATTTAGTGATTTAAGATTTAATATTTAAGATTTGAAATTTTCGTTGCTTCGCGTCATTGACTACGTCAGATCTGCGATTTGCGAGGAACGTAGCAATCTAAATTGCGGGCGCAAAGGTAATAAAAAAGTCATTATCCCATCTTGCCTGTTTTTATTTCGTTGTCCAAAATGGAATAGACATATTTGGGGCTTTGGAAGAACAGCCCGCTTTCTGGACGGTTCAGTGCAGCGTATGTGTCTGAATTATAGAAAATATCAAAGGCCGTTTTCATATCCACTTCAAGGCGTTCCATCAATAGCTTGATGAGTTCGCGAGTCATTACATCTACCATAAACTCAAAGTCTTTCTGCTCCACATTCATAACTTCTTCAATTTTGTGATGGCTAATTCAGGCTTGGATTTGCTGAGGTCAATCTTCTGAATATCAATATTTGAGCCATGGTATAGCATCATTTTAACAGCCCTCCTTTCCGATGGCAGTAGTCACTCAAACCTTGAACCATTTCCTGAAACGAAAGTGTGTGCATAACGCCATAGTTTCGTTCAATGAAGCCAACGCCATCGTAACGGCTGATATAGCGGTAGGCTTGAACGGGTGTCAAGTGGTAATGCGAGGCAAATAGCTTAACAAGCATTATGGTATATTCGATTTTGTCTATGGTTAGTTGCGGCATCGTATGTTTGAATTTCAATGATACAATAAACTATGAACAGCATAATGAAAATGAATCTTTTTCACCAAAAGTCTTTTGGACTCTTCCAAAGAGTAGCATCTGTCTTCCAACTCTTTTTGGCTCAAAGTGTTTTCGGTATCAACGAACTTAATGGCTTCTTTTTCGCTCAAATTGTAACTCATAATGTTCAAATCATGCTGCAAACATAAGACTTTTTTCCCTAAAAATGCACTAAAACAACAATCCATTTTCTTCCGTCGAACGCGAAATCCCAATCATCGCCTCGAAATCGGCCTCGGTGATGATGGGCACCCCCAATGATTCGGCTTTTTTGCGCTTCTCAGGACCCATCTTGTCTCCGGCGAGGACGTAGTCGGTCTTGCCGGAGATGCTGCCCGAGTTCTTGCCGCCGTAAGCCTCGATGGTTTCCTTGATGCCGTCGCGGCTGTAATGCTGGAACACACCGCTGACGACAAAAGTCTTGCCCGCCAACACCTGTTCCTTGTCGGGAACGGCTTGCTCGGCCATGGCAAACTGCAAACCTTTGGCTTTCAGCCGTTCAACAATTTCGATATTTTGCGGGTCGTCGAAGAAGGTACGCACCGAAAGGGCAATCTTCTCGCCAATCTCGTTGATTTCGGTCATTTCTTCCACGCTGGCGCTGATGACATGGTCGATGTCGTGCAGGGCCTTGGCCAAGACTTTGGCCACCGACTCGCCAACGAACTTGATGCCCAAGGCAAACAAAACCCGCTCAAACGGCACCGACTTCGACTTCTCCAAAGCGTCCAAGATGTTCTGTGCGGTCTTTTCCTTGAAGCTGACCTTGCGCGTAGCCACTGGCATAAGGCTAAACTCGTCCTCGATGGTGATGACTTTCTCCAAACCATAGAGTTTTTCAAACGTAAGGTCATACAAATCAGCGACATTGCGCACCAAACCTTCTTCGTAAAGCAGCTCCACCTTGCCTTCGCCAAGGCTCTCGATGTTCATGGCCTTACGACCAATGAAGTGCTCAATTCGGCCTCGGATTTGTGGCGAACAACCCGAACTGTTCGGGCAATACCAAGCTGCTTCGCCTTCGTTCTGGACGAGTGGCGTGCCGCAGATCGGGCAGGTCTTGACGAACTCCACAGGTTGCGCACCAGTTTGCCGTTTGTCGAGGTTGACACCGATGATTTTCGGGATGATTTCGCCGCCTTTCACCACGGTGACGGTGTCGCCATAATGCAAGTCGAACAGACGGATGAAGTCCTCATTATTTAAGGTGGCGCGTTTCACGGTAGTGCCAGCCAATTGCACTGGGGCAAGATTGGCCACAGGCGTTATCGTTCCGTGTCGTCCCACTTGGAAATCAACGCTTTGCAGTTCGGTTTCCACTTCCTCGGCCTTGAACTTGTAGGCAATGGCCCATTTCGGCGACTTGGCCGTGAAGCCTAAGGCTTGTTGTTGCGCATAGCTGTTGACTTTCAGCACAATACCATCGATGGCAAAGGGCAGTTCGTGGCGTTTCACATCCCAATAGTCAATGAACTCAAAGATTTCGTCGATGGTCTTGCAGAGGGCCATGAAATTGGAGATGTTGAAGCCCCATGTCTTGGCGGCTTGCAGGCTTTGGTAATGGGTCTGGTAGCGGTCTTCGAGGCCGTCCATCATCATGTAATAGCAGTAGTTGTCGAGTCGGCGACGCGCCACTTCCTTGCTGTCCTGCAATTTAAGCGTTCCCGCAGCGGCGTTGCGCGGGTTGGCAAACAGGTCGTCGCCAGCCTCGGCACGGGCTTTGTTCAGTCGGTTGAAACTCTCGAAAGGCATCACGATTTCACCGCGCATCTCAAAGAAGTCAGGGAAGTCACCGTGCAGTTTAAGAGGCACGGCGTGGATGGTCTTCACGTTGGTGGTCACGTCGTCGCCTTGGGTGCCGTCACCACGGGTCACGGCGCGGACGAGCACACCTTGTTCATATTGCAGGCTGATGCTCAAGCCGTCAAACTTCAGCTCGCAGCAAAACTCAACATCCTCATTGACAGTTTTCTTGATTCGGTTGATAAAGTCAGCAATCTCCTCGCGGCTGTAGCTGTTGGCCAACGAAAGCATCGGATAGCGGTGTTTCACGCTCTTGAATTCCTTGGTGATGCCGCCACCCACGCGTTGGGTAGGCGAAGAGGGCGAAAGGAACTCGGGAAACTCCTTTTCCAAACGCGCCAATTCCTCGAGTTTCATGTCAAACTCGTAGTCGCTGATGGTCGGCTTGGCGAGGATGTAATAATCGTAGTTGTGCTGCTCCAGTTCGTCACTCAGGGCGGCGATACGCTGTCGGGCTTCTTCGCGGTTCATAGTTTGATGTAGTTCAACGGATTGACATTGAGAATGATGAGCAATAGCCAAATGATA
>CAMOCK010000122.1 GCA_946610645.1 uncultured Bacteroidales bacterium
AGCAATGTCATAGTGAAGCAACAACTTACGCTGATGACTTTCGATACAGGTCGTGTGGAACTGCCCGCTGTCGGCTTGACCTACGCCAAGTCATTCGACGACCCAATACGCTTGCAAGCCTTCACGGAACCCATTGATTTATATGCCACTACGATGGTTGTGGACACTTTGCAACCCTACAAGCCTATCGTGGAACCTATCGCCGCACCTGTTACGATGAAAGAGGTGTTTCCATGGCTTTTGGCAGTGTTATTGGCGGTTTTGATTGGCTTGGGCATTTGGTTTTTCGCTAAACGGCGTAAAACTAAAGTCGACGAGGAAGGCCATGTCGTCAAAGGCCCCGTGATTCCGCCTTACACCAAGGCCATCGATGATCTGAAACGCTTACGCGAGGAAAAAATGTGGCAGTCGGGTAAAGTGAAGGAGTATTTCTCCACGCTGACTGACATTGCGCGTGAGTACATCGAAGGTCAGTTTGGCGTGAACGCCGTCGAAATGACCACCGATGATATTATGGAGGAAATCAAGCCGCTGCATTTCTCGAAGGAAGCTTACGACAAACTGAAAGACACGATGGTAGTGGCTGATTTAGTGAAGTTTGCGAAATATTCGGCAACGGCATTGGAAAGCGACACTTGCCTGAACAACATGACCGATTTCGTGAACGAGAGTTATGCGCATTATCAGGACATGAAGGCCAAGGAGGAACTTCAACAGCGGAACATGAAGATGGCCGAAGCGGAAGGAAAGGAGGCCAACCATGTTTGAAAACATTGAATTTGCGAATCCTAAACTGCTGTGGCTCTTATTGTTGGTGCCGCTGTCCATCCTTTGGTATGTGCTGCGCCACAAAAAACAGGAAGCGTCAGTGAACTTCTCCGACCTGAAAGGAATGGCGAAACTGCCCAAGACTTGGAAAGCCTATCTGCGCCACCTGCTCTTCGCCTTGAAGATGGCGGCGATGGCCTTGCTCATCGTGGCCTTGGCGCGTCCGCAAAGCTCATCGACCAACTCGACCTCCAACATCGAAGGCATTGACATTGTGATGGCTATGGACGTTTCGGGTTCCATGCTGGCCCGCGACCTCAAGCCCGACCGCCTTACAGCCGCCAAGAACGTTGCTTCCGACTTCGTACAAGGTCGTCCAGGCGACCGCATGGGCTTGGTCATCTTTTCTGGCGAAACCTTCACGCAAGTGCCGCTAACCACCGACCACGGCGTAATGCTCAACATGCTCGGCGAGATGAAAAACGGCCTCATCGAGGACGGCACCGCCATCGGCGACGGACTGGCCACTGCCGTAAGCCGCCTGAAAGACAGCGAAGCCATATCGAAGGTCGTCATTCTGCTCACCGATGGCTTGAACAACGCTGGCTCTGTCGATCCATACACGGCGGGCGAAATGGCAAAACTGTTTGGTGTGCGTGTTTATACCATCGGCGTAGGAAGTTATGGCACAGCCCCTTATCCCGTTCAAACGCCTTTCGGGACGCAGATCCAACAGGTGAAAGTCGAGATTGACGAGAAACTGCTCACCCAGATTGCCAACATGACGGGCGGCAAGTATTTCCGCGCCACCAACAACAAGAAATTGGACGAAGTTTATCAGGAAATCGACAAGTTGGAACGCTCCAAAATCGAGGTGACGGAGTTCCGCCGCCTCCACGAGGAGTTTTATCCTCTCGTGGCCTGGGCTTTGGCCTTGCTCCTGCTCGAATTCCTGTTGCGTAAGACTATTTTCAGAACGATAACTGATTAGTAAATAAGAAATGAAGCGTTACATTTTGACACGAGACTTCGAGACACGAGACGCGAGACATTGGGTTGTCCCGTGTCCCGCAGTCCCGTGTCCCGTGTCAATATAATTCTTATGGAAAACGTATTGCGATTTGAACACCCTGAATACCTTTACGGATTGATTATCATTCCGTTGCTGATATTGATTTACATTGCCTTCCGTATTGGGCAGAAGCGTCGTTTCGAGCGTTTCGCCCAAATCGGGATGCGTGAACAGTTGGTGCCGACTTATTCCACCCGTCGCGCCAATTTCAAGTTCGTCATTTTCCTTCTCGTCATCGCCTGCTCGATTTTGGCTTTGGCCAACTTACAGAGTGGCAGCAAGATGGAAGAGGTGAAGCGCGAAGGCATCGACCTTTATTTGGCCATCGACGTTTCCAACTCGATGAACGCCGAAGACATTGTGCCAAGCCGTCTCGAACGCTCCAAGCAGGCCATCAACAAACTGATTGGCGACATGAAAGGCGACCGTATCGGTGTCATCGTCTTTGCTGACAAGGCTTTCGTGCAACTACCCATCACCACAGACTATTCGGCGGCGAAGATGTTCCTCTCGACCATCAACACGAGCCTCGTGGCCTCGCAAGGTACGGCCATTGCCGAGGCTATCAATCTGGCTATGAAATCGTTCACCGACGAAGAACACAGCAAGGCCATCATCATCATCTCCGATGGCGAGGACCACGAGAACGATGCCGCCGTGAAAGCCGCGCAAGATGCCGCCAAGAAAGGCATTCGCGTCTATACCATCGGCATGGGCTTGGCCGACGGCGCCCCTATTCCGGAGTACAACAAATATGGCCAGCAAACAGGCTATCGCAAAGACAAGAACGGCAACACCATCATCACCAAGCTCAACGAGACGATGTTGCAACAGATAGCCGCCGCAGGCAACGGCATTTACGTCCGCGCCAGCAATTCCAACGTGGGCCTGAGCAAAATCTACGACGACATCGAGAAACTCGACAAGTCGGAAATTGAGGCCAAGGTCTTCACCGACTACGAAGACCAGTTCCAATGGTTTGTCGCACTTGCGCTCATTTTCCTGCTCATCGAGATTTTCCTTTCGTCAGGCAAGCGCGAGTGGGAAAGAAAGTTTAACATTTTTGAGAAAAAAGCATGAAAACGATATTCAAATATATGACAACCATGATATTGGCTTTTGCCTTTGTGTCGGCTTCCGCGCAAAGCGACGAGAAACTGATACGCAAAGGCAACCGCCAATACAAGAAATCGAACTTCACCGAGGCGGAGGTCGATTACAAGAAAGCTCTTGAAACGCGGCCCAACAACGCCAACGCGCAGTTCAACCTTGGCGACGCGCTTTTCGCCCAACAGAACTATGACGCGGCTTTCGAAGCTTTCCAAAAGGTGGTCGAGATGTCGCCCGACGCCAAGCTGAAATCAAACGCGGTCTATAACATGGGCAACTGCCTCCTCGAACAGGGCAAGTATTACGATGCCTTCAATATCTATAAGGTGTCGCTCAAGCTCAATCCCGACAACGCCAATGCGCTCTACAACCTCGAATATTGCCGTGCCCATTTGGTCAAAAGCAAGATACATGTCGTTCAACCAGAACATGGTAAGGTGGAGGCAAGTGAGACGGAAGCCTTTAACGGCCAGCGGATTACGCTTTCAGCAAAAGGCGAAACGGACTATGCGCTTTCGAGCTACAAGGTGGTTCGCGCCGACAACCAGTCCGTTGAGGTCCAGATGAACGGCAACAGCTTCGAGATGCCCAAGTTTGACGTTTTGGTGACGGCCGAGTTCAAGCTCGCCCATAAGATTGAAATCGAGAAAAACATCAAGAACGGAACAGTGCGCGCCGACAAGACTAAAGCTGTTGAAGGCCAACAAGTTGTACTGAAAGGAATCGGTGAGAAAGGCTACATGGTGGACAAGTTCACAGTCTATAAGTCGGGCAGCCGCAACGACACGGTGCCAGTAAATGACACGGTGTTCCAGATGCCCGACTTTGATGTAACGGTGACGGCCACATTCCGTAGTGCGCTGAAAGTCAGCGTCGATACGGTTTCCAACGGCACTATTTCGGTGACAGATAGTTTGGCCAAGCCTGGACAAAACATTGGAATCATCGTGAAGCCCGACAAAGGCTTCCAGCTTGGCGACTTGCGCGTGGTAAGCGACAAGGACGCCACCGAATCGGCACCCGTCAGCGACGACAATGTCTTCCAAATGCTTAACTCCGATGTTACGGTGAAGGCCACTTTCGTTGAAGCCACCGACTATTACAAAGTTGAGGCCGACACCACCATTGAAGGCGGTCATGTGCTTCTCAACGTGTCGCAGGCCACGCGCCGTGAGACGGTCGCCTTGCGCAATGCCCCCGAGCCTGGATACCAGTTCAAGGAATATGTCATCCATCAGGTGGGCGACACCTCGATAAAGGTGCAGCCTTTGGGCAATTTCTTCACCATGCCCGACTTCGACGTGGAGGTTTCGGCCATCTTCGAGAAGAGCGAGGGCGAGGACCAGCAGCAACAGCAGCAAAACCAAGACCAACAGCAGGACCAACAAGACCAGCAGGAGCAGCAGCAAGACCAACAAAATCAGCAAAATCAAGACCAGCAGCAAAACCAACAGCAACAGCAGCAACAAAACCAAGAAATGTCGAAGGAAGACGCTCAGCGTATGTTGGATGCCCTTGAGAATCAGGAGAAACAGACGATGGAGAAGGTGAATGAACAAAAGGTCCGTCAGCAACCCAAGAAGAAGAGCGACAAGGATTGGTGATGTTAGGTAGGAGGTATGAAGTATGAGGTAAGAATGGGGGAAGTTTGTGTGAACCCCTGCATTGTGTGAACCCCAGCCGACAAAAAAGGTAAAAAATATGTATTTTTGCAACCCGAAAACAACGAATCAATGAAGAAGATATTCGGTTTATTATTGTTCATCGTATGTATCGCGCCCAGCGCCATGCGGGCGCAAGACGACCCCAAATTGACCGTATCGGCCAAGAAGCAAGTCGTTGTAGGCGAGCGTTTCCAAGTGGTTTTCGAGGCCAATGCCGAAGGCAAGAATTTTCAAGCGCCCTCGTTCGACGGCTTCACCATCGTGGGCGGCCCATTCACCTCGTCGAGTTCCAGCTTCTCGATGGTGAACGGCTCCATGTCGCACACGGTGAAGAACTCCTATACTTATGCTCTGCAAGCCTACAAGGAAGGCACGTTCCGCATTGGGGCGGCTTCGCTGACCGTGAAAGGCAACAAAATCAGCAGCGAACCTTTTGAAATCCAAGTTCTTCCCGATGACGGCAGCCACGCTTCGGCTTCGGGTGGCGGCACAAGCGGCAGTGGCAGTCAAAGCCAAAGCCAAAACACCAACGACCCGCAAGTGAGCGGCAAAGACTTGTTCCTCAAAGTGACGCCGTCCAAGAAAAGTGTTCATGTCGGCGAACAAATCGTGCTGACCTACAAGCTTTACACGAAGGTGCCAGTGTCGTCGTTGCAAGTGGGCAAGATGCCGTCATACGCCGGTTTCTGGACCAAGGACATATCCGACAACAACGGAGGCTCGTTGCGACAAAGCTCAGAATACATCAACGGCGTGGAATACACCGTAGCCGAAATCCAGAAAGTCATCGTGGTGCCACAGCGCAGCGGCAAACTCAACATCGACCCGATGAGTATCGAATGTGTCGCCCAAATCCGCACCGAAAGCAACAACCGTCGCAGCAACGACCCCTTCGACATTTTCTTCAACGACCCCTTCTTCAACCGCAACATCGTCAATGTGAAAAAAGAGCTTTCCACAGGCACCCTTGCCATCGAGGTGAAAAACCTGCCCGATAGTAGCAAACCAGCCTCGTTTGCCGGTGCAGTGGGAAGTTATACTTTCAAGTCGGACATCGACAAGACCGAACTGAAGACAAATGAAGCCTTCACACTCACCTTGACCGTTTCGGGAACAGGCAACATCGAGCTTCTGCAAATGCCCGAACCCAACTTCCCGCCCGATTTTGAGGTGTATGACCCAAAAATCACGACCGCTCCGAGCGTCACGGCCCAAGGGCTTTCCGGCACGAAAAAGGCGGAGTATTTGGTCATCCCGCGACGCGCAGGAAATTTCAACCTCTCGCCCGTAGAGTTCAGTTTCTTCAATCCCGCCAACGGCACCTACACCTCTCTTCGTTCCGACAACTATTCGGTCCATGTGGAGAAAGGCAGTGGCGACGAAGGCGACGGCGGCGTATATGCCTCCAACCAAGAGGGAATCAAGTACCTAGGAAGCGACGTGCGCCACATCATGACGGGCAATCCACACCTCAAAGCCAAACACTCGTCTTTCTTCGGCACAGCACCTTATTTCGTGGTGTTGCTTGCCATGTTGCTGATATTCATCATCATGCTGCTGGTTTCAAAGAAACGCGAACAGTCGAAAGAAGACACGATGGCCAACCGCAACAAGAAAGCCACAAAAGTGGCCCGTGGCCGACTCAAGAAAGCCGACCAATACCTCAAGGTGAAGGACCAGAACAATTTCTACACCGAAATGTCGCAGGCCCTGTGGGGCTATATCGCCGACAAACTCGGAATCGAGCGGTCAAAACTCTCGATGGATACCGTCAGCGAGACCATGAAGGAGAAAAACGTGCCCGACGATCTCACGCAACAGTTCATCGACACGCTCAACAGTTGCGAGTTTGCCCGCTTCGCCCCTGGCAACGCCGAAGAGAAGATGGGCGACCTTTACCAAAAGGGTATCGAAGTGATTACCAAAGCCGA
Source organism: uncultured Bacteroidales bacterium (assembly GCA_946610645.1). Classification (GTDB taxonomy): domain Bacteria; phylum Bacteroidota; class Bacteroidia; order Bacteroidales; family F082; genus Limimorpha. Next base: position 6,546 of record CAMOCK010000122.1, read on the forward strand.
AAAAGTCTTGTAACGAATGAAAGAAACACGAAAAATGAAACGACACACCTTATTAATATTAATTGCACTTGCTTCTGTTTTCACTATTGGCGCAAAGGCACAACCCACCGCCGAGCAATGGTTTGAACAAGCCAACAAGGCCTACAACGCAGGCAGTTACGACACAGCCTTGGTTCTTTACAAAAACGTGATTGACAATGAATTAGAATCCGTCTCGCTGTACTTCAACATGGGCAACACCTACTACAAGATGCGCGAGTATCCCCTGGCGGTTTACTATTACGAAAAAGCACTCAAACTCGACCCGAGCAACGACGACGTGCGCACCAACCTCGCCATTGCCAACCTCGCCATTGTCGATAAGATCGAGGAAGTGCCGCAATCGTTCATTGTGAAGGGTTGGAACGGCCTTAGGCACTCCCTTTCGGGTCAACAATGGACCCTTTTGTCCATCATGGCGTTTGCCTTGTTGCTCGTTTCGGCCTTCCTTTTTTTGCGTGCACGACGGATGGGTTTGCGCAAGTTGGGCTTTTTCGTCGGCCTTGCCATGCTCGTCGTGTTGGCACTATCAGTGCTGTTCGCTTCCCAACAAAAGCAAGCCGCGTTGAAGGAAGACCAAGCCATCGTCATGACCCCTACGGTGACAGTGAAAAGCACGCCCAACGAGGCCAGCGTCGATTTGTTTGTGCTGCATGAAGGCACCAAAGTGCAGATTCTCGACCATGCCGACGGCTGGAACAAAATCCGCATAGCCAACGGCAGCATCGGCTGGTTGCAAGCCGAAACCATGCTCCCTTTCTGACCCCTTTTGAAGCCGAAAAACCATAATTTTGAGAAAAAATGCAATTTTTTTTCCCTAAAATGTCATTTCTTTAAGAGAATGTCCTATATTTGCAGACCATAATTTGACTAAAATAGGGCATTGAACAAAGTAAAAACGTTTATAAAACAGATAGTTAATTAAATTTCGTGATATGAAAAAGAGATTTTTACCTTTCAGTTTACTTCTGGTAATCATGATCTTAGGTCAGTCGATCACTATCGCTGACAATGGCGGACACTATGTGCCGCGTAAGCAAGCAACTGCCAATGCAGAGTCGTTTATGGCAAGCCTCCGCGCCAATCAACACACTGGCTTGATTGACCCGGCCTTGATGATTCAGGCGATGCAAGATGCAGAAACTAGGGCCACTGCCGACAATGAGTTGTACTGGCTCAGCATGGGTCCCGACAACATGGGCGGCCAAACCACGGCTGTACTTTACGACAACAAGAAAAACGCATCCGGCAATTGGAGCGGTGTGGTTTACATCGGTTCCAAAGGCGGTGGCGTTTACAAAACGTACAACAAAGGCATCACTTGGCACCATGTGGGCAACAAAAACCTGATGGTGAGCTGCATGGCCCAAGATGCCAATGGCAACATCTACGTTGGCACCGGTGACGGTGGCAGTGCTGTTTCGCACAATGGAATGGACGAGTTTAACTATTCCAACAGTTTCGTTGGTAGCGGTATCTATATCCTTGATGCCAACGATGTCTTCACTCCCATCGCTTCCACCGTTCCTTCAGCCAATGAGGCAACAGAATGGTCGTTCGTAAACGAAATCGTGTGCACCAACGGTCAATTAATCGTTGCCACTGACTCGGGTCTGAAGTATTCGACCGACAATGGCAACACATGGAATGAAGCCCTCCCTGGTCGCGCCGACGAAGTCAAGGCTCAAGGCAACACCATCGTGGCTTCTGTGGAAGGCAAGATCTACATCGGCAGCACTCCAGATGCTTTGACCTGCCACTCCGCCAATGGCAACTCGATGCAAGGCGACTCCCTCATTCCCAAGGCTGCCGGCCTGCTTGACATCGCCATCGCCCCAACCAACGAAAACGTCATCTATGCTGGTTGCATCGCCTCCGATGGCAAACACGCTGGCTTCTATGTTTCTTCCGACAAGGGTGCCACATGGAACGCTATTCTGCCCGCCACCGATGCTCACAATGTGTATTCCAGCAACGGACTCTACAATCACGGCATTGTGGTTAGCCCAAGCAACGAAAGCATTCTTTATGTGTTGGGCGTGTCCCTTTGGAAACTGGAAAAAACCCCAAGCGGTACGGGCTTCTATATGGTTGAACAATTGACGGGCCAGTCCATGTTCTTCATGCCCGACTATCTCCACATCGGCCTTCATGCCATGGCTTTCAACCCTGCCAATGCCAACGAGTGTTATATCGGCACCGACGGAGGCATTTACAAAGGCATGTTGAGCAATGCCGGCTTCACCTTCAGCAACTGCAACAGAGACTACAAGACCACTCGTATGTATAACGTGGCTCTTTCGGGCCTCGACAAGCGCATCTTGGCTGCTGGCATGGATCATGGCGTAGTTCTCATCGACGGTACAAATAACGTGAACACCGAAGGTTATGGCAACTGGATCAATCCCAATGGAAGCAATATGGGCATGTTCGACGAATCGTCACAAGCCGGCTCTTGCGCCATTTCCAGCATCAATTCCAACACGATTTTCGTAACCTACAAAGGCGGCAATATCTCACGTTCAGAAACTATGGGTGACGACTGGGTTTCGACCAATTTCACTTCACACGCAAGCATTTCCCTTGCCTCCAACTATCGCACCCCCATCCTGCTTCACGAGAACTTCAACGACCCGCTGAATCAAGCCACGGTTTGGTTTAAGAACACTACGGATGCCAATATGCCTTCTGGCACCACCATTCAGCTCATGAGCAACCTCAAATTCCCCTTCGAATACACGCTTACGAACCCCCTGAATGTCGGCGACTCCATTGAGATTCACGACCCTATCAGCTCTCGTTTGTATGTCGCCACTAGCAATGTGGTTTATGTTTCAAAACAGGCTTTGAGCTTCGGTCTCGAAACCGTGTGGTATAAACTTACCCAAAGCAATACCGACACCCTTGGCTACACGGGCGGCTTTACCGGCACACCTCTTTGCATGGTTGCCTCTGCCGATGGCGAAAACCTGTTTGTCGGCACCAAGGAAGGCCAACTCTTCCGCTTCATGGGCGACAATGCTGCTTCTATAGACTCGGTTTGGTACACCTATAATGCTTCGGGTGCTGTTACCTCCACCAACTACAGCCACTTCGTTGCCATCGACCCGATGCAACTTCCCATCGAAGGCCAATGCGTGACCTCGGTTGCCGTTGATCCTCGCGATGCCAACAAGGTGGTCGTCACCTTGGGCAACTACGGCAATGACACCTATGTGCTTTATTCCACCAACGCACTGTCGAGCAACCCGACCTTCACCAGCATGCAAGGCAACCTGCCCAAGATGCCAGTTTATTCTTCCGTCATCGAAATGGCCACTGGTAAGGTCATCATCGGCACTGAACGCGGCATTTATACCGCCAGTAGCGTGGGCAATACCACTTGGATTGCCGACGGCAACCCAATGGGAGAAGTTCCGGTCTTGGAGCTCAAGCAGCAATTGCTTAGCCAAGGCGATGCTTTCGAAGTGATTATGAGCGAAGAAGACACTGTGGTCAATTTCTATCAAGGCGTCCACAACACAGGCATCATCTATGCTGCCACCTATGGCAAGGGCGTTTACCGCTGCGAGAACTACAAGCAACAAAGCGGCACCAGCGTTCCCGAAATGCCTATCGTGACCGAAACCAAGGTTGAAATGTATCCCAATCCTGCTCGTGAGCAAGCTGTGGTGAGCTTCGAGATGAAGTCTGACGCCAACGTCAGCTATCAGGTTTATGACATGATGGGTCGTTTGGTGATGAGCCAAGGTTTGGGCCGCCTCTCAGAGGGTAAGCAACAAATCAATCTCAACACGAGCGAACTCAGCGCCGGTTCCTACATCCTGCGCCTCAACCAAGGCACAAGCAATGCCACGGTGAAGTTCCTTGTGTACTAATTCCTCGGAATTAAGGAATTAAAAAGGAGGGTATCTGACGATGCCCTCCTTTCTTTTTTGTCCGCGACGCGAATGTCATTGCGTCAGAATCTCCAGCCCTGTTTCGGTCATCAGGAACGTGTGCTCCCATTGCGCCGAGGGCAGCTCGTCTTCGCTGATGACGGTCCAGCCGTCGGCACTGTCGATAAACACTTTCCAAGTGCCTGTATTGATCATCGGCTCAATGGTGAACACCATGCCTGGAACGAGCAGCATCCCCGTGCCTTTCTTGCCGAAATGCATCACTTCGGGGTCGTCGTGGAATTTGAGGCCTACGCCGTGGCCGCAAAGGTCGCGCACCACGCTAAAACCGTTCTTGTGGGCGTGCTGCTGGATAGCGTTGCCAATGTCGCCAACGAAGCCGAAAGGCTTGGCGGCCTCCATGCCAATGTACAGACATTCTTTGGCCACATCCACCAGCTTCTGCTTGCGGTTAGAGGTTTTTCCGATGATGTACATTCGCGAGGCATCTGAATAAAAACCGTTCAAAATGGTGGTGACATCCACGTTGATGATGTCGCCCTCTTTCAGGATTTCCTTTGCCGATGGGATGCCATGGCAGACCACTTCATTAATGGAGGTGCAAACGCTTTTCGGGAAACCTTCGTAGCCCAAAGGTGCAGGTATGGCTCCATGCTCGATGGTGTAATTGTGAACCAACTCGTTGATTTCCAACGTGCTCATTCCTGCATGGATTTTCTCGCCCACTAGGTCGAGGATGGCGGTGGTTATGACACCGCTCTTTTTGATGCCTTCAATCTCTTCAGGGGTGCGGATGAGGCTGCGTTTGGGCACCATCGCGCCCTTGGCCTCCATAGCCATCACCTTTTTGTCCAATGCTGTCGGTTCCTGTCCGGCCGGCACACGCCATTTCTTACGCCTGTTAAACATATTGATTCATTTGAGGCGCAAAAATACGGAGAATTTGGGAATTTTTGCAAAAATTACTTCGCAATCACTATCCCCAATTCCTTATTAATCCGCTTGCGGATGTCGTCGAGGTCTTTCTTGCGTTTCAGGAGGATGAGCTGGTCGTCCGTGTCATCGGTCGCTTTCAGTTCCTCTTCCACGGCCTTTCGTCGGTCTGCGATGATGAGGTCCTTGTAACGATAGAGCGATGACAACACAGTATCTCTCAGGTTGTTTTCCTCGCTTCTGACGAAAATGCCGTACTTTTCCCATTGGTCGAGCCTGTAAGGCGACGAAAGCAGGTCGGCAGCAAGTTGGGCGATGGCTTCGTCCTCGTTAGAAACGAAATATTGGTCGTCGGGGATGCGGCCTTCGTCGAGAGCTTGGTCGAAGAAGTCGAAAATCTTCCGATTGACCTTGTCAAAAAAGAGGCAACCGTCGTTTTTCAAGTCGTCGACAATAAATTGGGCTACAGCGACTTGCTCATAAATTTTCTGTCCATTCTCGTCCTCGCGCTCATCGATAATCATTTCCCTGCCATACATCAGCAGCAATTTTACCAACTCGCGCTCTTGGTAATAGCCCGCTGGCAATTGGTCTTCAAGGGTTTCCTCTTGCTTGGGCGACTGGGTGGAAGTTTCCGTTTCCGGGACAGCTTCGCCCTCAACGCCCAACGACTTCTTGAACTTTGCGCGCAAGATTTTATTCAGTTCATTGGTCAAGGTCTGCTCGGGCATGTCCAAAAGGCGGCTGCATTCCTTGACGTAGGTGATGCGGAAAATGCTGTCGGGGACAATGGAGATGGTCTCCACGATGTCGCGCACGACCTGCCCGCGTTTGATGGGGTCGTTCTCGGCATCTTTCATCAACAGTTCCGTCTTGAAGCGGATGAAGTCTTTTGCGTTGTCTTTCAGATAATTGCTGACGTATTCCGCCGAAAACTCCTTGCCGAAGGTGTCGGGGTCGTGCTCGGGTGGCAGCACCACGATGCGCACATTCATGCCTTCGCCCAAGATCATGTCGGTGCCGCGCAAGGCGGCGTGGATGCCTGCCGAGTCGCCGTCGTAGAGCATGGTGATGTTTTTCGTGTAGCGCTTGACGAGGCGAATTTGCTCCATCGTGAGCGAGGTGCCGCTGCTGGCCACCACGTTTTCGATGCCGATTTGGTGCATACGGAGCACGTCAAAATAGCCTTCCACCAAGATACATTCGTCGTTTTTCGCGATGGCGTTTTTGGCGAAATAGATGCCGTAGAGCGTCTGTTTCTTGTCGTAGATCTCCGACTCAGGCGAGTTTTGGTACTTGGCCAATTTCTTTTCGGGGTCGTTCTGAAGGATGCGCCCGCCGAAGCCGATGACGCGCCCCGTCAGGTTGTGGATGGGGAACATCACGCGCCCGTGATAGCGGTCGTAGAGGCCTTTCTGCCCCTTGATGGAGAAACCGATTTGCTCAAGGAGTTCGTCGCTGTAGCCGTTCTGCTTGGCGTAGGCCGTAAAGGCGTCCCACTTGGCGGGGCTGTAGCCGAGGTGGAACTTCTCGATGATGGGGTTGAGGTAGCCGCGCTCGCGAAAATACTGGAGGCCGATGGTCTTGCCTTCGTCGGTGTTCCATAGTGTATCGACGAAATACTTGTCAGCGAACTCGTTGATGTTGAACATCTTCTCGCGCACGCTTTGGAGCATCAGTTCTTCTGGCGTTTGCTCCTTCTCCTCGATTTTGATGTTGTATTTCTTGGCCAAATAGCGCAGCGCTTCGGGATAGGTGTAATGTTCGTGTTCCATGAGGAACTTGGCCGAGTCGCCGGCTTTGCCGCAGCCGAAGCACTTGAAGATGTTACGCGCGGGATTGACGCTGAACGAAGGCGTTTTCTCGTTGTGGAACGGACAATTGCCCCACAGGTTGGACCCCTTCTTTTTCAACGTCACAAACTCTCCTACAACCTCCTCGATATGAGCGGCTTGCAGGATTTGTTCTACGGTTTCCCTTGGAATGGACATCGTTCTAAAATAATTGGCAAAATTACGAAACTATTCCTTTATGACGAAAATAATGTCAGATAGGCTTTCGTAAAGATTTTTGTTAAACGCAAACTTAATGTGCTTCAATGATGTTTCGGTAAAGTTGTCTAAATACTGGTTCACTTTAGGCTCAATAAGCGGAAATGCTCGCTTCATTTTCCACGAGTCGTCCATCTGAATGGTGTCGACCAAAATGACGAACAACCTGTTTTCGGCACCAAACAAGCGCGGACTTTGGTGCTCGTAAAGCCATTGCATCAGTGTTTCTTTATCGTTTTGGGCTTCATTGATAATTTCTTTTCTTATGCGTTTCAGTTTTTCAAGGATTTCGGTGTCACCAATTTCCTTGATTTTCTCTTTCAGCATATACATTTTTTGCGAATCCGAAAGCGATTTGTCAACCTCAATTCCTTTTGCTTTTGCTTGTTGTTTTAGCCATGTGATTTCAGAATGTCCTAGTTTTTCCTTTAATTTGCTGTCCATGTATTCGTTCGGAAAATAGGTAACCTTCAAATCGATGGGGAAATCGCCGATGAAAAAATCGACACTCTTTATCTCTCCAACCGCAGAAAGTACTCTTTTGTGCTTCTTGAAGATTGACTCTATCAAAAAAGAAGTCCAGTTGTTATACCAACTTGTTTGAACAAAGTTCCATGCATTTCCCGCGATTTCGTCTTTTCTGGCAGTCAGTTCATCATACTTGCTGATGGCTTTAATGTATCTTCTAACAAGATATTGGTCCAAGGAGTTGTCTTGGTCGCCGCCCCATGCGTAATATTTGACGTTGTACAAGTCGTTTTTCAGTTGTGCTTCGTCAACTCCCTTTTGCACATATAATTCGTTGTTTCTGTCAAGTAGGAATTGGTCAAGCATTTTCATGCCATCAGGTAAGGACTCTAGGATTTGGAACAACTCAGCATTTTGGTCAGCCAATTTGGTTGATTGCAATGTCATGTGGTTTTTGGCTGTGAATTGTTTGATTTGCTTGCCTCTACAAACAGCCCTCACTTTCAACCAAAGCAGAGCGTTTTCGTTATGGTTGAAAGCATAAAGGTTTTGTGCGCGAAATTCTTGATTCCATTTGTTGAAATTGTTCATGTTCAATTATTTACGAATTGTACAAATCAATAAAACCTCACTACTCCCTGCCACGCTTCCTTTTCCACCACGACCAGACAGATAGGATTTTCGCTCAGTTTCGACATGGCGGTATGGTTCAATCATGGCTATCATTGTTTCAATGTCGGGAAAACTGCGGTCGTTGTAACTGACAAGCCATGTCGGGATGTGCTGCGAAAGTTCAAACATCCTTTTCAAATTGCCAATAGCCTCACTAGTCTTGTCAAAACCGCTGTATCGTTTGGGTTCGTAGCGCTTGGTTCCATTCACGAAGTCTTTGTCTTTCCAGTATTCCACAAATGTTTCCAGCAAATGGTAAAAAGATTGATAGTCAGCATGGCTGTTGCAATATGGAGGGTCAAAATAAGCTATATCTATATTCTTCAGTTTGGGCAGAAGATCAAGGATGTTCTCATTATAACTTTTGTTTTCCTGATTGTTGTCGAAAATGGCGTTGTTATATCCGGGAAGAAGTTCCAAAAATAGTGTTTTTATGGGTGTCACCAAACTGCGGTTGCGCTTTATGCGGGCCGGGTCGGCTGCATAAACAAGAGCTTGTGTGTGTGCAAAATGTCCCATTGTCACCTTTCGCGTCAAACTGCGACACATTACGGTGAGCGCCAATGATTGCTTATACGGATTGTCTAATCGGGGTACATTGCTTCGGAAACTATCAATGAAAACTGCTTCTTCTTGTGAAAAAAACAGGTTGGAAAACAGTTTTTCCATTAGGTTGAACTCATTAGGATTGCAGTTTCTGTCAAACAAAATATTCAAATCTTTGCTGTCAAGTTTGGCGCTACGGTTTTCTATGAGAGCTTTGCCAATTTGGTTGTTGAAACTTAAGAAATCGTTTGTTATGGTCCGTTTCCCTAATTGCTTGAAAAGATATGCAATTGATTGGGAACCACCAAACGCATCTAATGCTACATGGGCGTGGACAGGGATAAATTGGGCAATCCATCCTCTATGGATGTGTTTGGACCCCAAATATTGTGGCTCTGGGAAAACATAGCTCAGATAATCGTATTCAGAAAACAAATCCCTCATTGCTGATACTGTTTAGTGTGTTTCTCTCCCTCCTGCTCTTTGTCTATAATTTGATTCGCCAAAATTACACAATTTTCAACTACTAACTCATAACTTTCAACTATCAACTGAATCAATGTGCTTCAAGCCAATTGCTTCCCGTGTTCATCTCCACCACCACCGGCACCGACAGCGGCAAGGCGTTCACCATCTTGTCGCTGACGATGGTTTTCAGTGTGTCGAGTTCGTCCAAATGCGCGTCGAAGACCAACTCGTCGTGCACTTGCAGTATCATCTTCGACTGCATCTTCAACCGTTCCATCTCTTCGTGGATGCCAATCATCGCGATTTTGATCATGTCGGCACTGCTGCCTTGTATGGGCGCGTTGATGGCGTTGCGTTCGGCAAAGCCGCGCACCACGCTGTTGGCCCCGTTGATGTCGCGCAAGTAGCGGCGGCGACCAAGGATGGTCTCAGCATAGCCGCGTTCACGCGCGAGGGCGATGCTGCGGTTCATGTATTCCTTGATGCCCGCGTATTCCTCGAAGTATTTCTTGATGATGTCGGCGGCCTCGCTGCGCGAAAGCTCCATGCGCTCGGCCAAGCCGAAGGCCGACATGCCGTAGATGATGCCGAAGTTGACCGCCTTGGCGCGGCTGCGTTGCTCTTTGGTGACTTCGCTCATCGGCACGTGGAACACCTTGGCAGCCGTGGCCGCGTGGATGTCGTGGCCAAGATTGAAGTCGGCGACCATGGCGGGGTCTTGGCTCAAATGGGCGATGATGCGCAACTCGATTTGGCTGTAGTCGGCGGCAAGGAGTGTGTATTGCTCGCTTCGCGGCACGAAGGCGCGTCGTATCTCACGGCCATTCGCGGTGCGCACGGGTATGTTTTGCAGGTTCGGGTTGTTTGAACTTAATCGCCCCGTGGCCGTAACCGCTTGATTGTAAGAAGTGTGAATCAGTCCGTCTTTCGGATTGACCAACGCGGGAAGCGCGTCAAGGTAAGTCGATTTCAGTTTGGTGAACGAGCGGTAGTCCAAAATCAAAGGGATGATATCGTGCTTGTGCAAGAGTTTCTGCAAAACCTCCTCGCCCGTGGCATATTGTCCGGTCTTGGTTTTCTTGGCCTTCTCGTCGATTTTCAGCCTTTCAAACAGGATTTCGCCCAACTGTTTCGGTGAGGCAATGTTGAACGGTGTTCCGGCCAAATCATAAATCTTTTCTTCAATCTTGCGGATTTCGCCGCCAAAATCCTCACTGATTTGTTGCAAGTTCTGCGTGTCGATTTTCACGCCGTTGGCCTCCATGCGGCTCAGCACGGGCATAAGCGGCATCTCGATGTCGTAAAACAGTTTCTCCACGCCGTTTTCCTTCAACAAGGGCATTAGTTTCTCGTAGAGTTGCATAGTGATGTCGGCATCCTCGGCGGCGTATTCCTTGACCAAATCAATGGGGACTTCGCGCATGTTTTTTTGCAGTCGGCCCTTGCCAATCAAGTCCTCGATGGGAATGGTGATGTAGTTGAGATAGACTTCGGCGAGGTAGTCCATGTTGTGGCGTTGCTCGGGTTCGAGGAGGTAGTGCGCCAGCATCGTGTCGAACATCGGGCCGCGCACGCTAATGCCGTATTGCGCCAGCATGGAGATGTCGTATTTCAGGTTTTGCCCGATTTTCAGGATGGTTTCGTCCTCAAACAAAGGCCTCAGCAATTCCAGTTTTTTCTGGCACTCTTCGCGCTCGGCGGGCATGGGCAGATACCAAGCCTCGTGTGCCTTGATGGCAAACGAAACGCCTACTAATTCAGCGGAATACACATCGACGTTGGTCGTTTCCGTATCAAAGACGAATTGCTTTTGCGACTTCAGAACTTCCTCCAAGGCCTTGATTTCTTCCTCGGTTTCAACGAGTTTGTAGTCATGCTGCACCGTCTTTGCGGAGTTCTTGTCGGAAAACTCCAAAAGGCCGCTGTCGTTTTGTCCGAAAAGGTCGATTTGCCCAGAAGTACTTGGCGTTTCGTTGGAGAATAGGTCGGGCGTTGAGGGCTTCGCAGCAGGAATTTCGATGGTTGGAACTGTGCCGTGTGTCTTTTTGTAATCGTCCAAAAAGCGCTTGGCAAACGTCTTGAACTCCAGTTCCTCAAACAAGGCCATCAGCGCGAGCAGGTCGGGTTCTTTGGTTTTCAGTTCCTCTTCGTCGAACTCGACGGGCACCTCCAAGTTGATGGTTGCCAGCATCTTCGACATCATTCCTTGCTCGGCAAAGTTGATGACGTTCTCTTTTTGCTTGCCTTTCAGCTCGTCGGCGTGGGCAATGAGGTTTTCCACGCTGCCGTATTTCTGCACCAATTGCGCGGCGGTCTTCTCCCCTATGCCCGGAATGCCTGGGATATTGTCGGCAGCATCGCCCCAAAGCCCCAGAATGTCAATGAGTTGTTTGGGCTCACTAATTCCGTAACGCTCACAGACTTCTTTTGGTCCCCAAACCTGTGCCGGCTCGCCGAACTTGGCGGGTTTGTAGAGCAAGACTTTGTCCGTAACGAGTTGCCCAAAGTCTTTGTCGGGAGTCATCATATAGGTTGTAAAACCCTGTTGTTCTGCTTTTTTCGACAAAGTTCCGATCACATCGTCGGCCTCGTAGCCTTCCACGCCGTAGATGGCAATGTTGAAGGCTTCGATGAGCCTGATGATATACGGAATGGCGTCGCGGAGGTCGTCGGGCATCTTCTCGCGGTTGGCCTTGTATTCGCTGTATTCGGCTTGGCGTTGCTCCGTTCCAGCCACGTCGAAGGCCACGCCGATGTGGGTGGGTTTCTCGTTCTTGAGAATCTCGTAGAGCGAGTTCAAGAAGCCCATCACTGCCGAGGTGTTGAGGCCTTTCGAGGTCATCCTCGGGTTCTTGTTCATGGCAAAGAAAGCCCTGTAGATCAAGGCGTAGGCATCTAAAATAAAGAGTTTTTTTTCTGGGGTTTCCATTTCATGCAGTTTTATGGGGCTAAAATACGAATTTTAGAAACAACAGGAATAAAAGTTTTTCACTACTTTTGCACTTATGAAACGGACGGTCTTCATAGGATTGCTTCTGTTGCTGGCTTTGGCCTCGTGCCACGGTCCTTTTGGAACGCGATCAAATGCGTCTTCAGACGCAGTCGTTTCCCCTGAACCGCAAAGCCCTCAACGAAGCCAGTTGCTGGCCATCGACAGCCTTGCGTGGCTGCAGCCCGACAGTGCCTTGGCCTTGCTGTTGCCTTGGCTCGACACCGTTGATTCCAGCCAAGCGTTTGACAATCATTACGCCCAACTGCTTTTGGCCGAGCTGCTCTACAAGAACGACTACGCCCAAACCAACCGCCCCGCCTTGCGGCAGGCCGTGGCGTATCTCGATTCGTTGGCGGGAATGTGCGATTCGGACACACGCGGTGCGTCCGCCCAAAATGCCACACCGATCACCGTGTTTTTGGCCGCCCGCGCCCATTATATTAATGGTGTGGGCTATTACGAAAACGACAGCGCCGTGCCAGCCTGCCGCGAATACCTTAAGGCACTGGAAATCATGGAGGAACATTTTGAGGAGAAGGAAATAGTGGGGGAAAAGGCGAGGTTTATGGCGTTGACTTATACGCATTTGACAGGTTTGTTTTCTGATTATTACTTGCATGAGCAGGCCATTTATTTCGGTAAAATAGCTTTGAATTATTACAAAAGATATGACGCACCATCTTGGCATGTGTCATGGATGCTGAATGAGATAGGGTCGCATTATGAGATGATGAAAGAATTGGATAGTGCAGACTATTACTATAGGCAAGCTATTCACTATTTACCTGACACAACTTATCGAACTTATCGGGACATCACAGCCCGTCGCGCCATATTATTGTATGACAAAGAAAAGAGCCTTGAAAAAGCGTTGTCGATAATGTATCGCTTGGCTAGCATGGCTATGGAAAGCAAGGAGCTATTGGCCCGTTATCTGTTTATTGGTGATATTTATTATTACGAAAAGCAATTCGATTCTGCTTGGGTCTATTTGAAATACGTGTTTGACAACACACAAAGCTTCGACAGTAAATTGTTGGCAGCCGAAAGGTTACGGGAAATTTCCATGTATAACGGCGATACTATAGAAGCGAAAGAATATGCCTTGATCCGCTCTCAATACGCCACATTAAAGGATGAGGACGGCAAACTACATTCCGCTTTGAGTACACTTTGCCAGCAGCATGAGCATAATAGACAAGAAACGCTCCACAGGCAGAGAATCCAAAAAGCAACAAGGAAGTGGAGCATTGTCTTAGGACTTGTTGTTGCGGTGGTTGCCATTGTATCTTTCTTTCTGACCCTGAGCAGGCGACACAACAAGCGGCTGCATGAGGAAAAAGAAAACGTGGGCAGGCTCTTGGAATCAGAGCGGCAAACCTACAGGATACAGCAGGCGGCCCTGTCCGGCCGATTGAAGCAACGCAATAAGGAACTACGCCATGTCTCAAAGCAGTTGGAGCAGGCTGTAGCAAAAAATCCTACTGATGACGAATCGAAAAGAAACAACGATTATTCGGCTTTCATAAATGCACCCGTTTGCCTCCAAATTGTCAGAATCGCTCATTCACAGCAATTCAAATCGAAAATGGATTACATGGCTTACAAGGACCATGCACTCAGCAAAGAACAATTGTTGGCCTTGCATGATGCAGCCGGAAAGCACCTCGCCCTGTTCACAGCCCACATCCAAAAGCAGTTCCCCAATCTGACAGAAAGCGACTTGGTTTATTGTTATTTCTTCTTACTCGGCCTAAGTGAAGCCGACATTTCCGCTTTTTTGCAGCGGGCATATTCCACGGTTTGTGAACGAAGCAGAAAAATAAAACGAACTTTAGAAGCAAAAGGTAGCCTATATCACACCCTCAAAAACATGCTTTATGAATAACTAACAAGTTTGTTTCCAGGACGTTACGAAAATAATCCATACCAATCCATACCCTATTTTCCTTGCAGCAATTGCCTTTTCGAGATACTTTTGCAGCGTTAATTCTAAAACCAACGCGATATGCAAAAGTTCAACAAATTCAAAAAAATCAAAAAAATGCTCCTGTTGATTGGCCTTTTGTTGCCAACAGCTTGGTGCGGAGCAAACAGTCTTTACTTAGCCGATGGGGTCAGTGGCATCACAATTAAGGAAGGGCGTACACAGGGTATGCCCAAAGGCAACTCCATCCATGCTTCAATCAACGGCCATGTACTGACGGTGTTCTTCTCCGAGAACATCGGCCCCGTGGCCATCGAAATCTTCAAGGATTCGGGCGGAAACGTCGAAACCCACTGGGTTGAAACGCCCGATGGGCTGCAAACCTACCTACCCCTCGCCGGGGACTACCTCATCACCTTCACCCTCGCCAACGGCGACGAGTATTATGGTGAGTTTACTGTTACGAATTAACCCAAAACTATCAAAACACATCAATTAACAGAATTTC
>CAMOCK010000123.1 GCA_946610645.1 uncultured Bacteroidales bacterium
AGGTGTAGCTCGCGTTGGTGCTGACTTGCGTTCCGTTCTTGGTCCACTTCACAAAGGTGTAGCCCGTGGCAGGTGTGGCCGTCAAAGTGCAGCTTTGGCCTTGATTATAGGTGCCGCCGCCGCTCACCGTACCTCCTGCGGTCGGGTTGGCCGTGGCAGTGATGGTATAGGTGGTAGTGCCGCCACCGCTCACGTTGATGTCTTGGATGTAGGGCTGGCGTTGCGGCTTGGTGACCACAATCCTCACCTGTTGTCCTGAGGTGATGCCGCTCACAGGCACATTCACCGTCCCCGAAGTTGGCACCAAGGCCGCGCCTTTCAGCACGTTGTTTTGCGAAATGCCCACATACGACCCCGCTTGGGCGGTCACTGTGAACGAAGTGGCGTTGGCAGCGATGGTGGTGGCATGATTGACCACATTGGCGGTGGGATTCACGCGGTAGGGCATGATGGAGCCGTCGCCGAGCACATGGTAAGCCTGCCAGTAGTATGTCGGAGTGACACTGGTGGTGTAGCTGCCGGCATGGGCGTAGCAAACGGCAATGTTGCCGAGGAAAGTCATGGAGGAAACGGTATTGTAGGTGTCGTCCATCCAAACGCCATCGTAAACGCCCGTGGCACTACCGGCTTGAGTGGGCATTTGGCTGAAGGTGTTGGTGGCACCCACGCCGAAGTAATAGTCCTCATACCAATAGGTGTTGGGACACGAACCGATGTAGCTGTAGGCTCCCTTGTTTGCAGCGCGAATCATCGTTTCGCCAAAGCAAGCCGTGCCATAGCCGAAGTTGCCCGAAAGGCAGCAGTTGCCCATGGCAAGGAAGTATTTGTTGGCGTTGGTCAGGTTATTGACATTAGAGTTGGTGAACGAAGGACCAGCCCAGCTGGTCTCGCTGCCGTGGGCGGTGTAGTTGGCAAACCCCACGCCCGTGTTGAGGTTGTTATAACAGTTGGTGTATGTGTTGAGGTAGGCATACACGTCGGTGAAGCCGTGCGCCGCATTGTAATAATAGTTGATGGCGTAATTGATGGTCGGTTGGCCCACGCGGGGATTCCAGTAGCTGTCCTGTCCGGCGATGAGCAGCACCTTGTTCAAATAGCTCGGGTCGCTCATGGTGTATTGCTCGTATTGCAGAATCTTATTGACGATGTTGGTCAGCTGCGTCGTGTTTTCCGCCGACATTCGGCTGTAGAACATGTCTGGGAAGTAGTCGCTATCAACGGTTCCGTAATAGAGGTCGGTCACTTTCTGGGAAGAGGAACCCGTGGTGTTGGGAATCTGGGCCACATCACCCACAAGCACGAGGAATGTGGGTGTCTTTCCTTGGCTGACGCCTGTGTTGTAAAGGTTTTGGATATAGCTGCGGATGGCAGAGTAGGTGAAGCCGGCTTGTTCCTTGGTCACCACGTTCACGTCAAAGCCTTTCTGGACTTTCCAATTGATCCAAGGCTGCAGAGTGCTGACGTAGTTTTGGGGCGCAACCACAATCATGTGGACGGGATAGGCCATCAAGTCGGGGTGGTCGTCATACACGGATTGGATGGCGCGGTAGTTGAACATCTGCTTATAAACGATGTCGAAATACGGGCTGTAGGTGCTCATCAGCATACGCTCGGTTTCTTGGAGATCGGCGCCGTCGAAGCTCACTTCCACCTCAATGTTGTTGAACACGCGCAAGGTGTTTGTGGCGGGGTTGTAGCTCACAGGATTAATTACCAGCGAGCCGATTTGGATGCCGCGCATTGTGCCTTGCACCTCGATAGAGGCTTCGGGAGCTGTGGCGAGGCTGCGGGTTTGATAAGCCGAGGCGTTGTAGGCAAACTCAATGTCCTCGGGCTTCTGGTCCTTGCGCACGGAAGCCTGACGCGGGACGAGCGTGTTGATGCCGTAGTCCGACAATCGGTAGTCCGTGGTCGTGAAGTGGGTCACGCTGACGCGCGGTGTGGCTCCGAAGGGCACAGCCAACAGTTGGTGCGTGGCAGGTAGCTCTGGGGAACCGATTTCGCCGGCGGCGTAGGTGCCTTCAATGGCGATTTCGGAGAAGGAGCCTCTTTCGGTGGGCACTTCAATGCTCTCTATGGAGCCATAGCTGAATGTGGCGCGGAGCGAAGAGAAGTCGCTCTTCACGATTTCAGACTTCGATTCGTGGCGCAAGTCAATGCGGCCATTCTGGGCCATGGCCGTCAAGGCGCACAGACTCAAAGCGATAAGGAGATGCAGTTTCTTCATTTTTTCTGGTTTGGTACAAACAGCAAAAATAACAATTATTTGTTTTTGAGGCCCGTCAATGCAACAAAAAAATCCCGCCGTTTCCAGCGGGATTCTTTGCAAGCAGTTTAGAAGGTTAATTATGATGATTTAATCATTTCTTTTTCGAGCTGCTTTCTTCGGCAATCTCCTTGTCTTTCTTGTCGCCCTTCATCAGCATGTAGGCAAACGGGGTGGACAGGAACACCGAAGAGAACGTACCGGCAAGCACACCGACTAGCATGGCGAAGATGAAGCCACGGATGGTGTCGCCGCCGAAGATGAAGATGGCGAGCAACACGACCAAGGTCGAACCCGACGTGTTGAACGAGCGGGTCAAGGTGCTGTTCACGGCATTGACCATGTTCTCTTTCCAAGAGGCCTTGGGATGCAGACTCATGTTCTCACGGACGCGGTCGAAGATAACCACGGTGGCGTTGATGGAGTAGCCGATGACGGTCAGCACGGCGGCGATGAAACTCTGGTCAACCTCCATGGTGAAGGGCAGGATGTTGTAGAACAACGAGTACATACCCAACACGATGATGGTGTCTTGTGCCAAGGCCATGATTGACGACACGCCATATTGCCATTTCCTGAATCGGAGGGCGATGTAGCAGAACATGAGGACCAGAGCCACGATGATGGCGATGATGGACTTGCGGGTGACGTCGCTGGCGATGGTGGCGCCCACTTTTTGCGTGCTCAAGATGCCGACGGTTTCGTCTTCCGACGAGAACTGGTTCATCGTCAGGTTGTTGCCGTAGAGGCCTTTCAGACCGTCGTAGAGGATGGTTTGGATGACGCTGTCAACGGCGGGGTTGTCGTTCTTGATCAAGAACTTGGTCGTGATCTTCACTTGGCCGTTGGTGCCGTAGGTCTTCACTTCGGGAGCGGTCCAGTCTTCCACTTCTTGGTCGTTTCTCATTTCGAGGGCGCTGTGGATGGCATCCTTGTTGATGTTGAGGCCAGTCAAAGCGTCGCGCACTTGTTCAACCTTCATGTTCGGGTTGTCGAATTGAACCACATAGTTGCGTCCGCCAGTGAAGTCGATGCCGAGGTTCAAACGACGGATGCCAAGCGAAGCCAAGCTGATCACGAGGAAGCAGATGCAGATGATGAAAGAGGTCTTGCGCATACCGATGAAGTCGTAGTGCTTGTCTTGCAGGAAGTTGCGCGTCCACTTGGTGGAGAAGCTGATTTCCTTGTTCTTGTCAAGCATACGCTCGAAGATGAGGCGCGAAATGAAGATGGACGTGGCCAAGGAGGTGAGGATACCGATGCAGAGGGTGACGGCGAAGCTGTGGACAGGACCCGTACCCAAAATGATGAGGATGATACCCGTGATCAAGGTGGTGACGTTACCGTCGATGATAGCGGAGTAGGCGTTCTTGTAACCGTCTTGGATGGCGAGTTTGATGCCCTTTCCAGCCTTCACTTCTTCTTTGATACGCTCGAATATGATCACGTTGGAGTCAACGGCCATGCCGAGGGTCAAGACGATACCGGCGATGCCAGGCAGTGTCAGCACCGAACCAAGGCAAGCCAACACGCCGAACAGGAAGAACACGTTCACCAACAGGGCGATGTCGGCCACAACGCCTGCCTTGTTGTAGAAGAACACCATGTAGGCCAGCACGAGGATGAAGGCGAACACCATCGACCACATACCTTTTTGCACGGCTTCCTTACCGAGCGACGGACCAACCACTTGTTCCTCAAGGATTCTTGCAGGGGCGGGCAGCTTACCGGCCTTCAGGATGTTGGCCAAGTCTTGGGCTTCTTCGATGGCCATGCCGCCGCCGCTGATGGACGAGCGTCCGTTCGGGATCTCGCCGTTCACGACGGGATAGCTATAAACGTAGCCGTCGAGCACGATGGCCACTTGTTTGCCGATGTTCTCGCCGGTGAGGCGTTTCCATGCCTTGGCACCTTCCGAGTTCATCTGGATGGTGACTTCCACTTGGTTGCCTTGTCCGAAGTCTTGGCGGGCGTCGGTGATGACTTCGCCGCCGAGGGCGCACTTGTTGTCGCGCGACATTTTCAGGGCCACGAGGTCGAGGAACTCCACCTCGCCTTGGGTGATTTCCGGCTTCACGGTCCAGGCAAACTTAAGGTTGCGCGGGAAGAGGCTCTTGGTCTCGGCCAGCATTTGGTTGATGGTGGCGGTGTCTTTCACTTGGGCGATACCCACACGGGCGGTCTCGCCAGCCACCACCATACCGGATTCATTCTGGTAATAGGAAGGTTGCAGGTAGGCAAACAGCGGATTGTCTTCCTGGAATTGGTTCAATTGGTCTTCCTCTGTGAGGGTTTCCTCTTCAGTGTTTTGGGCCAGTTGCTCTTCCAAGGACGTTTCGGTGCTGTCGGCTACGGCTTCGGCCACTTCTTCGCCTTCCACCACTTCGGTTTCAGGTTTGGATGTGGTTTCGTCTTCGCCCAACGACTTTTTCGCTTTTCTCGTTTCGGCTAGTTTGCTGTTGGCTTCAGCGAAATATTGCTGGATCTCCGAGAAGTTGTAAGTCTCCCAGAACTCGAGTTGTGCCGTGCCTTGGAGGAGTTTGCGCACGCGCTTCGGATCCTTGATGCCAGGCAGCTCGACCAAGATGCGCCCCGAGCTTTCCAACTTCTGGATGTTGGGTTGGGCTACGCCGAAACGGTCGATACGGGTCCTGAGGATCTGGTAGGAACGGTTGATGGCGTCTTCGCTTTCGCTGCGCAACACCTTCAGCACTTCATTGTTGGTGGAATTGACGGTGATGCCTTTGTCCTTGAACTCATATAGGAAAATGGAAGCAAGACGGGCGTTGGGATCAATCTCGTTGAAGGCTTCTCCAAACAGGGTCACGAAGTCGCCTTCGCTCTTTTCCTGACTGATGGTGGCCATCTCCATAGCCTGCACGAAAGTCGGGTCTTGTGAATAGCCCGACAAGGCATTGACGATGTCTTTCACCGAAACTTCAAGGGTGACGTTCATGCCGCCCTTCAAGTCCAAGCCTAAGTTGATTTCTCTTTCTTTTGCGTCACGATAGGTGTACTTCTTCACCAAGAGGTTGTACACGTTCACGTTACTGACGGAGTCGAGATAATAGGTCTCTTTCTGGTTTTTGATGAGATTTTTCTGGGTCTCGTCTCCATTTGCAAGTTTCATAGCCTCTGCTTCAGCGTACTTTTCAGCCTTCCTTTCCACTCGCTTGGTCACCAAAGTGAACGAGAGTTGGTAGAGAAAGATGAGCGCGAAGATAATGGCTATCGTCCTGATTGCTCCTTTGTTTTGCATTGTAAAACTGATTTAATTATTTGACTTTTAATTTGTTAATTATTTCAATAAGACTAAAAAACGTTCTTTTGAGCCTGCAAAGATAAGGAATATTTCTATTTATATTTCAACCACTTGAAAATTTCCTTGTAAGAAAGCTTTTTTCCGTACATCAAAATGCCCGTGCGGTAAATCTTGGCGGCCACCCAGGTCATCAGAACGAAAGTGCCGGCCAAAAGCACCACCGAAAGCACAATCTGCCATATCGGTACGCCAAACGGAATCCTGACCATCATGGAGATGGGGGAGGTGAACGGAATCATCGAAAGCCATGTGGCAAGGCTGCTGTCGGGGTTGTTCACGATGTAGAACGAGGTAATGATGGCTATCAATAACGGAACGGTGACAGGTAAGGTAAACTGCTGTGAGTCAGTGTTGTTGTCAACCAGCGAGCCGATGGCGGCATATAAGGTGGCGTAAAGCAGGTAGCCGAGGATGAAGAAAATGATGAACGAACCGATGATGGTGCCGAAGTCGATGCTTTGGGCGATTTGCACGATTTGTTGAACGTCTTCGTTGCCCATGATATCGCTCGACGCGATTTCCTGTGTCATCACGGTGCCCGACGACAACATTCCCGGTCCCGATAGGCCGATGAAGGCCGAAAACCCTGCATAAAGAACGCCGGTGAGCATAATCCACAGCACAAACTGGGTCAAAGCCACAAGAGAAACGCCGACGATTTTGCCCATCATCAGCTGGAAAGGCTTCACCGAACTGATAATCACCTCGATGATGCGGTTGGTCTTTTCCTCGGCCACGCCTTGCATCACCTGCCCGCCGAAGAAGATGATGAACATGTAGACCAACAGGGCCAAGACTATGCCGAGGGTGAACTGCACTTGGGTGAAGGTCTCTTTCTCGTTGCCTTTTTCGTCCATCCGCATCACGGAGAGGTTGACGCTGGTTTTCACGGCGCTGACAATCTCGGGGTCGACGCCCTTGGCCATCAGCTTCTGGTCCTCGATTTCCTTTTGCATCACGCTGCTGATGTAGGTCTCCACTTCCATTGGCACTTGCCGAAGGCTGTAAATCACGGCATTGGAGGGAATGTTGAGCTGGGTGGGCGGCACATGAAGCGCCATGTCGAAAGCGCCTTCTTTAACCATCTCCTTCACGTTTTCGATGGGCTGGCCGGGCATGAGAACGAAGGTGTGCTCCTCGTTGTTGGTGAAGCGGTCCTCGAACCAATGGCTCTCATCGACCACAGCCACGCGCATGTTTTTCGTGCTGCTGTTGAGGGCGAGCATGATGGGGATGGCATAGATGGCGGCCATGAGGATGGGGCCGAGGAAGGTCATGATGAGGAAGCTGCGCTTGCGCACGCGCGTCATGTATTCGCGCTTGATGATGAGTCCGATCTTGTTCATGTGGCTTGGTTTTGGGTTTGCACTTCGCGGATGAAAATGTCGTTCATCGAGGGCAGCACCTCCTTGAACGAAACCAGCTGGCCGATTTGCAGCAACTGTCCGAGCATTTCGTTGGGCGAATCGCTGTAAAGGGTGAGTTTGGTCTCGTCGGGCTGGTCGGTGTGCTCCACCTTTAAATTATTATAGGCGTCGGCGACGGACATCAATTTGTTGAAGTCGTCGCAGCGCACCACGATTTCCCGCTGGTGGGTGTCGTGTTGCCGCTTGATGTCGCCGACCTTTCCTTGCAGGATGCTCTTCCCTTTGTTGATCAAGGTGATGCTGTCGCAAAGTTCCTCGACGGAGGCCATGTTGTGGGTCGACAGGAGGATGGTGGCGCCCTTGTCCCTCAGTTCCAAGATGGATTCTTTGAGGAGGTTGGCGTTGATGGGGTCGAAGCCGCTGAAAGGCTCGTCGAAGATGAGGATTTCCGGCTCGTGGATGACGGGGGTGATGAACTGTATCTTTTGCTGCATACCCTTGCTGAGCTCCTCGACTTTTTTGTCCCACCAGCCGCTGATTTCAAACTTCTCGAACCACGTCTTCAGCCGTTTTTGTGCCTCGGCCTTCCTGATGCCTTTGAGTTCGGCTAAATAAACGGCCTGTTCGCCGACTTTCATCTTCTTGTAGAGGCCGCGTTCTTCGGGCAGGTAACCGATGCGGACGATGTGCTTTTGGTTGAGTTTCTCGCCGTTGATGAGCACTTCTCCGCTGTCGGGTGCGGTGATTTGGTTGAGGATGCGGATAAGGGTGGTCTTGCCGGCGCCGTTGGGACCCAAAAGGCCGTAGATGCACTGCGCGGGAATGTCAATGCACAAACGGTCTAATGCGGTGTGGTCGGCGTAACGTTTCGTGACCTCGTGGATGGATATTTTGGTCATGTTGTTTTTTGACTATGACTTTTGACTATGACCATGACAGCATTATCCTTGGGTAAAAGCAGTCATGGTCATGGTCAGTGGTCATGGTTAATTAAAGTAATCCTTGATCTTACTGAAAAAACTCTTTTCCTCGGCGGATGGGTTGGGCTTGAAGTTCTCCGATTGAGCGAGTTGCTGTAGCAGTTCTTCCTCTTTCTTGTTGATTTTCTTGGGCACCCAAACGTTGACATTGACGAGCATGTCGCCCACGCCGTAGCCGTTCACGATGGGCAGTCCTTTGCCTCTCAGCCTCAATACCTTGCCGCTTTGTGTGCCGGGCGCGATTTTCACCCTCACCTTGCCATCGACGGTGGGCACTTCGGCTTGCGTCCCCATGATGGCCTCGGGAATGGTGATGAAAAGGTTGTATATCAGTGTGCTTTCGTCGCGCTCGAAGTCGGGATGCGGTTCTTCCTCGATGAGGACGAGCAGGTCGCCGTTGATTCCGTTGTGCGAACCGGCGTTGCCCTTGCCGCGCAGGGTGAGTTGCATTCCTTCGCCCACGCCGGCAGGGATGTCGATTTCGATGATTTCCTCGCCTTTCATGATGCCTTCGCCGCCGCAGTGGGTGCATTTCTTCTTAATGACGGTGCCTGTTCCGTTGCAGGTAGGACACACCGAGGCGGTTTGCATCTGCCCGAAGAACGAATTGACGGTTTGCACCACTTGGCCGCGACCGTGGCAGGTCGGGCAGGTCTCGGTGGAGCCGTCCTCGGAGCCGCTGCCGTGGCAATGCGTGCAAGCCACATACTTGCTGACCTTGATTTTCTTCTTTGTGCCGTGTGCGATTTCCTGAAGGTTGAGTTTCACCTTCACGCGGAGGTCGGAGCCGCGCTGCTTGACGGTGCCGCCGCGACCTCCGCCGCCAAAGCCGCTGAAACTGCTGAAGCCGCCTCTGCCAAAGTCGAAGCCGTGGCCGAACACTTGGTTCAGGATGTCGTTCAGGTCGAAGTCTGCGAAGCCACCGAAGCCGCCACTGGCCGATCCGCCGTCCATGCCGGCAAAGCCGTAACGGTCGTAGCGTGCCTTCTTGTTCTCATCGCTCAAAACGGAGTAGGCCTCCGAGGCTTCCTTGAAGTTTTCCTCGGCGGTCTTCTTCTCGGCATCGGTGCCGTTCACCCATTTGTCGGGGTGCCATTTCAAGGCAGCCTTACGGTAGGCGCTCTTTATCTCGTCGGGCGTGGAGCTCTTGTTCACCCCAAGCACCTCGTAGTAGTCTCTTTTTTGTTTGTCTGCCATTTGTTTTTCTCCTTTCGTTCAGGGCTTTTGCCATTTCCCGGTAGGGACAACGGGTCATGACCCGTTGTTGGCAAAGCCAGTCAGTAGTTCAATTCCCGACGACAACTCGCGCAAAGCGTATCACCTTGCCGTTCAACTTGTAGCCTTTCTGGATGACGTCCAGAACCTTGCCTTTCTTGTCTTCTTCGGGAGCCGGAATCATGGTCAAGGCCTCGTGCTCGTCGGTGTTGAAGTCGGTGCCCATGGCTTCGATTTCCTCCAAGCCTTTCTTCTTTAATGTGTCTTTCAACTTGTTGAAAATCAACGTTACGCCTTGTATGTCGGCCTCGTTGCCGTTCTTTTCCATGTTTTGCAGGGCACGCTCGAAGTCGTCTAAAACAGGCAGGATGTCCTTGATGACATTCTCGGAGGCCGTGACGGTGAGGTCCAGCTTTTCCTTGGCGGTGCGTTTGCGGAAGTTGTCGAACTCGGCTTGCAGGCGCAGGGGCTTGTCGTTCAGTTCCGCGAACACGGCTTTTGCCTCCTCCAAGGCTTTCTCTTGGGCATGACGGATCCTGAACCTTTTTGACTTTTTGTCCGAAACTGTGTCAGCGGCTTCGTCCTTTTGCTCGCTGGCGGGTTGTTCTTCAGCCGTTTCTTGCTTGTTCTCCATGTCGGGATTGACGGTGTCGTTCAAGACATCGTCCTGATTCTTAACGTTTTCGTCGTTTTTCATGATATGTGTTGTTTTACTATTTTGTCATTTTTTGTGCACGATTCAGCAAAACCTTTGCCAAATGGTGGATTTTGACAAAATGGCAGGGGGGGGAGGTCATCCACTCAAATCCGCTCGATTTGCGCTCCGAGGGCGTTCAGTCTTTGGTCGATATATTGATAGCCTCTCTCAATCTGGTCGCTGTTGTCGATGATGCTGGTGCCGTTGGCGGAGAGGGCGGCAATAAGAAGGGCGACGCCGGCGCGGATGTCGGGCGAGGCCATGCGAATGCCGCGAAGATTGTGGGAATGGTCGAGGCCGATGACGTTGGCGCGATGAGGGTCGCAGAGGATGATTTGCGCGCCCATGTCGATGAGCTTATCGACGAAGAACAGGCGGCTCTCGAACATCTTTTGGTGGATGAGCACGGTGCCTTTGGCTTGGGTGGCCACCACCAAGACGATGCTGATGAGGTCGGGGGTGAAGCCGGGCCAAGGTGCATCGGCCACGGTGAGGATGCTGCCGTCCATGAAAGTCTGCACCTCGTAATGCTCTTGCGCGGGGATGAAGATGTCGTCGCCACGGAAGTCCATTTGTATGCCGAGCTTGCGGAACACGTCGGGGATGATGCCAAGTTGCTGTATTCCAGCGTTCTTAATGGTGATTTCGCTGGCAGTCATGGCGGCCATGCCGATAAAGCTGCCCACCTCAATCATGTCGGCCAAAAGGGTGTGTTCGGTGCCGTGTAGTTTTGTCACGCCATTGATGGTCAAAAGGTTGGAACCAACGCCTTTGATATCGGCTCCCATGCTGTTGAGCATGGTGCAGAGCTGCACCAAATAAGGCTCGCAGGCAGCGTTGAAGATTGTGGTGGTGCCTTCGGCCATCACTGCGGCCATCACGATGTTGGCCGTGCCGGTCACCGAGGCTTCGTCGAGGAGCATGTAGCAGCCTTTCAGGCCGCCTTTTTGCACACTGACTTTATAGCTGTCGAAATCGAAGATGGCGCCGAGTTTCTGGAGGCCGATGACGTGGGTGTCCAAGCGGCGCCGCCCAATCTTGTCGCCGCCGGGCTTGGGCATGTGGGCTTGGCCGAAACGGGCCAGCATGGGGCCGGTCATCATCACGCTGCCGCGCAGCTTGGAGGCTGTCTTTTGGTATTCTTCTTCGTCAAAGTAATTGAAGTTGAGTGATTTGGCCTGAAGGATGATGTCGTGGCGCGTGGGTCGCTCAATGCTCACGCCCATGCCTTCCAAGAGGGCAATCAGGTTGTTGATGTCGAGGATGTCGGGCAGGTTGTGGATGCTGACTTTCTCGTCGGTGAGCAGACAGGCACAAAGGATTTGCATGGCCTCGTTTTTCGCGCCTTGCGGCGTGATTTCGCCATGAAGCGTGTTGCCGCCTTTTATCTTTAGTGATGCCATATTTTTTTGAGCTTTAAGCAGTAAGCAATAAGCAGTAAGCTTGTTTGAACCGTGTTTTTGAGCTTTGAGCTTTAGCTGTAAGTTGCTTATGGCTTACGGCTTACAGCTTAGAGCCAAACTACACCTTTCCCATCTGTTGCATCCTCAGCTTATACGCCGGGTTGTTCGGGTTGTTCATGTTGGCTTTCAGGTTCGGCACTTTCTTTTTCTTCTTCTTGCCTTGCTGTTGCTGCTGCTGTTGGGGCTTTTGCCTGATTTTGCCGAGGATGTCGCCGTTCTGGTTCTGTTTCGATATTTCGCCGATGACGAGCCGCCCTTTGGAGATGTTTTTCAGGTCGTCGAGGATGACTTGGTCGTTCACCACGCTCTTGTTCCACTCGATATAATTGCGTTTCATTTGGCCAGCCAGCGAGTAGGCGAGGGCCTCGCGCACTTCGTCGTTCTCTTCCTTCGAGGCGGCCTCAATCATCTTGATAAGGTATTGGCCATAGTGACCGTATTTGATGTCATTGTTTTGGTAGCCAATATGTTGGGGCTTTTTCTGTTGTGCCAAAGGGGTGGGTGGTGCGTAGGGACTTTCCACATCGAGGTTGTAGCCCGAAATCATGTAGAGGTGGTCCCAAAGTTTGTGCTCGAAGTCGCTCGACTGCCTGATGTTCGGGTTCATCTGCACCATCACGCTGATGATGTATTTGGCGGCTTCGGTGCGCTGCTGCCGGTCTTCAATCTCAGGCAGTTTCTTGATCATTTCCTGAATACAACGACCGTATTCGGGAATCACAATCTGCTCTTTCTCAGTATTGTAGGTTAATCCGATTTTGTCCATCTTGTCTTAAAATTTTTGCAAAGGTACGGAAAAATATCCACACCAAGAAGTGTATATCAAAAAAAGCTGCACCGCAAGTTGCGGCACAGCTTTCTTAGGTTTTGAGCGTTTAATGGTTTAGTTCTCCTTCTTTCTCTTCGTCATGGCGTAGGCCGCGCCAAAGCCGACGAGCAGCAAGGCGCCACCGCCCAGGGGAGCGGGGGGATCGGTGGAATCTTCCCCTGGATCAAAGTCGGAGTCGCCGTTGAAGATGCCGCCGTGTACGGGCAAGAAGAATGGGGTCCAGGAGGGCGAATTCCTGTCGTAACCAGAATGCCCGATTTCTCCCCGATTGAAGAG
Organism: uncultured Bacteroidales bacterium; assembly: GCA_946610645.1. Lineage (GTDB taxonomy): Bacteria > Bacteroidota > Bacteroidia > Bacteroidales > F082 > Limimorpha. The sequence continues at coordinate 12,416 of CAMOCK010000123.1, forward strand.
GCCACCGCCTGCTTGCTGCGCGAAG
>CAMOCK010000124.1 GCA_946610645.1 uncultured Bacteroidales bacterium
GAAAGGGATTCGAACCCTTGGAACGCAAAGCGTTCAACGGGTTTCGAGACCGCCCCGATCGACCACTCCGGCATCTCTCCTGCGGGGTTCGGTCGGTGACTTGCGCACCTTGCGGAGACAGAGGGATTCGAACCCCCGAAGCCTTTCGGCTTAACGGTTTTCAAGACCGCCGCTATCGACCACTCAGCCATATCTCCGCTGCAAAAGTACGACATTTTCCGTTTGGTTGCGACAAACGGTTGGAATTTTTTTTCGTTTTTTTGGCTTCCAATATGCAAGGAATGATTACTTTTGTGGCAAATTTCGGAAATCATGAAGAAGAAAGTATTTGCAACTCTGACAATTATGTTTTTTTCGCTCGTAGCCATGGCGCAAGTGAAGGTACTGAAGCCATACCTCTCCACAACGGTTTACGATGCTCCAGGAATGACTCCTTTCGTGGAAAACGCCATTGCCATCGAATGTCAATCGGCCGTTTACAAGGAGTTTGAGCCCGGCAAGTTCAAGGCCACCGTGGAAATTACAACCATCTTCACAAAGGATGGAAATGTGGTCGATTTCTCCAAAATCGCCCTGGACAGCCCCGTGGTGACCGACACGACTGCGCTTGACGGCGCTTTCATTGACCAACAGCGTTTTTCGTTGCCCAATGGCGAATACCAGATGGATGTCACAGTGACCGATTTGAACAGCGTCAGGAAGCTGCCCACCTCCACCAACACCGTCGTGGTGAGTTTCGACGAAGGTATGCCTGCCATATCCGACATCCTGCTATTCGACTCCTACACAAAGGCCGACCAACCTTCGGCCTGCACCAAGAGTGGCCTCGACTTCTTGCCACGGGTGTATCCTTTCTATGGCGTTTCCGACGACAAACTGAAGTTTTATACCGAGTTTTATAATAGCGACAAACTGTACGCCGAGGGAAAGTTCTTGGTGAATTATTACATCGAGACCCTCGAGTCATCGTCCCAGATGAAAGATTTCAGTTTCACCAAACGCATGGATGTGGCCAAGGCCAATATTTTGCTCAACACCATCGATATCAATGAATTGCCTTCTGGCAACTATTATCTTGTCGTCGAAATTCGCGACCGTAGCAACGCCTTGGTTTGCTCCAACAGCTGTTTCTTCCAACGGAGCAACCCAGGTGTAGGCTATGACATGGGCGACCTCTCAGGCGTGAGCATCGCCAACACTTTCGTGAACAACCCCGACTGGACGATAGACTCGCTGCGCCGTTTCATCAGCTATCTCGATCCTTTGGGTACCGAAACTGAACGCAACTATGCCTATGGACTCGTGAGGAGCGATGACGAGCAAACCATGAGGCAGTTCCTGTTCAACTTCTGGTCGTCGCGTGCCCCCATGAACCCCCAAGAAGCCTTCAAGGACTATCTCGCTGCTGTCAAGCGTGTGAACATGTCGTTCAAAACCACCGCATTCCCCGGCTATCGCAGCGATCGCGGCTATGTGTTCCTCAAATACGGACAACCCGACAAAATCGTGGAAAGCCCCAACGAACCCAGCGCATACCCGTATGAGATTTGGCATTACTACGAAATCGCAAACCAGCGCAACAAACGCTTTGTTTTCATGTCGAAAGACCGATCGTCCAACGACTATCAACTCATCCATTCCGACGTGGTCGGCGAGGTGAACAACCCGCGCTGGCAACTTGAGATCTATTCCCGCATCTATGGCCAAGGCTATGACCAAGGCGTGGACCAAACCGAATACGAAAAAGGCTGGGGGTCGCATGCTGGCGATTTGTACAACAATCCGAGATAAACGTCATGAAGAAAGTCGGATTTCTTTTGCTGAAAGCGTGGGCCTTCATGGTGGCCATCAACCCGTTTTGGCTGCTGTATGCGAAATCCGATTTCTATTTCTTCTTGATTTACCATGTGTTGCATTACCGACGCAAAGTGGTGAGAGAAAATCTTTTACGCGCGTTTCCTAATAAAGACGTGACCGAAATCAATGCCATAGAGAAACGATTCTACCACAACCTCTGCGATTTGGCCGTGGAAACGTTCAAACTCAAGCGGATGACAGCGGACGACATCGTTAAGCGCGTTGCTGTAACCAACCCCGAAGTGGTTGAGGCTTTGTGTGCCCAACAGAAAAGCTTTTTCTACGCCTTCCCACATTCAGGCAATTGGGAGTGGTTTGGCAAGCGTATGCAAACCCTTTCCGGACACCATCCCATGGCCCTCTACAAAAAGGCACACAACGCCAGTTTCGACCGCTTCCTTTTGGAAATGAGGACCAACCTGCCTGTTGAGATGATTGAGTCTGACGCCGCCTTGCGCACCTTGGCGCGGCGCAGCGACTCTCTCGATGCCGTGCTGATTCTGGCCGACCAATCCTCGTTTGGCTTGGAGTCTGACTATTGGAACGTGTTTTTGCATCAAGAAACATGCTGGTTTACAGGCCTTGAACGCATGTCCAAGTTCCTCGACTATGCCGTGGTGTTCGTGGCCATGAAACGAATCGGGAGAGGACGATACGAACTCACATTCCAAACCATCGCCGACCAGCCGAAAGCCACTGAGAAAGGTTTTATCATGGAACAGTATTCGCAACATATCGAGCGCTTCATCCACGAACAGCCCGACAACTGGCTTTGGTCGCACAAACGATGGAAACACAAGAGAAAACCTGTGGAGTCATGAAGAAAGTTGCAGTCGTCATTTTGAATTATAACGGGCAACGTATGCTGGAACAGTTTCTTCCCAGCGTAATCGCAAGTTGCCCGGATTGGGCCGAAGTGATTGTCGCTGACAACGCTTCCACCGATCTCTCGGTTGACTTTATGAAAGATTGCTACCCCCAAGTCCGCCTAATCGAAAACAGCAGCAATGGCGGCTTTGCAACAGGCTATAATTTGGCTTTGCAACAGGTTGAGGCCCAGTATTATGTGCTGCTCAACTCAGACATAGAAGTGTCTCAAGGATGGCTTGAGCCAGTCATCGCCTTGATGGATTCCGACCCGCAAATCGCGGCTTGCCAACCGAAGATACGGTCTTATTACCATCCTGAAGAGTTTGAATATGCTGGAGCTAGTGGTGGATTTATCGACAAATTTGGCTATCCTTTTTGCCGTGGTCGCATATTTCAGCATCTGGAAAACGATGAAAACCAATATGATACACCAATAGAAGTGTTTTGGGCTACGGGTGCCTGTATGTTTGTCCGCGCCGACCTCTACCACAAAACCGGCGGCCTCGATGATAGTTTCTTCGCTCACATGGAGGAGATAGACCTGTGCTGGCGGATGAAGAATGAGGGCTACAAGGTGTATTGTTGCCCACAGTCGGTGGTTTATCACATCGGTGGCGGCACCCTGCCGAAAAACTCGCCGAGGAAGACTTACCTTAACTTCCGCAACAACCTGTCGCTGTTAGCGAAAAACCTTCCAGCAAATCGTGTTCCCCTCACCATACTTTATCGGATCCTTCTCGATTGGGTGGCAGCTTTCAAGTTCCTCTTTGAGGGTTGCTCGGAAGACTTCAAGATGGTCTTTAAGGCACATTGGGATTTCTATAAGCGGTTGGAAGCGTTGCGCGAAAAACGGAAGTCGGTCTCACATCGTAGTGTGAGTTGCGTTTACCAAAAAAACATCGTGTTCGAGAGTGTCGTTCGTAAAAAGAACAAATTCAGCGATTTGAATGCGAAAGACTTCTCAGCTTGATGAAAACGGTTCACATGGATTGGGCCTCCGCCAGATGGAGTATAGCTACCTCATAACCTTTCAAGCCTAATCCCACGATGGATTTTTTGCAAGCCTCGGCGGTATAGGAATGTCGTCTGTAAGCCTCACGTTTGGTGATGTCGGAAATATGAACCTCAACCACGGGAATGCCAATGGCGCGGATGCAGTCGGCAAGGGCGATGGAGGTGTGTGCGTAGGCACCAGGGTTCATCACCACAGCATCGTATCTGCCATCGGCCTCCTGCAACTTGTCGATGAGATACCCCTCGTGATTCGACTGGAAATAAGCAAGTTGGTGATGAGGATACTTGTGGCGGAGTTGCCCCAAATAGTCCTCAAAAGCGAGCTTCCCATAAACCTCAGGCTCTCGTTTGCCAAGCAAATTGAGGTTGGGACCGTTGATAATCAAAATGTCCATCGTTCAAACTTTTTTGCAAAGATATGTTTTAGTTTGGGAAAAATGGCAACTGAGACGTAAAAAACTTTTTTTGAATTAAGTTTGGAGGTAACGATTCTTTTTGTATTTTTGTAACGTTAAACACAATGACTATGAAAATCATTACTTTAGGCAAGACCAACTTGAAAGTGAACAAAAACGGCTTTGGAGCACTCCCTATTCAACGCATTAGCGAGAAGGAAGCCGTTTACCTGTTGCACAAAGCCTTTGATAATGGCATAAATTTCTATGACACAGCTCGTTTCTATACCGACAGCGAAGAAAAGTTGGGCAAGGCTTTTGGCGACCGCCGAAGCAAGGTGGTTCTGGCCTCCAAAACGATGGCTGCCACGGTGGAAGACTTCTGGAAAGAACTTCACACGACCTTGAGGAACCTGAAGACGGACTATCTGGATCTTTACCAGTTCCACAACCCAGACTATTGTCCGCGGCCAGGCGATAGACAAGGTATGTTCGATGCCATGAAAGTCGCCAAGAGGCAAGGCAAAATCCGCTTCATCGGCATCAGCAACCATCGTCAGTCGGTGGCTAAGGAAGCCATTGAGCGCGATTGCTACGACACGATCCAGTTCCCATTCTCTTACCTCTCTTCAGAAGAAGACCAAAAGATAGTGGAAGACTGTCACAAGCACAACATTGGCTTCATCTGCATGAAGGCCATGGCAGGAGGCCTAATCAACGACTCGGCTTTGGCTTATGCCTTCCTCGACCAATTCGACCATGCCATCCCCATTTGGGGCATACAGCGAGAAAGCGAGCTCGACGAGTTCATCTCATACCAAGACCATGCTCCTGAACTGTCTTCAGCCTCCTGGCGCAAGATTGAAAAGGAACGAAAAGAGTTGGGCGCAGATTTCTGTCGCGGTTGCGGCTATTGCATGCCATGCCCTGCCGGAATACAAATCAACGATTGTGCCCGCATGAGCCTGTTCCTGCAACGCGCCCCATATAGCGTGTATCTCACCGATGGATGGGCCGAGAAGATGAAACTCATCGAGAATTGCAAACACTGCAATGCGTGTAGCGCCAAATGCCCTTATGGCTTGGACACCCCGACGCTTCTGAAGAAGAACTACGAGGATTTCAAGGTGTTTTGGGCAAAGAAACAAGCTGGAGAATTGTAGATTCCTCTTGGCGACTGGATTGAGATTGAAAAACAGAGGGCCTCGGAAACTCCGAGACCCTCTGTTTTTTCATTGTCTGACAAACCTGGCAACGCTTCTGCCAATGCGCAACAAATAGACGCCGGAGGGCAAGTCGCTGATGGCAATTTCAGAATCGCCTTGGAGTACCGCCGTTTTGACAACCATACCCATAACATTGCAAATGCTCACCTCAACTTGGCCCTCAAGCCCTTCGATGCGGATCTTGTCGTTGGCAGGATTGGGGAAGAAAGTGAAAACGAGATGGCCATTTTCGTCCACGCCAGTGGTATTGAAGAAAGCGGCCAAGACAAGGTCTTGGGTCACGGTGATTTCTCTCGGGTTGTCGGTGACGCCATCACTCCATTTAACGAACATGTAATCGTCGGAAGGAATGGCAGCAAGGGTGGCCGTACTGCCTTCGACATAAGTTCCAGCACCGAGAATAAATCCCTGACTCTCATCGTGATAAACTGTGATAGTGAAGGTGGAGACGGGATTTTCGGAGAAGATGGCGGTGTAGGTGGCATCCTCGGTCACGGTAATGGTTCGCGGATTGTTCATGTCGCCGTCTTGCCAGCCGGCAAAGTGATAGCCTTCATTGGGTGTGGCACCGATGGTGATGACACTATTGACGAAGTAAAGCCCGCCACCGTAAACAGAACCCAGCTCCGGGTTGTTGCTCTCAACGACGATGTTGTAACTGGGCAACAACGAGAAAATGGCTGTGATGCTCATGTCTTGTGTGATGGTGACACTGCGCGGATTGTCCGTGTTGCCGTCGTCCCAGCCTTCAAAAAGCGCGTTGAATGCAGGCGTGGCACTGATTTCAACGGTGGCACCCTCAGGATAGATGCCGCTGCCAGTCACCTCGCCAAGCATTGGACTGTTGGCCACAACGGTGAGCGTGTATTCTGGCGTCCCGTTTTGACGGAAAAGAGCGGTGTAGGTGGCATCTTGGCGTACCACAACATGGCGCGGGTTGGAGGTGCTGCCATCGCTCCAACAGAGGAACATGAAATACTCATTGGGTGTAGCCGCCAAAATGGCCGTGTCACCATAGTCATAGATGCCGGCACCCTCAACGATTCCGCCGTGTTCAGGACTGGCTGCCGTCGTGATTTCGTATGGAATTGGAGTGAATTGGGCTGTGAAAACAGTGTCGCTCTTCACCATGACTTCTCGCGGATTGTCGGCAACACCGTCGTTCCATTGACTGAAAACATATCCCGTATTGCTCGTGGCAATCAAGAACAGGCTGGTTCCATAATCATATTCTCCTCCGCCTTCCACAGAGCCTGCGCCTTCGGGTGTAACCTCGGTGATTACGGAGCAACGCAAAGTGTCGAAAATGGCAGTGAACGTACTGTCGCTCAATACGATAATATCACGCGGGTTGTCAGTGATGCTGTCGTTCCAACCGACAAACACGAAACCGAGGTTGGCCGTGGCCTCAAGCGTGAGCGTGTCGCCGTAGTGATAAATGCCGCCTTCGGTTACGCTGCCTGCCTCTTCGGGCGAAACACGCGATTCAATGAGGTAGTCTATTTGCCCAAAATAAGCAATGAAAGAGGTGTCTTGCGTGATAAGAATGTCACGCGGGTTGTTGGTGATGCTGTCGTTCCAATAAAGAAACTCGAAGCCAGGGTTGGCCATGGCAGCAATCGTGGCGGTGTCGCCATAATGAAACAGGCCACTTCCGCTGACGGAGCCCCACAAAGTGTCGTTGGCCATCACCGTCAAAGTATAGGTGGGCGATGGGGGAGTAGGCCTTACGCAAAGGGCGCTGACACATTCGCAGTCATCAGGCTGGTAAAGGATTTCTCCGTCTTTCCAAACCGTGCCGTCACCATAGATTTGTCCAGCATAATAAACTCCAAACTCATTGATAACCAGTGTTTTGATAGAAGAACTTGTTCCAATGAAAGGATGTTGGTAAAGCACTTCTCCGTTTTTCCAAACGGTTAGTGTGTCGCCGTGACGACCGGCGAGATAAATGTCGCCCTCGTAAATCTCCAATGCCGTAAACATCGCATCGTTTTCAAGGTCACCGACACTGAAACAGAGCGAGTCGTTTTGCCACAGGGCAGCTCCTGTCAAGCCTTCCAGAACGTAATAGCCTGCCGCATAGAGGTTGGCTCCGTCGTGGCAAAGGTCAGCGATGCGTGAGCCGTTGTCATATTGCCATAGCAGCGTGTCGTTTTTCCAAACGGTAGCCTCTTCGATACCCAAACTGTCATCGATCATGACAGAACCGGCGTAATACAAGTCGGTGTCGTTCATGGCAAGGGCGAATGCAAAAGAATTGACGCTGTCGGTGGAAGCATGGATAAGGTTGCCGTTTTGCCAAACGCTGGCGCTGGTGTAGCCCATTGCGTTGGTGTAGTATCCTGCTGCTGTCCAACTTGTACTGTCGATGAGCATCCGATGGAAGACGGAGTTGCCCTCGACGGCGAAAATGCAACTGTCGTTCAGCCAAACACGGCCTTGTGAGAACGAAGAGTCGAAAGCTTGACCAGCAATGAAAACGCTGCTGTCAAAAGCGATTTTCATGGCGGTTAGTTGTACAGGAATAGTGTCTGAAATGCCGTAAACCAGCGAGTCGTTTTTCCATACTTTTCCCATGCCGTTGCCATTTCCGGCGAAATAAATGTCTTGGGCCTGCAACGTTCCGAAAAGAAGGAACATGAAGGCGAAAATCATGCTTGTTTTTTTCATTAGTGCTCGTTTTATGTATGAACGGAACCTCCGTGAATCAAAGTGCAAAAATAGGAACTTTTTCCCGTATCCTATACATTTGATGACAAAAAGTTGTATCTTTGCCGCCGATTTGCGGTGCCGAAAGGCTCAATAGGGAATCGGGTGTGAATCCCGTACAGTTCCCGCTGCTGTATGCCCTTCACGCCGTCCATCATGCCACTGAAAACCACCACTTTTCGGGAAGGCGGACGGAACAACGGAGCGAGTCAGAAGACCTGCCGCAAGTCGCTGAAACGAAGCTTTCGGGACAAGAGCTGGCGTTCCCTTATATAAATAAGGTGTACCAACACTATCCTTGAAGTTTTGAAGCAAGAAGTTAATTAACTAATTATCAAATCTTTAAAACTTAAAAGTATGATGCGTTTTAAAATCTTTACCCTTTCGATCCTCATGGGATTCTTTGGTCTTTTCTCGACCAACCTGCTCGCCCAAGATGCCACCATCACTGCTGACGAAATCCAGTATTGGATTGGCGAAGGCGGAAATGAAGTCGTAGTTGCCATCAGCTGGTGCAGCTACACTGAAACTGCCCTGGCTTGGGGCTACCGTTTCGACGGTGAAGCCACGGTTTTCCAAGCCCTCACCGACATAGCCGCAGCCGACGACCGATTGACTGTGGTCGGTTCCGCACCCACCAATGTCACTTACTTGGATGGCGAGTACAACCTGACCATGTGCACCAACCCTGCTGCCCAGTGGGGCGACCCTGACTACGACATCCCCATGCACAGCGTGAACGGCTTGATGGGCCAGAACATGATGTCAGCCGAGCCAATCCAGAATGGCGATTTCGTTAAGGTTGGCGGCTATGCCTGCGGTGTGATGTCCAGCGATTGGACCATGATTTCATGGGCCACCGAAATCATTCCTGCCACCGACCCGAATGCAGGTGGCGAGGTGGTTGACGCCACCATTTCCGCCGACGAAATCCAATATTGGATTGGCGAAGGCCAAAACGAGGTGGTGGTTGCCATCAGCTGGTGCAGCAACACGCCAGCCGCTTTTGCTTGGGGCTATCGTTTCGACGGTGAGGCCACGGTTTTCCAAGCCCTCACCGACATTGCCGCAGCCGACGACCGATTGACTGTGGTCGGTTCCGCACCCACCAATGTCACCTACTTGGATGACGAGTATGACCTGACCATGTGCCCCAACCCTGCTGCCCAGTGGGGCGACCCTGACTACGACATCCCCATGCACAGCGTGAACGGCTTGATGGGCCAGAACACAATGGCCACCGAACCGATCCAAAACGGTGACTTTGTCAAGGTTGGCGGCTATGCCTGCAGTGTCATGTCGAGCGATTGGACTACGATTGCTTGGGAAACTCCCATCGTGCCAGCCACCAACAGCACTGGAGTGAACGAATTGGGCAATGCCACTGTTTCGGTCTATCCCAATCCTGCCGCGAATGAGGCCTACGTGACCCTCGTCTATGCTGGCCTCAACGAGGTGACTGTCTATGATATGCAAGGCCGCATGGTCTGCACGATGAGTGTCACGGCCAGCGAAGGCGAACAAGTGCGCATTAGCACCGCCGAACTGAATGAAGGCGTTTACTTCGTCAGCGTGAAGAGCGAAGGCAATGTCGGCACAGCTAAGCTTGTGGTGAAATGAGGAAGCTTTTTTTCATAATGATGGCTATGGTGCCGATGGCGTTGTGGGCGCAGTTTGCGCCGCCTGCGTGTCATGTCGGCACCACGGCCATCCATGCCGACTCGTCGGCGTTTGTGGCTTGGGCCACGGGCTGCACCGTAGAGCGCGGACCGATGCGCATCGATAGGCCTGAGGCAGGCCTGGCTGATTTCGGCCACGACACTTTGGCCATAGGCGTTCCCGGTGGCACCTTCAATGTGGTCAGCCTCGGCGATGGCGGTGTGGCAACGCTGACCTTCGCCTCGCCCATTTGCAATGGCGTTGGCTCCGACTTCGCCGTGTTCGAGAACGGTTTTGTCAACGCACAGGACCCCACCGTCTATTTCCTCGAACTGGCCTTTGTGGAAGTCAGTTCCGATGGCATGAGCTTTTTCCGTTTTCCAGCCATTAGCCATGTGACGGAGTTGGGTGCAAACGGTTGCATCGACCCGGAGCAAATCCACAACTTCGCCGGAAAATACGAGGCGTTTTATGGCACACCTTTCGACCTCGACGATGTGGAAGACAATCCTTTGCTCGACAAAAACCACGTCACCCATGTGCGTTTGGTCGACGTGGTGGGTTGCAGCGATCCGCAATACGCCACCTACGATTCGGAAGGCCATGTCGTGGTGGAATCGTGGCCCACGCCTTTCGGTTCCAGCGGTTTCGACTTGGATGCCGTCGGCGTGATTCACGACTTGGCACACAATGACTTGCCCGAAAACGGTTCAGAGGGCGTGGCATTGTATCCCAATCCGGTAAATGAGATGTTGATCGTCACGATGGAGGGCCTGCAATCTGTTGAGGTCTATAATGCTGTTGGCCAGTTGGTTGTTTCCACAACCGATGACACCATCAACATGGCCACCTTGCCCGATGGTGTTTATTTTGTCCGTATCGTTTCCGTTGAAGGAAATGTTGTGAAACGTGTCGTGAAACAATAAATGAACGAGTTATGAAGAAACAAAAATGGTTGTTGGTGGCTGCTTTGGCACTGTCGTTGTTCGCCTGCGAACCCGACCAACCCGTCAAACCCGAAGGCTTTACGGTTGGGACGGGTGTGTTTGTGCTTAACGAAGGTGTGTATCAGAGCGCCAATTCGTCGTTGACTTTTTATGATCCCGATGGCGACACGGTGATTAATAATTTGTTCAAGAAGGTCAATTTCGACTTGACACAGTCTTTGGGCGACGTGGCGCAGAGTTTGGCCATGGCCGAAGGCAAACTGTTCATTGTGGTCAATAACAGCAATTACATCTACAAGATGGACGCGAACACCATACGGATAGATACGACAAAACCCTACAAACTGCAGGATTTCTATTCGCCGCGCGAGATGCACATCGTGGCCCCCAACAAGGCTTACGTCACCGACCTGATGGGCAAGGAACTTTGGATTGTCAACCCGCAGGACATGACCCATGCCGGCAGTGTCGCGATGGGCAAGATGACCGAGAAGATGGTGCAGGTGGGCAATGAACTCTATGTCAGCAACTGGTCGCACTACTATGATGCCACTGTCATCAACAACACTGTTCAAGTGGTCGATGTCAACAATGACGTGAAAGTGGCCGAAATCACGGTGGGTAAGGAGCCCAACACGATGGCAGTCGACAAGGACGGCCATGTGTGGGTGCTCTGCGAAGGCGCCACATGGGAGGCCGATAGCGAGAAGCCTACGCTGTGGGAAATCGACCCGGTGCTGAAGACAGCCCAATGCCGCTATTCGTTTGAAGATACGGTGGATGCCCAAACGGGCGAGACGGTGAGTTTCACGGCGACATGCATGAAGGCCGACCCGCAAGGCCGAAACCTTTATGTGGTCGTCAGCGAGGTCGACGAATACGGCTTCTCAAGGGATAGCGAGGTGCGCCGTTTCGATGTGGCTTCGATGGCCTTCTCCGAATCGTTCCGCATCCCCGCCGAGGGGAAGACTTTCTATAACATGGCCGTGGACCCCACGTCGGGCGAATTGTATGTTTCTTGCATCGGCAACCCGACCGCCAACGGAACGATTTGCAGATATACGTCCGATGGCGTGCTGCTCAGCACGTTTGAGGCCGGCCTGTTTCCCAGTGCAATGTTGTTTAAATAAGTGATATTCTTTTGAGGGGATGACGAATCCCCGGCTCTGTTCGGGCGGATGGCACATCCGCCCGAACTTTTCAAGATTCAACAATTCAACAATTAAACCAATGACCAAAACCTGCCCCCGTTGCGGAAAAACCTTCGAATGCGTCCACTCAGTGGACTGCTGGTGCGTCAAGGTGAAACTCACCGACACCACAAAAGCCTATCTGAAAGAGAATTACAGTGACTGTCTGTGCAAAGACTGCCTCGAAAAACTGAACCAACAATGAGAAAACTTTGGCTTTTGCTGTTGTTTCCCTTGATGGCTTGTAGCCACCAAACGAAACAAACCCAGATGATGGCGCAAGGCGACAACCTCATGCGATTTGCCCGAAACATCTCCATCTACGAGAAAGACTACGGCTATCGCGCCGAGGTGATGTGCCCTTGGGACACTACGCTATCGCTAGGCTCGTTCGCATTCGTGAAGGACACAACCAAGGCGGTCGACACGGATGTGAAGGGCGTGCTTACAGTCCCTGTCAATTCGGTGATTTCATTTTCGGCCACGCAATGGGCTGTTTTTCTGCGCCTTGGCGAAATCAACCGCGTGAAAGGCATCCTTGAAGGTCGGTTTGTGACCGACACGACCATGCGCTCGTTGTTGGCACAACAGAAGGTCTACGACATCGGTACCGAGGCCGCCGCCGACGTGGAACGGATGATACAACTAAAACCAGACGTACTCCTTTATTCTCCCTATTTCGACGGCAACCAAGGCGGACTCGACGTTACGGGCGCGGTGCTGTTCCCTTTTGCCGACTACATGGAGAACACGCCCTTGGGCCGCGCCGAGTGGATTCGCGTCATAGGTCTGCTTGCGGGCTGCGAGGACAGGGCCGACGCTTGGTTTGCCGACATCGAGCGGCGCTACAACGCCCTTTCAGGATTGTGTGCCAACGTGGAAACGCGACCAACGGTTTTCTCCGACTTGGCCTTCAACGGGCAGTGGTATGTGGCGGGAGGCCGCAGCTACATCGCCAAGCTCTTCGCCGATGCCGGTGCCGACTACATTTGGAAAGACAACCCCTCGACGGCCAGCGTACCGATGGATGCCGAAAGCATTCTTGCGAAGGCACAAAAAGCTGATTATTGGCGCGTTATCAACTCCAATCCTTTCCCGATGACTTACGAAGCATTGGCCAAGGAAAGTCCCGTCTATCCACTTTTCGACGCCTTCAAGAACCGGAGAATCATCGTTTGCGACATCCTCCCGACGGGCTATTTCGAGCAGTCGCAGTGCGAGCCCGACCTGCTTCTGGCCGACTTCATCCATTTCTTCCATCCCGAGCTGCTCACGGGCGAATGGGCTGATTATCATCCGAAATACTATCATTTGATGGAACGGTGACTTTTACCCAATCAACCTGTTTTGGCACTTACGACAAAAAGTTGCAATTTTGGAAGAATTCAAGTTCGTCGTATCAAATTAATCCTTACTTTTGCAACCCATCTACGGGATATGTTCCTGTAGATGGGTTTTTGTTTTTGTCACCAAAATAGAAAACATTATGGGCGGATTTTTCGGTACGGTTTCCAAACATGCTTGCGTCAAGGATTTGTTCTATGGCGTTGATTATCACTCACATCTCGGCACCAAGCGCGCTGGAATGGTCACTTACTCTGACGGCCTGTTCCACCGCTCAATCCACGACATCGAGAACTCGTATTTCCGCACCAAGTTTACCGACGAGTTGGGTAAGTTCATTGGCAATCTGGGTATAGGTGTGATTAGCGACACTGACGCACAACCGATTGTGGTCAATTCGCATCTTGGCAAATTCGCTATCGCCACAGTAGCCAAAATCAACAATTTGGACGAACTTGTCGACCATTGTCTCAACCAGCGTCAGCATTTCGCCGAACTAAGCTCAGGTGCCACCAACCCCACCGAGTTGGTCGCATTGCTCATCACACAAGGCGCTGATTTCGTCGATGGCATACGTAATGTATATAATAAGGTGAAAGGATCGTGCTCGATGCTCATTATGACCGAAGATGGCATCATCGCCGCCCGCGACTATTACGGACGCACTCCCATAGTCGTCGGCAAGGGCGACGATGGCTATGTGCTTGCATCTGAAAGCCATGGATTCATCAACCTCGACTATACTACTTGCTACAACCTGGCTCCAGGCGAAATTATCAAAGTCACGCTCAATGCTGGCATCAAGCAACTCCTATCTTCAAGCACGAAACGACAAGTCTGTTCTTTCCTGTGGATCTATTATGGCTTCCCAGCCTCTGATTACGAAGGCGTCAATGTGGAGGAAGCCCGCTACAACGAAGGCCGCGAAATGGGAAAACATGACTATACCGACATCGATTATGTGTCCGCCATCCCCGACTCAGGCATTGGAATGGCCTTGGGCTATTCCAACATTCGTAAAGTCCCGTATTTGCGTGGCGTGGTGAAATATACCCCCACTTGGTCTCGAAGCTTTATGCCTGTAAACCAGACCCAAAGGGAGCATGTGGCCAAAATGAAACTCATCCCTAATCGCGCCCTTCTGGAAGGTAAGAAAGTGGCCTTCTGCGACGATAGCATTGTCAGAGGCACGCAATTGCGCGACAATGTGAAAATGCTCTACGACTTTGGCGCAAAAGAAGTTCATGTGCGCATCAGTTGTCCGCCCCTCCTGTTCGGATGCCCTTTCCTCAATTTCTCCGCCTCGAAAAACGTCATGGAATTGGTTACCCGGCGTTGCATTAAGGAAATGGAAGGCGACGACAGCCAAAACATCAATAAGTATTGTGACCCCAAAAGTCAAGAATACGCCAACCTAGTGGAAATGCTACGCAAGCATATAGGAGTGGATACGCTGAAATTCAATACTTTGGACAGTGTTGTGAACGCCATTGGCCTGCCTAAATGCGACCTTTGCACCCACTGCTTCGACGGGTCAAGTTACGGTCACGAATAATTTTTTTTCGGATAGTGCTTGCCAATCCAAGAAAAGTCCGTACTTTTGCAACGGGTAAGTCTTATACGACCAGCTCCCTCTGAAATCCCCCAGGACAGGAATGTAGCAAGGGTAGGAGGTCGTAGCGGTGCGATATGAGTAGCTTACCCTTCTTTTTTTGTCCAAACGGAATGATTCCTATTGACTATATATTAATAAGGTGTAAAAGCGGGCTGTGGTTTTCTGATGTATAAAATTTATTTTGTTGGTATTTAGCGAGTTGGGTTGTTTTTTGAATTTTTCTTGAAAAAAGTGCTTGTTGTTAATGTAAAAGGTTGTACTTTTGCACCCGCAAACGACGGCAGAGGGGAGAGGTTGGTTGAGATGTTTGCGGGAGTTCTATGACAGCGTGAGGCCAGCACAGCAGCCGATTGCCGTTGCGTCCGCCGGGAGGCGGTCGTTTTTGTTGTGGTCGGTTGCGGGAAAGCAAGACAAGAGGGACCTTTGAGACGGAACATTAAGAGAAGTACAATATTACAACGAAGAGTTTGATCCTGGCTCAGGATGAACGCTGGCGGCAGGCCTAATACAGGCAAGTCGCACGGGATCCGTTCCTTCGGGATCGGTGAGAGTGGCGGACGGGTGCGCAACGCGTATGCAACCAGCC
>CAMOCK010000125.1 GCA_946610645.1 uncultured Bacteroidales bacterium
CATGGCAGCCGCGTGAAGCAGATCACCGCGGCTCATGGAGTATCAAACCACCTCGATTTTACTGATGTCTCTTCCATTTGTGCAAAGCTACAAAGAAGTTGTCAGTTTTCAGTTGACAGTTTTCAGTTTTCAGTTGCCAGTTTTCAGTTTTCAGTTTTGCAGTTTGGTGGTATGTAGAAAAGCAACGTGCAACTACAGACATCAAGTTGCCTTCTGATTTTGCCGCAAAGGTACGAAAAAACATTTGATAATTGTTCCAACTTACTTAATATCCTTGATACGGCCTTCAAGACCAGCATATTCGGTGCCCACATGGTTGTTCTTGTAGTTCTCCAAGAAGTTCTGGATTATGTCGGTATCGAGGATGCCCAGGTCTTGAACGTTTGTGCAGCGGTTCATCATAGCGAAACCGTCGCCATGGTCGATGGCCACATAACTGGAGGCTGCGAATGTGTAGGTCTTATCGGAAACCAAGGGTTCATAGTTGCCCGTTTTGTTGTTCAAAATCTCAACTTTCTTGACGCGACGCGCTCCTTTGACGCCATCGAAGTCGTGGTTGGCATTATAGAGCACGGGAGAGGGAATGCTGGAGTCGTACTCGAACCTAAGGCCCGAAACCTGCTGGAAGCCACCGAATTCGCCTGGGGCGATGGAAACGGAGAACTCGAGAATGTCGAGCAGGAGTTCGCCCGTACATTCACCCTTGCAGGTGCCGTTCTCGAATGGGAACATCGTGTAAAGGTCGTTGAAAGTCACGTCGCCCTTGGGGAGGTCGGCCCTGATACTTCCGCCACCGAGGAAGGCGATGTCGGTGCCAAACACCGTTCTGTAGGCATCGGCGCAGAAATTGCCGATATTGGTTTCCTGATTACGGACGAGGCGGTTGGCTTGGTCGTCAAAAGCGGCAAGCTTGACATCGCTAGTGAAGATGACTTGCTCGGCGACTTTCCTATAGCCTTCCTTGATTTCATCTATGACCTTGAGCACCGACAAGTCTTTCTTGTTATAGGATTCCGTAGGGACAAGCTCGGTCTTGAACTTGCCGTCGGTACCGATGGTGAGTTTCCCCATATATTGGAACTTGGTGCCCGTGGAGGTCAAAGTGACGTTTTGTCCCTTCTTGTTTTTCACGATGGAGTCAAGTATTACGCTATGCGAATGTCCGTCAAGGACAACGTCGATTCCGTAAGTGTTCTCAATCATGCTGGGAGAGTTGATTCCGCCTTCGCCTTCGTCCTCGTCACCAAGATGCGAGAGGACCACCACGAAATCAGCACCTTCTGCCCTTGCTGAATTGACCGCATTTTGGACCACTTCGTAGAAATCCTCGATGCAGAAGCTGTACACATAGTTCCCTTTCTCATCCTTGAAATAGGTTGGCGTGGAGGAATTGATGGTGTAAGGCGTTGACATGCCGACGTAGGCCACATCGAAATCGCCATAGCTGACGATATGGTAAGGCTCGTATATCTGCTTGCCCGTCCTCAGGTCCTTGAAATTGCAGCAGAGGCATTGGGCGTCGAGGGCCTCCATAAGTTCCTTTTGGCGGGGGATGCCATAGTCGAACTCGTGATTGCCAAGGGTGACATAATCATAGCCCACCGCGTTCATGATATTGATAATGCTACGTCCGTGGGAAGAAGCACCCAGACTTCCGCCTTGTACAAAATCGCCATTCGAAACGACGGTGACATATTTGTGGGCGGCCTTCATCTCGTTTTTGAGGGCGGCGAAATTGGCATATCCATCCACACCGCAATGGACATCGTTTTCGTATAAGACTATGATTTCCTGGGAGGGCGTAGAAACATGCCGGTTGGAGCCGCAAGAAACCGAAAGGCAGCAGCAAATGATGCTGGAGGCCATGGATAGCAAGAATCTCTTTTTCATATTCATAAAGATCATATTTATTGTTAGGTTGCAAAGGTACGAAAAGGATTGATAGGTTGGAACGATTTTCTCTGGAAATTTCGATTGGTGCGGATTTTCGGTCCGATTGTGGATTTGCGCGAAAAAAAATCCCCCAAACCCGAAGGCTGGGGGATTGTGTCCGTTTGGAACAAAACCTGCAAAACCCACAAAACCGGTTTTTGCTTTTGAAAGTCGCCAACTGGCTCCTTTCGTTGCCGACCTTGGTCGGCGAGGCAACAAACCCCGGTTGGGGTTGTTGCTGGCTTTGGGGTTTGTTTTGGAGGTTTTGACAGTTTTGTTCAAACAATCACTCCACCACGATTTTCCGCGTGGTTTCGTCCAATTTCACGAACCAAACGCCCATAGGCAGGTCGATGGTTTCCGTGTCGGTGATGTCGCGGGTTAATACCGTTTGGCCGAGCGTGTTCGTGATGGTCAGGCGGCCTGTGCCTTCAATCGTGACGCGACCGGTAGTCGGGTTCGGATAAAGGTTGAAGATTTTGTTTTCTTTTTCACCGATGCCGACATAATCGAGGCTGCGGTTGGAGAGGAGGCGGCTTTCGGCGTCTTTGGTGCGCTCAACGCCTTGGACGACGATCATGCCGTGGTCGAACTGCGACTCCGAGCAGGTGTAGCTCGAAACGCCCGCGCCGACGTAGTCGATGACGGTAAGTTCATCGTCTTTCGCACCTGGGTGCCACTCGCAGATGTTGTAGCCCACGAGGTCGTAGCCCGTTGGGTGGTTCCAGCCGATGACGATGGTGTTGCCCACACCGAGTGTGTAGGTCATGTGGATGGTTTCCTTGGGGTGGCTCAGGATGGGGCAGTCCGTTCCGTCGGGGGCGACGGCGAGAACTGTGTAGGTTCGCGAGGCGGCCTCGCTGCCGATGTTGTCGGTGAAGGAGCCGTCCGCGTAGGGTGCCGTGCCGACCAATGCGCCGTCGCGATAGACTTTCACTTGGCTGACGTACTCGGCCTGTTCGTCCGTTGTCTGCCAGGTGACCACGTTGAGGTTCGTGGCGAGGTCGGTGGTGGCGAGGGTGGCTTCAACGTTGTCCTTCACGATGATGGTACGGGTTGCGGAGCCACATGCATCTATTACTTCACAAGTATAAATACCAGGTTCTGTGACTTCGATGGTGGGCGTTGTTTCGCCAGTGGACCAATGGAACCGATAGTAGAATGGCTCATCTAAGCTATCACTCATTACAGCTTCAAGTGGCGCAGTTTCATGGCTTCGTTTCCATGTGGTGCGAGAAAACGAGTTGGGAATCCTTTCTTCGCGGAAAGCGATATAGACTATACACGATGGAATATTGCATCCATAATAACGAATTGTGGTTGTTTCTTCATGATCACTTTCCACAACAAGCGGGTTGACGTCCCCAAAGGGAAGTGCGTACATTTCCCATGAAAAGTTGTCGCACCCGTTTTCTGCATAGATGAGAACTCTTTGGTGTCTCTCAACACAAATCGGAACAACATCATCATTTTCATAGTTTTCAATGTACAAAACGGTGTCGTTTTGTGCGTTGGCAAATGTTAAACAGCCAACAACAGAAAGAATAAACATCATAAACTTTTTCTTTTTTACCTCCTTTTTTGTTTGGTTTTATTTTGTATTATTATATATATAAAGATTTTTCCCTAAAAATCAACACTTTTTATCTTATATTCCTCATAAACCAGGACTGTTGATTTGGGTACATCCATTAATACCATTCATATTAATTCAATTTGTTCACATTTGGAATTGATATCGCTTTCAATCTTTTTTGCATCAATAAAACGAATCAGTTTGCTTCCTATATATTATTGATCAGGCGGCATCGGCCGTACATGGAGGGAAACAATTTCAATAGTCACTTACCCTAATACTTCATTTTACATCCAGTGTAGCTAATGGATTGTTGTTGTTAATTCATATCCTCATGTTTCTATAATGATTGGTTGCTGTGTTTCCTGAATAGCTTTGAAAATACATAAAAGCTCCAGAGTCTATTCATATAGCCAGCTCTTTGTTGGCCTTGATTTCATAGTGTCCACCACTAGCACCGGCGTTTCATGTGGCGTACATATAGATGTAGTTTTGTCAGCTGTTTCAAACTATTAAGTATCAAGCGACTGAAACTCATGCAAGGTTGGTTTGGATGGCACTGTTAACATTTCAGAATGTAGCTCAATTTGGTCTGATTTCCGCAGCGGTAGTGACATATCTGTTCGTTCAGTAATTCAAGAATCTCAGCTTTGAATTTTGTTCACCGTCTCAGAAATAGATGTTGGGACGGCTTTGGATCAGATAGATTTCTCTTGAGTCCTTTGGGGTGATGTAGTTCACCGTTGTTTGTTTGTTGGCTGATCAATATTTGAGCGTACCCGCATTTCGGAGGGAGTTGGAAGAGGTTTGGCTTCACATTGACACTCAATTATTTGTATTTGCCGAGATTTTGATTTGGCCCTTTTGAGGTGTTATGGTGATGTTGTCGCCTGCAACGATGTTCAATGTTTCGTCTGAACTTCAATTAAATTCGGTGACAGAGGTTCCGTCTCACTTGATGTTCAGGGTCTTGTTCGTGTTGGAATTGGTGCTTCCAGAGATGGTGATGGTTCCGTTGTTGTCAGATGAAACGGAAACTCCGTTTGTACCTGTTATTTTAACCCTGTTTGAAACTGAATTTCAGTCTTTTAGAATCAAATGGGTGTTTCCGTTTGTCGTGGCTGTGTTGCTTGAGCCGTTGGATTTTCCTGCGTATATATAAGCGGTGTTGTGTGTGTCGGTCACGGTCGAAGAAATCTTGTAGTTGTCGATCTTGATTCCGTTTCAGGCGGTGTAGGTTGCCGTTCCGGTTGAGAGTTGGGAGACGTTTTTGCAGTTTTTGCCGTTGGCGTCGCAGATTTGGTTGGTGAGGACTTTGCTGGCTCCGCTGAGGGTCACTCCGCTTTGGTTGGCGTGGCCAACCTTGAGGGTTTGGTTGGTTCCGTCGAGGTGCTGCCGTAGGTCGCGACCTACGGTTAATAGAATATCGTCCCTTCGGGACGTGGCCTGCCGGACACAAGTTCTGCGCCGCTTTGCGTCATTGACTACGTCGAATGCAGAGCATTTGCAAGCGATAAGCGAAGCAGTCCATATTTGTTTCAGATTTATGAGGATTTGTTTCCTTACACAGCTTCGCCCTCTCAGTCACACAACATAATCTCATCTAATAGAAATTCAATATGTTATGAAACATACTGTTTAAGGGCTTTGTATTTGGCAAAGATATGGAGAAAAATCATGTGGCGCGACACAGAGGTGCAAAGCATCGCTGTGCAATCTGCCATGAATCACTTTGCGTTTCCTGGCAGATTATGGTCATCGCTCAAAGTATTCCTGAAATCGTCAGAGAGGTCGGCAAAGAAATCGTGGCGTAAGGCGAGAGCGACTTTCTTCAACACCAAAGTATCGATCCACTCACGTCTAAAAATCAGGTAGACATTATTACGATGGCAACACAATTGCTCGGCCAGCCAAACCACACTGCGCCCTTGCCGTTTGAGTTCGGCTTCGATGAGGTGTCCGATATGCGGTTCGTTGCGTGTGGCCATGTCGTAGTGATTTGGATACAAAAAAAGCGTGGAATCTATCCCTTGCTTGACTCTCGGGTTTCCACGCCCCCTCTTCTAACAAGTATTCCACGCCGTAACAAGTACGGCATTTGTTTACTTGTCCTTGAAGAGTTGCCCCGCCAAAACGGGGACTTGTGGAAAATTGAGAGTCAAGGACAGCAACAAGTGCTATCTGATGATATGTAAGTTTCTGTTTATCTTGTTCTTTTTATTTAGTTTTATATTCTATCTATTGTTGTTTCATCAGTTCTGAAAAATCATCAAGATTTATCACATTAATAACAGGAAATGGCGAATTGGCCGCTTCCTGAAAATGGTTGTCATTTGTCACGATATAATTCGCACGACACGCAAATGGCCTCTTGATTCAGCGTTCCGTTATCCCAAAGCCGACTCATTTCTTGCTCCAAACGACGAGCGTAAAATAACCTAAGAACATCCATCAAGTCATTGATCTCTTGTTCATCAGTCGCACTTGCAAATGATTCAAGAATCATCATTTGAGCCTCATTCATTGTATTCAACTGCATCATGTCTTTATTGGTTTTCCGCCTGCAAATATAAACATTTTTCCTTGATGCAAGGTTTTTGTCGCCCTGTCGCTTTATTTTTGTACTTTTGCACAAAATTCAAAATCCAACAAAGATGAACGGCACCTTATATATTTACAACAGCCTCTCGCGCTGCAAGCAACCTTTCAAGCCGCTGAACGCCCCACATGTGGGCATGTATGTCTGCGGTCCCACCGTTTATGGCGATGCACACCTCGGCCACGCGAGGCCGGCCATCACTTTTGACTTGGTTTTCAGATATTTGCAACATCTCGGCTACAAAGTCCGCTATGTGCGCAACATCACTGACGTGGGCCATCTGGAACACGATGCCGACGAAGGCGAGGACAAAATCGCGAAGAAAGCTCGCCTCGAAAACCTCGAACCGATGGAGGTGGCGCAATATTACACCAACCGCTACCAC
>CAMOCK010000126.1 GCA_946610645.1 uncultured Bacteroidales bacterium
AACCCCTTTTTCCGCGTGAAAAAAACCCTCTTTTGAAAAACCAAACCCTTTTATAAAGGTTTTTTGGTTTTTTTTTTTTTTTTTTTGTAAAATTTTTTTTTGACTAAAAATAAAAAAAAAAAAAAAAAAAAAAAAAAACGACCGTCCCTTTCGGAACGGTCGCAAAAACAAAAACTTATGAAAACCTAGTTTATCTGATTACGGTGATACGCTTGGTGGCAATGCCATTTTCTGTGTCGACACGAACCAAATAGATTCCTGTTTCCAGATTGTCAATATTGACAATGGCCGAGTTGCCGTTGCAGTCGGCGCTGTAAACCACCTGGCCAAGCGTGTTGCAAACCGTGACGTGGGTCAGACCTTCGCCGCTGACGGTGAAGCTCTCCATGGCGGGGTTCGGGAACACGCTCACATTTTGCATCTCTTGTTCATTGACATCGTCGGCCGAATAAGGCACATGGATATAATAACGGTTCGAGTCATATTTCCAGTTGGCCGGAGCCGAAACGCAGTCGCCGAGGCTGCTGTAAACTGCATAAAGCTTGTAATAGTAGTCGCCTTCTTGGTTGGCAGAGTTGTCGGTATAGGAAGTGGCAGACGCGCTCAAGAGTTTCACACGCTCGTAGGTGCCATCCTCACCGAACTTCCTGAACAGGTAGTAACCCGAGAGGCCGTCGGCAGGGTCGGGTTTCTCCCATTTCAGCTTGATTTTGTAGCTTGCACCAGTATACTCGAAGTCGATGTCTTTCGGTGCATGGCAATCGCCCACCGTGGCGCACGACTCATTGGAGTATTGTCCGTTCTCGCCGCCGTCGCTGAGGAAACCAATTTGATAGCAGTGACCGCCCATGGCAACGTTCTCATCGACGAAGGAAGTGCCTTCAGGGATGAGGCGATAGAGCAAGCCGTTGCGATATACGATGTAGCCGTAGCCCGAATCCTCGATGCCGTCCCAGCTAACGAGGATGTTGTTGGGATTGGTTTCGTCGACCACGGCAAGGAGGTTGGAGGGGACTCCCGTTCCGGGCTGGTTGCCACAACCGTTGTTGCCCGTATAGAACACGCCGTCTGCCAAATCGGCCGACGAGCCGTTGTAGGTGTAGACCACGTTGCCGTCAGCATTCTTGATCGTGAACGCCATGTCGAAGGCATCGCCTTGCGTTTGGGCGCTCCACCCGAAGCTGACCATACCAAGCGGCACCTCTATCGACAGCGACTGGATGCTCGAGTTGGTGGTGGTCACCTGGCCAATCTCTGTGCCGGCGGCATTGTAGAGGTGGATGCTGCCGCCCCTGAACCCGTTGAAGGATGCCTTGGTGATATTGACAACCCAGTTGCACGTGGGTCCAAAGCTGACGAGGTTCTTGTAGGCCACCTTGCCGTGGGTGCCGTTGCTAACTGCATAAACGGTATAGTTGAAAGCATCGAAACGCGGCACGCTGTTGTCGGTGAAAGTCATCGCGGCACCAGGCGTAACGTTGTCCTCCGTGTGAATGACTTCGCCATTGCGCGTGACGACGATTTGGTCGATGGCCGTAAGGTTGGCGTTGCTCATCGTCTTGCTCGGGTTGGTCCATGTCACAGTGGCCGCGAGTTCGTTGTTGTCGGCAGGCGTGACGTTGAAGTTGGTGGGAGCTTGGGGCGTACTGTTATAAACATCCACCGGCACGAAATTAACGATGGCCCTTTGGTCATTGTTGAAAGTGGTGGTGGGATAGGGATTGAGGGCGTCGATGGCATAGTAGCCGTTCTTCGATCCTCCCCAGCCCCAGTTGAAATGGAACATGTCGGCATCGTCGTAGCCATCGCAGATGAATGCGTGGCCACCGTCGCCACGACCGGCGTAATAGACCGGCCAGCCCATGTCGAACTGTTCTTTCAACAGGTCTTGCCAACCCTGAAGGGTATATGACGTGCGTACCCTCATTGACGCAGCATTCGTGTAGCTGAAGTAGCTGCTGATGGCGCCCGGAACGTCCTCCGAAAAGGCCCCACTGCCTTGGTGGGGGGAGTTGGGGTCACTTGAAGCCCAGTCATAGTTCATGTTGACCGAAACGCCGCAGTGGTACGAAATCAAGGCGACGAGCTCGCCTTCTTCAGGGGTGTAGTTCCCGCTATAGGAAGTCAGTGCATTGTCCCAATTGTAGGTAGTTTGGCCGAAGTTGGCCGTTTGGACTCCATAAACGGGATGGTTATAGGAATGGCTGCCCTGGCCTTGGGTGGGATATTTCCAATAGCTCATCAGCTGGGCCATAGCCGTGGCCACGCAACCCGTAACCACATGGCCATCGGAAGCGGCCGGCTCAACAGGACACATGGAATTGTAGGGAGCGGGGCTTTGGTCCCACTTGGCTTGCACAAGGTATTCGACGGCACGACCGTTGTTGCGCGAAAGCAGCTTTCCGCTGTTCGTCACGCTCTTCCACTCCATCGCCACCGTAGGATTGATCACATTGGTTCTCCTTGCAGCCCGGTTGTCGGCAAGGCTGTTCAGGTAATAGGTGCATTCTGACGAGGTTTCGTTGGGGTCGAAGATGCCTTCCTCAGAATAGCCCACGATGGGACGGAAATTGTCGTCGGCGGAAACAATGACAAAACCCTTTTCGCCCACGTTGAATACGTAATAGCTCACAACGCCTTGGCTGCTGGTGCCGGTATAAACATGGTTCAAAACGGCATCCTGCATCGTGACGGCAAAATTCGCTTGGACAAACTGTTGTCCAACATACTTGGCTTGGCTCTCTCCGACCGGATTGGCCTGTGCCGTCGCGACACCGAGTGCCAAAGCAAATACACTCATCAAATACTTTTTCATTACAGTTGAATTTAGTTTTTATTGTTCTGTTTGTTGTTGTTCAAGGCGGCAAATATACACATTTTGAAAAAACCATCTATGCTTCGGGCACTAAAATCTACAAAAAAACAGGTGATTTGGATTAATGTACAATCGAAACACGTCGCGAAACCGTGCCTTGTGAAGTGCGGATGGTGACCAAATAGAGTCCTTCAATCATATCTGACGTATTGATAACCAACGAATTGGCTTCACACTCTTGTTGATACACCACCTGTCCGAGCACGTTGCTGATGACTACATTCTTCATTTCGGCAGCATCAAGTTTCAAAGTGTGGTCGGCGGGGTTCGGATAGAGGACTATCGATGGCGTTTTCGTTTCTTCGACATCGGTCGGTGAATAGTAGGTGTGCAGATAGAACAGGTTCGGGTTATACTTGATGGAAGCTGGCGCCGAAGTGCAATCGTTCTGGCTATAGTAGGCATATAAGCGATAATAGTAGTCGCCCTGTTGGTTGGCCGTGTTGTCCTGATAGGAAGTGGCCGATGCGCTCAAGAGTTTCACACGCTCGTAGGTGCCGTCTTCACCGAATTTCCTGTAAAGGTAATATCCCGAAAGGCCATCATGAGGCTCGGGTTTGTCCCACATCAACTTGATTTTGTAATTAATTCCCACATAGTCGTACCAGAGGTTGGAAGGAGCCATGCAGTCGCCCGACGAGGCGCAGGTTTCGTTGGAGAATTCGGTTTCGCCTCCCTGACACAGTCCTGTCACCATATAGCAATAGCCTTCGCTAATGCCTGCATCGACGAAACTGGTTTCGGTCGTGAAAGCATAGAGCCGTCCATTGCGGTAGATGTTGTGCCCGTATTCAGGAGCGTATCCCTCAGCGTCCCAAGTGAGAACGGCATCGCCTTCAACCATTTCTGCCATAAGGTTGGAAGGTGCGCCCGTGGGATGCTCGTTGCCACAACTGTTGTTTGTCGTGAAGAACACGCCGGGTTTGAGTCCGTTTGTGTTGCCCGAATAGGTATAAACTGAATTGCCTTCAGAATCTTTGATGACGAAAGAGATGTTGTTCACCGACTGTCTTGGCTCCGACCATGCAAAACTGACGTTGCCGACAGGCACGGCGAAAGTCAAGGTGGCGGGGGTGGAATTGGTCAATGTCAAGCGAGTGGTTTCGGTTCCTGCATTGGTGTACAACGAGACATAGCCGCCATTCCATCCTTGGAAAGCCGAGGTTTGCATGACGATTTTCCAATCGCAAGTCGGGCCGACTATCACTTTCTCAGCCACTGCCGACGTGCCGCGTTGCCCGTCCTTGACGGCATAAACGCTGTAGGTGTAGGCATCATAATAGGGGATGCTTTCATCCGTGAAGCTCATTGCTTCGCCCGGAGCCACGTCGTCCGACTCAAACACGTTGATGCCATTGCGTGTCACCACGATTTTGTCGATAGACTCTAATGCGACACCGGTAAGGGTTTGCGTGGGATTGGTCCAAGTGATTGTGGCCGAAAGGTTGCTGTCGCCCGTTCCAACCGCTGTCACTCCAGTCGGTGAGCTGGCGGTGGCGGCATACACTTCAGCAGGCACATAGTTGAAAATGCCACGCTGTCCGTCGGTATATCCGTGATCGTCCACGTTAAACCATCCGTCACTGCTGCCACTCCATCCCCAATTGGCATGTATTTGGTCGAAATCATCGTATCCGTCAAACACATAGGCATGGCCACCACCGGCATGAACAATGGGCCACCCCATGTCAAAGGTATTAATCAGGTGTTGCATATATTCCTCGTGGGTACATCCGTCACGCTCGATAACGGTCATGGCGTTTGTATAGCCGAAATACATGGGCATGCGCTCAGTGAGTCTGTTTGTGGCAGCTCCACTGCCAGAAGGGCTGTAGTTCATGTTCACCGAAACGCCTGCATGGTATTGCAACAAGGCAATGGCTTGGATTTGGACGAGGGGCGAGCTTGAAGAAATCGAATTGGGCATGTTGTCCCAGTCATAGGTCGTGGCACCGAAATTGGCCGTTTGCGGACCATATTCAGGATAATCCGTGGGGGTGTAGGTATAGCTGCCCGTTCCCTGAAGGGGATGGTCCCAATACTTCATCACCTGTGCGGCTGCAGTGGCAACACAGCCGGCATAAGCATGTCCTCCAGGACCTGATGGGGCCACTGGACAATAGTAGTTGTAGGGATAGTTCTGGTTCCACTTGGTTTTCACCAGATATTCCGCTTCCCTGCCACCGTGTCGCGACACGGGGCGTCCGCATTGCTCAAGCATCGCCCAGTCGGCAGCGGCTTCG
This sequence comes from uncultured Bacteroidales bacterium, assembly GCA_946610645.1. Taxonomy (GTDB): domain Bacteria; phylum Bacteroidota; class Bacteroidia; order Bacteroidales; family F082; genus Limimorpha. Next base: position 5,119 of record CAMOCK010000126.1, read on the forward strand.
GCGCTTCCCTCGTCTTTTTGAGCTTTCGACATAATACCCAATCGGGTCCTTTCAAGATAATCCGCCAAGGCCGGAGCCATGTCGTCTGGGTTGAACGTTCCCTCAGAGGAATAGCCGATGATGGGACGCACGCAGTCGTCGGCGGCAAAAATCACAAAGCCCGTTTCGCCTACATTGAAAATGTAGTAGCAGGCTTCGCCCCTGTCGGAGTACCCCGTCTTGACCAAAGTCAAGTTATCGCTTTGGCGACTGATCTCGAAGTTGGCTCTCACAAAGGATTGAACCAAACTCCTGGCGGTTTCTTGACCCACTGGACGAGCCGAAAGCGTGGCGGCAAAGGTCATGGCCATTAATAAGGATAGAACTTTTTTCATAGTCATCGTATTTTTAGGTTAGAAAGCGCAAAAATAAAAAAAAAGGAAATGCACGATGCATTTCCTTTCAAAAGTTGTTTCTTTTTTTTAATTTTTATCAGTGCGCCACAGAGAAGCGTTTGACGACGGTGCCCTTCGAATCGCTCTTTATGGTGATGGCATACACTCCTGGGGCAAAGCTGGATGTGTTGATGACAATACCGTCTTCGTCGCAGGCCTTGCTGAAGACCATTTGACCCGTCATGTTGTAGATGACGACCTGACGCAGACCATCTCCTGTGACACAAAGGCTTTGGTTGGCCGGGTTGGGATACACTTGGCTCTTTTCGGAGATTTCACCGACTGATGTAACCTCAATGAAAACACAATCTTCGCCTTCTTCAGTCCATGCGGGCGTCGATTCGCAATAGCTACGGAATGCGGTTACTTTGTAGTAATAGGAACCGGCTTCCACCGCGTCGAAGTATTCACGCTCGGCCTTGTCCACCGTCGCGATGGCTTCATAGGTTCTACCATCCGTGCTGCGATACACCTTGAACGACTGAGGATCCTCGTCATAGCTCCATGTGAGCATTGTGCCAAACTCTTCGTCATGCCATTGGTATTGGCCGACCAAGGCTGTAGGAGGCTGGCATCCGCCGCAATCGTTGTCGCCGGAATACAATGTTGCAGGGATTTGGTTCGAATTGCCATTGAAGGTATAAACAGAACTGTTGGACGAGTTTTTGATGTTGATGGTCATGCTATTGACTGGGGTTGCGGAGGCCACCCACCTGAAAGAAACGGCACCTTGAGGCATACGAAGCTGCTGGCTGATAGGCGAGGATGAAGTCATCACAACCTCATCAATAATGGTACCAAAAGAATTCAAAACCTGCACTTTACCGCCATTCCAGCCTTGGAAATTGCTGGTCTGGCCAATGATTTTCCATGTGCAGGTGGGACCATACTGGAAGCTGGCATCTGCAAAGCGGCCTTTCTGTCCGTTGCTGACAAAATACAGACGATAGCTGTAGCTGTCGAAATCGTTGACGTTGTCTTCGAAACTCATGGCTTCGCCTGGAACGACATTGTTTTGGCTAAATATCTGTTCACCGTTGCGCAGCAGCACCACTTGGTCGATGTTCTCCAAAGCCGTTCCATCCATCGAGACGACCGGATTGGTCCAAGTGACTATGCCTTTTTTGGAATTGGCGTTTTCGGATTCAATGCTAAGGTTTTCCACGGCAGGGATTAAGCCGTTGTAAACATAGTCGGGAATAAAGTCGAAAATGGCGGCCTGGTTGTCGTTGAGTTGCGATCCCATGACATTCAAGGCATCGATGGCGTAATAGCTGTTGTTGCCATAGCCGCTCCAGCCCCAGTTGAAGTGGAACTTGCGGTCGCTTGCACGGTAGCCGTCGCAAGCAAAGGCGTGTCCGCCGCCCGCGTCGGCACCACTGTAATACAACGGGAAGCCTTCCTCCAAATTGCGGATAAGCATCTCTTCCCAATCGAACCTTGAATACTGGTCGCGATCCAACCGGACGGCCTGATCGGTGTAACTGAAATATTGGGCGATGGCGCTCGGCACATCTTGGGAATAGGCACCCGAAGAGCCCGCACCATACATCATATCGACAGCCACACCGCAGTGATACATCAATGTCGCAATGGCTTGGATGTTCACCATTGGCGAGGAGGAGCTGATGCTGTTGGACATGTGGTCCCAATCGTAGGTGGTGGCACCAAAATCGACGCTTTGCTCCGGATAGCCGCTTGGTGTGTAGCTGTGAGAGCCTGTGCCTTGCGCAGGCCAGTTCCAATACTTCATCACCATCGACATGGCCGTGGCCACGCAACCGGCGTAGGCTCTCCCTCCAGGGCCACCTTGACCCGTCGGGCAGTAGTAGTTGTAGGGATAGTCCTGGTTCCACGTCGTAGAGAGCAAAGGCGTCACATCACGTTGGCCTCGCTCGGCAACGTAGGCGAAGCCTTCTTTTTCGACACGGGCCCATTGCTCTTTCACCTCGGCTTCGGGTTCAAGGTGGTTCTCAACCGCATAAGCGATTTGGCGGGCATAATGGCGCAGATAATAGGCCAATCCGTCAGCGATGTTGTTTGCGTCGAAAGGGCCTTCCTCGCCAAAAGCGAGGATGGGTTGGGCCACGTCGTCGGCAGCCACAATAATGAAGCCTTCCTCAAAATTGAAGACATAAAGGGCATCCATGCCGGTTTCTGTAACCTGTGTATAGGCCAAACTGAGGTTACTGACCTGCTTGGACGCGTTGGCTTGCACATACTTCAGGCCTATCCGATAGGCTTGATCGACACTCACGGGAGAAGCGGCTGCCTGTCCGACGAACAAAGCCGCTGCTACCAAAACAAATAGAATTTTCTTCATTGGTTTAGATTTTTGATGATTTAAGATTGCAAAAATAACAAAATTATGTTTTCTGCTCCTTTTTCTTCGCCGCAGGAAACAAAATATTGTTCAGGATAAGGCGGTAGCCCGGCGAGTTGGGGTGCATGTCAAGCTCGGTGGGCGGGTCGCCGACGATGTGCTGGTAGTCTTCGGGATCGTGGCCGCCGAGGAAAGTCCAGAATCCGTTGCCGAAACTGCCGTGTATGTAACGGTCTTCGTTCAAGGCGCCATTGTCGCCCAATACTACCACCGAAGGTTTCACCACCGCCTTGTTGAAGGCCGTTGTCTGCCCCATGAAGCCCTTCACCAACCGCTCGTGGCATTGGGTGAGCATGGTGGGCACGGGGTCCCACTTGGCCGAAAAGTCGAACAAAAGGAAATAGTCGTTGTCTTCGCGCACCTGCCTTGAGCGTCCTTGGGTTACGTCGATATTGGAGATTTCGTATTCTTGTGGGTTGATTGAAACCTTGAAGTCGCCGAAAGCGAAGCAGTTGTCATAATCCAAACGCTGGGGGTCGCCATTGCGGATGGGATCGCCGTCGAACATATAGTCGCAAATGTCGAGGCCTTCCGCCGAGAGGGCCACATCGAAACTGTCGGGGGCCGAGCACATGGCAAACATATAGCCTCCTCCTGCCACAAACTCGCGGATTTTCTTGGCTACGGCCAACTTCAGTTGCGACACTTTCGCGAAACCCCACTTTTGTGCAGTGGCCTCTTGTTGCCGCACGTCTTCCTGATACCAGGGATAGTTGCGGTAGCGTGCCCAAAACTTGCCGTACTGCCCGGTGAAATCTTCATGGTGGAGATGAAGCCAGTCGTAGGTGGGCAAGACGCCTTGCAACACTTCGTCGTCATAAACCACATCGTAGGGTATCTCGGCATAGGTCAAGACAAGCGTGACGGCATCGTCCCAGGGAAGGTTGTTCTTAGGCGCATACACGGCCACGCGAGGCACTTTTTGCAGTTTCATCTCATCCATGTTGGCACCTGGGTCGGCAATTTCGGCCAATATCGCGTCGGCCTGCGCATCGGCGATGACGTTGTATGACACGTTACGCATCTTGCACTCGCGCTCGAACATATCGTGATACGGAATCAGATAGCTCCCTCCCCTATAGTTGAGCAGCCAACTGATTTCCACCTCGCGTTGGAGCACCCAATAAGCCAGGCCGTAAGCCTTCAGATGGTTGGTCTGCGTCTGGTCCATCGGGACTAGCAAATAGGCCGCCCGCGTCGGCATGGACAACAACAGCAAAAGCACTACAAAAAAAATCTTTCGCATTTTTTCACTCCTTATTAATATATGGTACTTCGGCGAACTCGGGATGCAAGGCATCAAATTTGCGCTCGTACTGGCGGACACGACTCAACGTGCGCCTCGTCCACTCCAGTCGCAGCTGGTTCTTCTCCTCTTCCGGAAGGTGCCATTCGATGTCCGTGGAGGCATGGAGGCGGTTGGTCAGCGAATAGAGAAGCAAGGCTGCCGAAACACTGATATTGTAACTCTCCGTAAACCCGAACATTGGAATACGCACATGCATGTCTGCGTTTTCGACCGCGAAATCAGTAAGACCCAATTTTTCCGTGCCGAACACCAGTGCCACAGGCTGGTCCAAAGGCAATGTGTCGGGCGTAAAGTCGTCGCGATGCGGGCAGGTGGCCACAATCTTGTAGCCTTTTGCGTGCAGCTGCTCAAACGCTACGGGCGTATTGAACCCGATTCGGTTGTAACGGTAGAGGTTGAGCCATTTTGTGCTTCCCATAACCACGTCGGGATTCACGTCATATTGATAATTGTTTTCCACAACATGGATGTCTTGAACCCCACACAATTCACAGCTTCGCAACACCGCGCTGGCATTGTGAGGCTGGAAAATGTCTTCCAACACCACCGTCACCTGCCGCGTGCGAAACGAGAGCACCTCTTCGAAACGCTGTTTGCGTTCCTCAGTGATGAACTGTGACAAGAATTCGAGCAATGCAGTGTCGCGAGCAGTCATGTGTTTGGGTTTTTATGGAAGCGCAAAGGTAAACATTTTTTTTGTTGGATGAAAAACGACAGAAATTAATTTTGTATAATTCTGACAACCAATATTTTGCGCTAAATTTACAAAAATAAAAACCAAAAAATGAAAATTTTGGCGTTTCATATCCCTAAAAAGCGTAATTTTGCAACTCAAAATTTTGAATTGATATGGCAAAACAAAACACAAAACAAGGAGACGAAAGGCTCGAAAACGTAGAAGAAGCCTTAAGCAAGACCGAGCTTTGGATTGAAGAACACCAGAAAACCCTATGGATCATCCTGATTGCTCTGTTGATCATCGCATTCGGCATTTTTGGCATTACCAAATACAAGCAAAAGCGCAACGAAAAGGCCAGCGCCCTAATATTCAAGGCCGAACAGTATTTTGAGAAGGAACAATACGACAACGCCCTTAACGGAGATGGCAACAATGTCGGTTTCTTGGACATCGTGAAACAATACGGTTCAACCAAGACAGGAAAGTTGGCCGCCTACTACGCTGGCATCAGCTACTTGAAGCAAGGCAACTACAACGAGGCCATCAACTACTTGAAGAAATACACCACCGACGACGAGGTGTTGGCTCCTATGGCTCTTGGCGCCATCGGCGACTGCTACTTGGAACTTGGCGACCAACAAAACGCTGTTTCCTATTATAACAAAGCCGCCAGCAAAAACGCCACCAGCTTCACCTCGCCCATGTTCCTTGTCAAGGAAGGCATGACCTACGAGATAATGGGCAACTACGCCAAGGCTTTGGAAGCCTACAAGACCTTGAAGAAGAACTTCCCCATGAGCAATGAAGCCTTCGAAATCAGCAAGAACATTGCCAACATGGAAGAAAAAATGAAACATTGAAAATTCTGAATCATTTTTAGTTCCCACCTGACCCTTCGGGGTCAGGTTTTTTTTTACCTTTGCACCATGGAAAAACTACGCATCGTCTATTTCGGCACGCCCGAATTCGCAGCCTCACAACTTGAGGCCATCCTTAACGCCGGCTACGAGGTGGCCGCCGTGGTCACCATGCCCGACAAGCCCGCTGGCCGTGGCCGCAAAATCCAGTTCTCCGAAGTCAAGAAGACCGCTTTGCAACATGGCCTGCCCCTGCTCCAACCCGACAAACTGAAAGACCCCGATTTCCTGAAGCATCTGTCAGGACTGGAAGCCAACCTCTTTGTGGTGGTGGCCTTCAGGATGCTGCCAGCCGTGGTTTGGCAAATGCCCCGCCTCGGCACATTCAACCTTCACGCTTCGCTCCTGCCCCAATATCGCGGCGCGGCGCCCATCAACTTCGCCATCATAAACGGAGAGGAAGAAACTGGACTGACCACATTCTTCCTCAACGAGGAAATCGACAAAGGTGCAGTCATTATGCGCGAAAAAAAGCCAATCCGCCCCAACCAAACCGCAGGCGAACTTCATGACGAACTTATGCTGTTGGGCAACAAAATAGTCATCGAAACACTGAAAAGAATCGAAAAGGGAGAAGCCGTGGCACAAGCACAAGACGAACTAAGTCAAGGAATTGCACTTAAACCTGCACCAAAAATCAGCAAAGAGTTTTGCGCCATTCCATGGAACAATGACTGCCTGACGGTTTACAACCATATACGAGGTCTCTCGCCCTACCCCGCAGCGCATACCAAGCTCCGTTCCGACACTGGCGACGAAATCGAGATGAAGGTGTTTGCTTCCGAGGTGGAGCTGTGCCAACATGGTTTGCCTATCGGAAGTGTTGTCACCGACAACAAGAAATACCTGAAAATTGCCCTTTCCGACGGCTTCCTCCATTTGACCACGGTCCAACAAGCCGGCAAAAAAAGTATGCCCATAGAAGATTTTTTACGCGGAACCCAGCTCATCGGAGATTGGAAAACAGCCTGATTTGCAGCGGGAAATGGCGTTTTTAGAAAAAACATCCATTTTTTGTTTTTTTTTTATGCATTTTTTTCAAAAAACGCTTGTATATGTCAAAAATAACTTATTTTTGTGGCGCAAATTGTTTAACCCTAATATTAAACGAATTATGAACAAAGTTGAATTAATTAGCGCTCTTGCCGAAAACGCCGGCATGACCAAAGTTGACGCCAGAAAGGCTGTTGACGCCATGATGGAAGTCACCAAGAAAGAACTGAAAAAAGGTGGTAAACTGTCTCTCGTCGGTTTTGGCACCCTTGCCGTTACCGAACGTCCTGCAAGACAAGGCCGTAACCCCAGAACAGGCAAGACCATTAAGATTGCAGCCAAGAAGGTTGTGAAGTTCAAAGCCGCCAGCAACCTCTTGAAATAAGGAGCTTTTTGAGAACAGAAAAGCCGTCATCGCTGACGGCTTTTTTTGTTCCCCTGTCGCACCTTGCCCTCCGAATCCAAAGCTAAAACCCCGTTGTCAATCAAAAACCTGATCAAATCAAGCACATTGTCCTCGCCAAAGCCTGAACACTTTGCCATCACCTCACTCATCGGCCTCGACGATTCGGCCATCATACTCACCAATTCATTTTCAATAGACTGATAATCAACAGGTCTTGGATTATTGCCCAAACACACATCGCAACGTCCGCATCTTGACCTTGTTTTCTCGTTGAAATAACGCAACAGTTGCACACTGCGACATTCCATGTCGTTGTTCACGAAATCCTCAACAGCCTTCACGCGCAGTTCGGCCTCGCGCTTGCGGTCGTGATAGTTTTCCTTTGACAGATTAAAACACTTTGTATCAACAAATTCCGAAAGAAAAAGCACCTTGGGCTTGTCGTCGCGCGGGATGTAGGTCAGAAAATGATAAGCATCCAATTTCTTCAGTTGCTCGACTACCTTTTCCACCGTCAAGCCTATTTTCTTGGCCATCATGTCTTCATTTATCTTCACAAAATCCGTCATCACGCCCGGCAAACTGCGGAGCATGAGCTTGATCAATTCACCAAACTGCGGATTATTGACCTGAAAACCGTAAACATCGTCGCGTGAGGTCTTTATCATCACTTTCGATGGTTCGTCGAAGCTGTCGGAAAGAATGAGAAAGCCCTCCTTTTCGAGGATTTTCAAGGTATGGTAAACCTCAAGCAGTGAAAAGTTGTATCTATTGGCGAACTCGCTGATAACCAATGGATAAGATACGTTCTCTCCTGCCCCGACGGGAATGTTGAAATAATTACCCAAGGCGTTATAAATCAATTTGATACGGTCAAGTTCAGGAAATGACTGCACCAAATCGTCCTGCAATTTCTTGATGTCGGCTGGCGAAACCAACAGAAAGGCTTCGGAAGGCTTCAGGTCTCGACCAGCACGGCCTGCTTCCTGAAAATAGGCTTCGAGGCTGTCGGGCAAATCCATGTGAATGACAAGGCGCACATCGGGCTTGTCGATGCCCATGCCGAAAGCGTTGGTGGCCGCGATGACCTTTACCTTGCCTTTCATCCACAGGTCTTGACGCTCGTCGCGCGTCTTGGCATCAAGGCCGGCATGATAGAAAGTAGCTGGGATGCCTACCGAGTTGAGCCAGTCGGCGATGACCTGCGTGCGTTTGCGGTTACGCACATAGACGATGGCGCTACCTTCCTTCATGGCTTCCAATTTACGGC
>CAMOCK010000127.1 GCA_946610645.1 uncultured Bacteroidales bacterium
ATGGATGCCCTTTGGCCTTGCATCGGCTTTGGAGGTCGCGGGCGGTGAAGTCGATGCCCACGGTGATGGCATCATAATAAAAATGTGCGTCTTGCTCGGCAATGTTGCGCCCTGATTTACAGATTCGTAGCACCAATTCCGTCTCGTAATGGATTTCCTTGCTGAAAACGGGATAGGGGAACGCCTCGCCTTCGGGCAACAAAGCTGTTTCGGGCTTCATGAAAAACAACGGCTCGGTCGGGAGGGCATTGTCGAGTTCCTTGATGTGCGCCAAATAATTGCGTCCTATACAAATAATCTTCATGGTTTTCAGCGTTTTACGTTTTTTCCTCCCATACGCAGACGGATGGCAGTCACTATCTTTTTCGTGTAGCGCGGGAAGTCGCTTTTCATCATCCAGTCGTAGAACGCCGGTTCCTTACGGAACACCTCTTCGACTCTTTCGCCCTTGTGCTTTCCGAACATGAAGACCTCCTTGCCTTCGTCGTCGAAGATGATTTGGCCAGAAAGGTCGGCGTTTTTGTGGTGGGCCGAAAACTCGGCGAGTTGCTTCATGTCATTGACAGGTCCTTGCGAGCGTTTTCCCCTCGCGTCTTCATAATCAACACCTTTGTAGCGGTCGAGCATGGCGCGAAGCACTTCGTAAGAGGCTTTGGTATCGGCCATTGCGCCATGAGCGCCATCGAGTTCGGCATGGCAGAAGAAGCGATAGGCACCTTTGAGGGTTCGCGGTTCCATTTTCATGAAGATGTTCATCACGTCGATGAAGCCACGGTCTTTGAGGTCGAAATCGTAATCGACGCGGAGGAATTCTTCCACCAAGACGGGTAGGTCGAATTTGAGGATGTTGTAGCCAGCGAGGTCGGCGTTGCCGATGAACTGGGCAATTTCCTTGGCTTTTTCGCGGAAAGTGGGCTTGTCGGCCACCATCTCGTTGGTGTAGCCATGCACAGAGGCGGCTTCGGCGGAAATTGGCATCTCTGGGTTGAGCAGCCACACGCGTTGCTCCTCCTCGCCGTTCTGGTTGATTTTCAAAACACTCATCTCCACGATGCGGTCGTGTGAGATGTTCAAACCCGTCGTTTCAAGATCGAAAAAGGCGATGGGGCGTTTCAAGTTCAGGTCCATGGATTGATGATTTTGAGTGCAAAAATAAAACAAAAACGTTCCGTTATCCAATTTTTTCCTACTTTTGCCCCACTTTTTCAAACAAACTAGAACAAGAATTAGACATCAAATTACTGAAAGACATGATTGAAGACCAAGAAATGAAGGAAAAGGACGGCATGTTCTCAAAGGCCGTCAAAGCAGGAAAGAGGACGTATTTTTTCGATGTGAAAGCCACGAAGAATGACGAAAAGTACATCACCATAACCGAAAGCAAGCGTCGCATGGACGACCAAACCGGCCAGTTTTTCTACGAAAAGCACAAGTTGTTCCTCTACAAGGAAGACTTCGAGAAGGTGGCCAAAGGTTTGAACGACGCCATCAATTTTGTGGAGACCGGCGAATATCCATCCGATTACTTCGACGAGCCCGAGCCGCGCCACTACAACGCGGAAGGCGAAGGCCGACAGGCATTCCGCAGCGAGAGTCGCAGCGAGATCGACAGCGCCATCGACAAGTGGTTCGACAGCCTCGACAAATAATCAAAAAAAAACACAAGAAGCCCAAAGGTCGCGCCAATGTCGCGGCCTTTTTGCGTTTACGAAAAACTTATCAACAAAACGTGCAAATGTTGATAACTTTCCAGCGACAGGAGCAATAAAACACGGCAAAACCCGTATTTTTGTAGCGTGAAAACAGACTGAAAATGGGAAAGATTATAGCGATAGCCAACCAGAAGGGCGGCGTGGGCAAGACCACCACCGCCATCAACCTCGCGGCCAGCCTGGCCGTGCTCGAGCACAAGACACTCCTCATCGATGCCGACCCGCAGGCCAACGCGACCTCTGGCGTGGGCATCGAACCCAAAAGCGTGGAAACCAGCATCTATGAGTGCATCATCGACAACGTGGATCCGAAGACCGTCATAGTGGAAACAGAAACACCGAACCTCTTTTTGATTCCTGCCCACATCGACCTTGTTGGAGCCGAAATCGAGATGATCAACCTGCCCGAGCGCGAACAGATGATGAAGAAACTGCTCGCCCCCATCAAGGGCGAATACGACTTCATCATCATCGACTGCTCGCCGTCGTTGGGCCTGGTCACGGTCAATTCGCTCACTGCATCCGATTCGGTTATCATCCCGGTGCAATGCGAATACTTCGCCCTCGAAGGACTTGGTAAATTGTTGAATACCATCAAGATAGTCCAAACCCGTCTCAATCCTGACTTGGACATTGAGGGCATTCTTCTCACCATGTTCGACACGCGCCTACGCCTTTCCAAACAGGTGGTTGAGGAAGTCAAAATGCACTTCCAGGACATGGTTTTCAACACCATTATCAACCGCAACACGCGCCTGAGCGAAGCCCCGAGCTTCGGCAAGACCATCATCATGCACGACGCAGGAAGCACGGGAGCCATCAACTACCTCAACCTCGCCCGCGAAATCCTTGAAAAGAACAACTTCTCCACCAAAAACGACTGAATACCATGTCTGACAAAAACAAAAGAGCCTTAGGACGCGGCCTCGACGCCATCATGCAAAGCCCCGAAACCGACATCACCAGCAAGGACATCAGCGGCAACTATGTGGCTGGTGCCATCGCCGAAATCGACATCAACCTCATTGAGACCAACCCCTTCCAGCCAAGAACGGAATTTGACGAAACCGCCTTGCGCGAACTGGCGCAATCCATCAAGGAACAAGGTGTGATTCAGCCCGTTACGGTTCGAAAATTGGGCTACGACAAATACCAACTCATCTCCGGCGAGCGCCGTTTGCGTGCCTCCAAGATGGCAGGGATGAAAACGATTCCCGTCTTCATCCGCGTGGCCAATGACCAACAAATGCTAGAGCTTGCCCTCATCGAGAACATCCACCGCGAAAACCTCAACGCCATCGAAGTGGCCATTTCCTACCAACGCCTCATCGACGAGTGCGGCCTGACACAGGAAGATGTGAGCGAAAAAGTGGGAAAAAGCCGCAGCGCGGTGGCCAACTTCTTGAGACTGTTGAAGTTGCCTGCCGAGGTACAAATCGCCATTCGCGACGGCCACATCAGCATGGGGCACGCCCGCGCCCTCATCAACATCAACGACAAAGAGCAGCAACTCAAGCTGTTGCAGCAAATTGTCGAGGACGAAATGAACGTGCGCCAGACCGAGGAGTTGGCCGACAAAGCCAAGAACAGCGGCAAGGAACGCAAGCAAACCAACTTCATACCCGAACATTTCAAGAGCAAAATCAAGACGCTTTCGCAGACCTTGAACACCAAGGTGAAAGTGAAACGCAACGTGAAAGGACAAGGCTCGGTCGTCATCGACTTCAAGGACGAGGCCGAATTCGACCGCATCATGGAACTGTTCAACCACAAATGAACCACCATGCCGCGCCGTTTCCTGCTTCTTTTGGGCTTCATCGCAATCCTCGCCTTTCAGAAAACGGAAGCGCAAAACGTGGTTTTTGACACGGTCGGCAACACCATTATGACTGCCGACACCATTTCAAAAACCACAGAACCAACAAAAACGACAAAAGAAAAGAAACCGCACAGCCCGAAAACGGCCACCATCATGTCGGCTTGCCTCCCTGGATTGGGGCAAATTTACAACGGCAAGTGGTGGAAAGTGCCCATTGTCTATGCCGGATTGGGCGGCCTCGGCTATATGGTCTACAGCAACTACTCCGAATACCGTTCCTACCTCCACGCCTACGAGTTCAAGACCGGCGACCTGCCCGACGGCGTGACCCTGAGCGAGCACGAAACCGACCTGGCCAACCGCTATGCGGCAAGCCAACTGCAGACCTACAAGGAATCATACCGCCGCAATTTCGAACTATTCACCATCATAACCGTGGCATGGTACGGACTGAACATCTTGGATGCTTGCGTCGACGGGCACCTCTATTCATACGACATCAGCGACGACCTCAGCCTCAACATCGATCCATACCTGAAGCCAGTGGAACAGCCAATAATGATACCGCAATACGCCCAAGTGGGACTATCGCTTAAACTGAATTTCTAATGTAAACAAAACCTACAAAACATGCAAAACAACCTATCAAACCAAAGAGTGGCGACTGGCACAACCGTGCAGTCGCAAGGAAACCGCCGGTTGGCGGGTTTCCAAAAAGACCCAAAGAAGTTTTAGCAGTTTTGAAAGTTTTGTTCCAAAAACACATACCATGAAAATAGCACTCATCGGATACGGAAAGATGGGCCACGAGGTGGAAAAAGCCGCCCTCGCCCGCCAGCACGAAATCATCGTCACCATCGACAATGCGCAAGAATGGCAAGAACGCATTGAGCAACTGAAGCAGGCCGACGTAGCCATCGACTTCAGCCAGCCCGACCAAGTGGTCGCCAATATCCACCGCTGCTTCGACTTGAACATCCCCATTGTCGTCGGCACCACGGCTTGGCAAGCGCATTTCGGCGAAATCAGGATGCGCTGCCTCAACGAGAGCCAAAGCCTCTTCCACGCACCCAACTTCAGCATCGGGATGAACATCATGTTCCTACTCAACAAGCAGTTGGCGCGTTTTGCCGAAATATATGGCTATCAACTTTCGTTGGCCGAGACCCATCACATCCACAAGTTGGACAAGCCCAGCGGCACCGCCGTGAAATTGGCCAACGACATCCTCAGCGTCAACCACGACTACGACCACTGGAGCATCGACGCGCCCACCGACCACACCTTATATATTAATGTGACCCGCATCGGCGAGGTGAACGGCATCCACAGCGTGGTGGCCGACTCCGAGGCCGACCGCCTCACCCTCACCCACGAGGCCTACAACCGCAAGGGCTTCGCCTTCGGTGCCATCGCCGCAGCGGAGTTCCTGCTCGGCAAGACGGGCTGCTACTCGATGGAGGATTTGATGGGGAGGATTTGACGGATTCGTTGGCTAAATCGACTAAAAAAGCGCCGTTTTAGCGAATGAATCGCGATTTATTCGCTAAAACGGCAAAAAATCGGGCGATTTAGCGAACATATCCGAATGTTTTTGTATTTTTGCCTCGAAATCAAAACTGTGGCATCATGCAAAAGCAAGTCATCGGGCGAAATGAAGAAATCAGGTTGTTGAACAAATATGCAGCCTCCAACAGGGCTGAATTCGTAGCAATTTATGGCCGTCGCCGTGTAGGAAAGACGTTCCTCGTCAACCAAGTGTTCAAAGGAAGGCTCGCCTTTTCTATGACAGGCATCATGGATGGCGACAAAAACGCCCAACTTCATGCCTTCTGCGATGCTTTGGAATTGTACGGCCAACCCGCACATAAAACTCCTAAAAATTGGTATGAAGCCTTTCAAACCCTTCATCGTTTCCTGTCAGAGAAAATGGAGGATGGAAAGGAATGTGTGGTTTTCATCGACGAACTGCCGTGTTTTGAAACCCGCAAATCGAACTTTGTCAACGCATTGGGCTATTTTTGGAACAGTTGGGCCTCGTTGCAAGACAATCTGCTGCTTATCGTATGCGGATCGGCCACCTCGTGGATGATGAAGAACGTCATAGACAGCCACGGCGGCTTGCACAATCGCATCACCCATGAGATGCACCTCAAAGAATTCAACCTGCGCGAAACCGAACTGTATTTTCAGGAATACGGTTTCCCATGGGACAGGTTGATGGTATTGCAAGCCTATATGATTATGGGCGGCATACCTTATTACATGAGCCTGCTCGATCCAGCCGAAAGCCTTGCACAAAACGTCGACCGGCTGTATTTCCAGGCCGACGGCGAGATGAAACGCGAGTTCCATCGGCTTTACAGAACCTTGTTCAACCATCCGGAACCGTATATCGCCATTGTGGAAGCCTTGTTTGAGAAAAAGAAAGGCCTAACGCGCGACGAAATCGCCAAAGCCATCGGCAGCAACGCCAACGGCACCCTCACCCAAATGCTCCAAAACCTTGTGGACTGCGACATCATCAGGTTCTACCGCGTCAAGGACAAAACCATCTCGACGCGCAACGGGCTATACCAACTACTCGATTTCTACTCTCTCTTTTACCTCCAATTCATGAAAAGCCAGACTTCAAACGAGCAGTTTTGGACACAAAGCCTCAACACGCCTGCAATCAACACCTGGATGGGACTATCGTTTGAGCGCATCTGCCTGACGCACATCCCACAAATCAAACAGGCACTTCGGATTGGCGGGATAAAAACAGAACATTATTCTTGGCGTGGCATCGACCCCGCAACCCAAAAGCAGGCCCAAATCGACCTCATTATCGAACGCGCCGACCGCCTCATCAACCTATGCGAGGCAAAATACAGCGAAAAACCCTACCTCCTCGACAAGGAAGAATACGAGAAATACACCGACCGCGTGGCACTTTTCAAGCAACAAACCACATTTTCGGGCGGCACCATTCCCACTTTCATCACCGCCAACGGATTGCAACGGAACGCCTATTCCGACCACATCGTTGCACAGATTACGATGGATGCGTTGTTTGAGGAAATCAAGTAGCGCTTTGGTAATCCCAGAGATTATTCAGCCTTGATTTGAAAAATCCGGTTTTTTGCTTGACGGTATGAAATTCTTGAGGTAAATTCCCTCCAGGATACACAAAACCGCTAAATTTACACCAAATTTTGCGGTTTGGATTATTTTCCAACACACTACATTCTATTAATTTTTCAAAAGGAGCATCACGAAAATCACTACTTTTGCACCTTGAAATAATATTTCACCCCTTTTCGCGTTAGCAAGTAAATTCAATAAACGACATGTCATTATTATTGTTCATCCTCATCGTTCCAGCGCTGTTCACCATCCCGATTGCGTTCTGCTGGAAGCAGTTCGAAGCCGCCGGACAAAAGGGCTACTACAGCCTCATCCCCTACTACAACATCTATATCATGCTGAAAATCATCGGCAAAGAGAAAAAGTTCTGGTGGTGGTTCTTCATCGTCTTCCCCTACATCAACATCTTCATGCTGCTGCTCATGCTCGTCGAGTTGGGCAAATGCTTCGGACGGTTCAAGGTCTGGGAGGAAGGCATGGCCGCCATCCTGCCGTTCATTTTCTTCCCCATCATCGCCAAAAACGACAAATACCAAGACCCCGCCACAGCCTCTCGCCCCAAGAAGTCAGCAGCCCGCGAGTGGTTCGATGCCATCATTTTTGCTGTCGTCGCCGCTTTGATTATCCGTACCTATGTCTTCGAAATGTTCACCATCCCCACTTCGAGCATGGAGAAATCACTATGCGTAGGTGATTATTTGGTTGTCAGCAAGATACACTATGGCCCCAAGGGACAAAACACACCGCTTTCGTTCCCCTTCGTGCACAACACCTTGCCGGGGAGCAAGACCAAGAAATCCTATTTGGAATGGATCAAGTTGCCATATCACCGCTATCCAGGCGTGACGACGATGAAGCGTTACGACCCCATCGTGTTCAACTATCCCGCCGGCGACACGGTCTGCGACATTTTCCAAAGCAGCATCAACTATTATGACCTCGTGCGCGAATATGGCCGCAAGAAGGTTTGGAGCGACCACCAAAACTTCGGCAAGGTCATCAGTCACCCCGTCGACAAGCGCGAAAACTATGTGAAACGCCTCATCGGTATGCCTGGAGATAGCCTGAAAATCGTTGACGGAGTGGTGTTTATCAACGGCGAAAAGGCCTTTGAACCCGAAAATATGCAACACAACTACACCGTGGTGACCACTTCCGGCGGCATCAACAAGCAGGTTTTGGACAAATATAGCATCACGGAAGGCTACCGCACCGCCGACCCCAACACCTTCATCCTCAACATCAGCGCGAAGGTGGCCGACGAACTCATCAAGCTGCCATTCGTCACCTCGGTGATGCGTAACATCCAAGCCCCAGGCCAAGGCACTTCGACCAGCCTTTTCCCCAACCGTCCCGACCTCTATCCTTGGAACGTCGACAACTTCGGCCCGATTTACATCCCGAAGAAAGGCGAAACGGTAAAGCTCGACCTCAACACCTTGCCGCTTTACGAGCGCATCATCCATGCCTACGAGCTGCACGACGTGAAGGTGCAAGACAACCAAATCCTCATCGACGGAATGCCCGCCGACAGCTACACTTTCGAAATGGACTACTATTGGATGATGGGCGACAACCGCCACAACTCCGCCGACTCGCGTTATTGGGGCTTTGTGCCCGAAGACCACATTGTCGGCAAGCCCATTCTCGTGTGGCTCTCTTTGGACAAGGAGAACGGCGGCATCCGCTGGAAACGGATGTTCAGGATCCCGAAGTGACGTTTCGGCACATTTTCGTAAGGTTCAGATTTGTTTTTAACCCTAAATTTGAAAAAATGAAAAAGTTAATCACAGCCGTGGCTCTTGTTGCCACAATGTTCGTTGCTGAAAAAGTGCAGGCACAGTTTAGCGTCAATTTTGGCCTACCACACAACTTTATCACGGAGAGAATCTCTACAGGAGGCACACCGACAGGAGACGCACCTTCAATTAGCATAAATTCCTTACATTCAGAAAGTTATAGTGGTCTTTCGTTAGGGGTAAACTACAATTTCCGACTTTCCGAAGAATTCGGCATCTCAGTAGGCGGGCAATTCAGATGGAATCATCTTCACCTCTCCAAATCCATTTTAAGGCCTATGCAACACAGGTATATCTCCAATGTCTTTTATGTTGATGTCCCCGTGATGCTGAATTACAGTTGCAAAATCAGCGACCACTGGAAAGTCGGGCCCTTCATTGGCCCAATGTTGACTTACGGCCTCGGCGGCACCATCAAAATCTGCGACCAAGACTACAGCAACGCCGAAGTCCATCCTTGGTACGGCGACTATGGCGATTCCCACTTCAGCAAGCACGACTACAAACGCCTTGACCTTTCAGCGGTTGCGGGAGTGGCTTTCAGTTACAAGCGCCTCAATATTTATGGCAGTTACCGATATGGCCTGCTCGACATAGACAAAGACGCGGTGGCCAAAACCCACACTTCGGGCATTTCCCTTGGGGTGGGATTTGCTTTTTGAATCAATAAATAATGGCACAAATCAAATCAGAACAAATGTATCAAGCGTTGCTAAAACGAGTTGATGAACTTTAAATATGACAAGTGATAATGATTCTATGGATGACCCGCGTATGCTGGAACTTGACATTATTTCTGATTTGATTGCGGAATACGAAGACATCCATTATCCTATTGGCAAAGAAGAACAAGCCCATATTGGTTGATTTTTCTTGAACAGGCACCTTCAAAAAACCAACAAATTTGCGTATTTTTGCACCCCATTAACGAAGATTGAATATGACCGCAGGAAACAACCGTAAAGAGAACACTTTCAGACAGAAATCCGCTCCCGAACCTGAATATTTAGAGGAGAAGGAAATCATCGCCGAAGAACAGATAAAAGAGGAGAAACCTAAAAAGGAGACCCCTAAAAAGGTCGAAAAAACGCTCAAAAACAAAGAGCCAAAGCCGCAAAAGCCTAAAAAAGAGCAAAATCCGAAAGATGGCAAAACCAAACGCATCATAGGAATCTTGTTCATTTGCTTGGCGGTTTACCTCTTCATCGCCATGTTGAGTTATTTCTTCAGTTTCTTCGGAGGAAACCACCAAGAATTTGGCTACCAAATATTTAGCGAAAAAATCCAACTGGAAAACCGCACAGGGCGTTTGGGCGCATTCCTGTCTCAAACGCTCATCAAGGAGTCGTTTGGAATCGGGTCGTTTTTCTTTGTTTACCTGCTGTCAATCATAGGTTTAACCCTCACCGACAACGCACGGATCAAGATGTGGAGCCTATGGAAATACGCGCTTGTGTGCCTCGTTTGGCTGCCGCTGTTTTTCGCGTTCATCGCAGTCTCCGCCCCACAATGCGCCATCTTCGGCGGTGCGGTCGGACAATGGCTCAATACCCTGCTCAACCAATATGTAGGCAAGGCTGGAACCATACTCATACTCGTGTTCCTCTTTTTGGTGTTCGCGGTCTATCAATTCAACCTCACCTTCAACCACATCAAGCAGTTGCGCGAAAAACGCGAAGCCGAGCTCCGACACCAAGCAGCCCTCGCCGCCGAGCAGCGCATCAAGGAAGAACTGGAACGCGAAAAGCAAAACAGCAACCACGGCGAAGATCTCGACCCTGACGACGACATCACCGACCCCGACGAGGAAGAAGACGACCCCAACACTTCGAACCTGCCGCCCGTGACTTCCTACACCAAGAGCCCCGAACTGGAAATCGTGAACAACGAAAACGAGACGAGCAACGCACCAAAAGAGAATACTTTCATCAAGCCGCAAAACAGTGGAAACCAACCCATCGAGGTAACGACTACGCCCGACAACCCTGTCATTTCGGTGGCCACAATCGTGGAACCTGTTACAGACAACAAACCCAAGGTCACCGTTCAACAGGACAACGAGACCGAAGCGGAAAGCAAGGTGGAATTGGTCATTGAAGACACGCCGAAGGAAGAAACGGTGGAACAGCCTAAAAACATGGAACACCACACCATCGACACGCCTTTCGATCCGCGCTATGAACTTCGCGACTTCAAGTTCCCGACTTTAGACATGCTGAACGACTACGGCGACAAGAAATCGGAAATCAACAGCGAGGAATTGGAAGCCAACAAGAACAAGATCGTGGAAACCCTTGCCAACTACGGCATCGCCATCGACAAGATCAAGGCGACGATTGGCCCGACGGTCACCTTATATGAAATCGTGCCTGCCGCCGGCATCCGCATCTCGAAAATCAAGAACCTCGAAGACGACATAGCCTTGAGCTTGGCAGCCTTGGGCATCCGCATCATCGCGCCCATTCCCGGCAAGGGCACCATCGGCATCGAAGTGCCCAACAGCAAGCCCGAAACCGTTTCGATGCGCAGCGTGTTGGCTTCAGAAAAGTTCCAAAACTCGAAGTTCGCCCTGCCTTGCGCCATCGGCAAGACCATTTCCAACGAGACCTACGTCTTCGACCTTGCCAAAATGCCGCACATTCTGATGGCAGGTGCCACGGGTCAAGGCAAGTCGGTGGGACTCAACGCAATTATAGCCTCGTTGCTTTACAGCAAACATCCGTCTGAGCTGAAATTCGTGATGGTGGACCCAAAGAAAGTCGAATTGACTTTGTTCAACCGCATCGAGCGTCATTATTTGGCCAAACTCCCTGATTCCGAAGACGCTATCATCACAGACGTAAAGAAAGTGGTGCGCACACTCAATTCGCTCTGCATCGAAATGGACACCCGCTACGACCTGCTGAAGCAAGCCGAATGCCGCAACATCATCGAATACAACGAAAAATTCAAGTCACGCAAGCTGCTGCCCACCGAGGGGCACCGCTTCATGCCTTATATCGTGTTGATTGTAGACGAGTTTGCCGACCTGATCATGACCGCAGGCCGCGAGGTGGAGTCGCCCATCGCTCGTTTGGCACAATTGGCCCGTGCCATCGGCATCCACTTGATCATCGCCACGCAACGGCCTTCTGTCAACGTCATCACGGGCAGCATCAAGGCCAACTTCCCAGCCCGTATCGCCTTCCGCGTCATCTCTGCCGTCGATTCCAAGACCATCCTCGACCAAAGCGGTGCCAACCAATTGATTGGACGCGGCGACATGCTCCTTTCCACCGGCAACGACCTTGTGCGCCTGCAATGCGCCTTCATCGACACGCCAGAGGTCAAGGAAGTGACCGAATTTATCGGTGCACAACGCGGCTATCCCGAAGCGTTCATGTTGCCCGAAGTGCCGGAAGAAGAGGGCGAAGCCGTCGACATCGACGACGAGGGCGAGCGCGACAGCCTCTTCGAGGAAGCCGCCCGCATTGTGGTGCAGACGCAACAAGGTTCAACCTCGATGATCCAGCGCAAACTGAAGCTTGGCTACAACCGCGCAGGCCGCATCATCGACCAACTGGAGGCCGCCGGCATCGTCGGGGCGTTCTCCGGAAGCAAGTCGCGCGAGGTGAAAGTGAGAGACGAATTCGCTTTGGAACAGATTTTGCGGGACATCTACAACAAAGACAACGGAATCTAAAAATGAAAACACGTAATTTCCTTATCGGATTGGCTATCATCCTAACAGCCAGCACTTTGAAAGCACAAAACAGCGCAGATGCCCTCGTCCGAACCTTCGTGAACCAACTCAAGAGCCACAAGAACTTGGAGCTGGTTTTCGACTATCAGTTCAGTCCCGACGGAAAAAATCTCAGCGAAGCGCAAAAAGGCCACGCTTGGTTGCAAGAAGAGGCCTACAAAGTGGAACTTGCCGAACAACAAAACATCTCAGACGGCAAGAGTATCTGGACCTATCTCGTTGATGAAGAAGAGGTTATGGTAAGCAACGCCTCCGAAGGCACCGACAACACGCCTTTGAAACTGCTCACTTCCTTGGACGAAAACTACGCCGCCACCGTTTCCAAAATGGACAGCAACGGCCTTTGCACCGTTGAATTGGCCAACCCGAAAGGCATTTACAAACGCATTACATTGAAAATCAATACAAAAACCACTGAAATCAAAAGTGCCGACATCTATGTGGAAGACGGAAGCAAGATGGTCATCAACGTCAAGGAAGTGAAATTCGACCAGAAATTGGACGACAAATTCTTTACCTTCGACGCGAAAGCCTACCCGAAAGTTGATATAATTGATATGAGATAATACAATAAACGAAGATACTTTTAGTTAGTTAAAACAAAGAAATACGGCCCTTCGACAAGCTCAGCTAAGAAAGCTAAGGGTCGCTGAGACTATCGAAACGTCCGACAAAACAACGAACAATATGAACCTGTTACAAATTCAAGAAGCAGTTAATGATTTGGGCACAGCGGCGGCAGAAACCGTAGCCCAACCCACCGAATTCAAACTCTCCATCCTCGAACTTGCCACCAAGGGCGGATGGATCATGATTGTTTTGGCCATTCTTTCCATCATCGCGGTCTACATCTTCATCGAACGCTACATCACCGTCAGCCGCGCCACGAAATACGACAGCGGCTTCATGGAACGCATCCGCGAGTACATGAAAGACGGCAAACTCGACTCGGCCAAGGCTCTTTGCAGAGGCAACTCCACCCCTATCTCGCGCATGATCGAAAAAGGACTGTCTCGCATTGGTCGCCCGCTGAACGACATCAATCTTGCCATTGAAAACGTTGGAAATCTGGAGGTCGCGAAATTGGAGCGTGGCGTAAGCATCCTCGCCATGATTGCCAGTGCTGCCCCGATGATTGGTTTCTTGGGTACGGTGACAGGCATGATTCGCGCATTCTATAATATGTCGATGGCGGGCAACAACATTGATATCGAACTGCTCTCGTCGGGCATCTACGAAGCCATGGTGACCACCGTCGGCGGCTTGATCGCCGGCATCATTGCCTACATCTTCCACGCCGTCATCTCCACGAAAATCCAGAAAGTCGTCAATTTGCTTGAGGCAAAGGCGACCGAATTTATGGATGTTCTGAACGAACCCGCTTAAAACCAGCGCATTATGGCTATCAAATCCAGAAACAAGGTAGAGCCTACGTTCAACTCCTCGTCCATGTCGGACTTGGTGTTTCTGCTGCTGATTTTCTTCATGCTGACTTCGACTTTGGTTGCGCCAAACGCCATCAAGCTCATGCTGCCGTCGAGCAACAGCAAGACCATGGCCAAGCAGACTGTCACGGTTTATGTCGATGAAGATTACAACTATTTCGTTGACGAAACCCAAGCTGACGAGACTCAACTCATGGAACTCATCAACGGCAAAATCGGCACCGACACGCAAGCCACTGTGGTGCTGCGTTCAGACAAGACCGTGCCAGTGCAATACATTGTGAACGTGATAGATGCGGTGAACCAAATCAACAACGCGACGAGCAACAACCATAAGGTCATCTTGGCCACCGCGCCAAAGAAATAGGAGGCTCTATGAGTAGTAACGAAAAGAAAGACAAGGGCATAGCCATAGCGGGAACCATCGTTGTGCACGCTTTGGCAGTCCTCATGCTTTTCCTGATGGCCTTCCGCACGCCTTTGCCGCTGCCCGGCGAGGAAGGCGTTGAAGTCGACTTGGGCATGATGGACCAAGGTATGGGCAACATCCAGCCCGAAAAGCCCGCCATACCGCAGGCCGCACAACCCGAACAAAAACAGGAAAAGAGCAAGGAAGAAAACCTCACCCAAAACGATGATGAAGCCCCGGCCATCGAGAAGCCGAAGGTCAGCAAACCCAAGGAAGAAAAACCCGTCGAGCAACCCAAGCCCACCGTCAACCAAAAGGCCTTGTTCAAAGGCAGCGACACGCCCCAAGCCGGCGGCTCGGAAGGCATCACAGGGCAACCCGGCGACCAAGGCAAGCCCAACGGACTGGCGGGCATCAAGCAATATGAAGGCAACGGAGGCAAAGGCAACGGCCCAGGCTACAGCCTTGGCGGTCGTGGCGCAAAAAGCCTGCACCGGCCCAGCGACGACTTCAGCGAAGAAGGCACCGTAGTGGTTGATATTTGGGTAAACCGCGAAGGCAAAGTGGTCAGGGCTGAAGTTTCGCCTAAAGGCACCACGCTGATTAACAGCGAAATGCGTCAAAGAGCCGTACAATCCGCATTGCGTTCCGCTTTCGTTTCCGACCCCACCGCGCCAGAACAGCAGAAAGGCACAATCACCTACAATTTTGTCATCAACCAGTAAAAAAATGCAGAATTGTGAATGCGGAATGCAGAATGGCGAAAACTACAATAATCAGTTTAGTTCATTCTGCATTCATCATTCTTAATTCAAAATTCCGAATTAAAATGACCTACTCCGAAACCCTCGAATGGATGTTCAACAAGCTCCCGATGTACCAGCGCATTGGGGCCGCAGCCTACAAAGCCGACCTAAACAACACCATCCAACTTCTACAACTTCTTGACAATCCGCAAAATAACTTCAAGTCGGTGCATGTGGCCGGCACCAACGGCAAAGGCTCCGTTTCGCACATGTTGGCTTCTGTTTTCCAAGAAGCCGGCTACAAGACTGGCCTTTACACCTCGCCACACCTCCGCGACTTCCGCGAGCGCATCCGCATCGACGGGGAGATGATTCCAGAGGGAAACGTCACGCAATTCATTGAAACTTACAAGAATAAGTTTGAGACAATGGAGCTTTCCTTCTTCGAGATGACCGTTGGCATGGCGTTTGACTATTTCGCGAAGGAAAAGGTCGACATCGCCATTGTGGAAGTCGGGATGGGAGGCAGATTGGATTCCACCAACCTCATCACGCCCGAACTGAGCGTCATCACCAACATCGACCTCGACCACATGAAGTTCCTTGGCGACACGCGGGCGGAAATAGCCTACGAAAAGGCAGGCATCATCAAGCCCGGAATCCCTGTCGTGATTGGCGAAACCCATCCCGAAACCGCACAAGTCTTCATTGACAAAGCCAAGGAATGCAACAGCCCCATTTACTTCGCCGACCAGATTTTCGACTGCGACAAAATCCACATCGAGTCGGCCATAGTGCAGAAGTTCGACATCTGGAAAAACAGCGAGCTTTACATGGAAGCCCTCGAAACCCCGCTGATGGGCAATTACCAGCGCAAAAACCTCACCACTGTGATGTGCGCTTTGGACCTGTTGTGCAGCAAGTTCGACCTTTCGGAAGGCGACATACGAGACGGCATTGGGAAGGTCATCAGAAACACACATTTGATGGGACGTTGGCAAATCCTCTGCAAAGACCCGCTCACTGTCGCCGACACGGGGCACAATGTGGCCGGAATCACTGAAGTAGTGCGCCAATTGGCTGAAATGCAATACGGCAAGCTGCATTTCGTGCTCGGCATGGTCAACGACAAGGACATCGACAGCGTGTTGCAACTATTGCCCCGCAACGCCGATTATTATTTCTGCAAAGCCAACATTCCTCGCGGCTTGGATGCCAACATCTTGGCCGAGAAAGCCTTCGAGATGGGCTTGCGCGGGCAGGTGTTCGAATCGGTCAGCCACGCCTATCGCTCGGCGGTCAATAACGCCCATTTTGGCGATTTGGTCTTCGTCGGCGGCAGCAATTTCACCGTGGCCGAGGTGGTGTAAGGGAATTATTCTTACCTTTGCGCAAAATCCAACAAGCCTTTGAAGGAAAAGAAGTTAAATATTATTCTTTTGGCACTTTTCTGCATCGTTCTAAGTTCATGCGACATAGGTCGTTATGTACCCGAGGGAAAGTATTTGGTAAAGAAGAATTCCGTAGTCATCGAGAAAAAGGACACAGGCATCAGCAAGTCGAAGCTGTCTTCCTACATCGCCTTGAAAACCTATAAAAACCCCTTGCAGACAAAATTCCCGATTTGGGTTTATTACAAGTCGGAGAGCAATCCCAACAGCAAGTTCTGGAAATGGATGAACAAGAACTTCGCCAAAGAGCCCGTATATTATGACAAAGCCGAGGCCGACCGTTCCGCATCGCAAATGATGCGCTATCTCGACAGAATCGGACGATTCCATTCAAAGGTGACCCATACAATGAACCATGAGCAAAAGTTTGCCAAGGTACATTATACCGTCATTCCCACCGAACCCTACCGAATCAACAAATTACAATATGTCATCGAGGACAGCCTGATGGAACGATTCATCATGCGCGACGTGAAGAAATTCCCAATCCGCGAAGGTGACATTTACGACGAGTTTGCCATCAGCGACCAAAGAGACATGATTACGGAAAGGCTCAGAAACTCAGGTTATTATTACTTCAAACGCGACAACATCCACTACGAGGTGGACAGCAACTTCATGAACCGTAGCATGTCTGTCACCATGAAAGTCTCTAAAAACGAGCTTGCTCACAGGCGCTATCACATCAACAAAATCAGGATTTTCCCCGATTTTTCCGTTTTCAAACTGGGAGAACGTCCTGTCGATTCGGTTTCGCTGACCGTGGATGTTGGCAGAAGAAGAAAACTCCCCAACACACTGGATTTCTATTATTACAACAAACCCATGGTGAGGCCTCAATCCCTCACCCGACTCATCCAAATCGTACAAGGGATGCCTTATATATACAGAAACGTCACAACTACATACCAAAAACTGAACAACCTGCGCGTTTTCAGCAATGTCAACATCACTTTCGATTCAGTTCCAAGCCCTAACGACTCCTCCCATCTTTTAGATTGCCGCATCACCATGCAGCAAACCGACCGGCACTCCTTCACAGCCCAGGCCGAAGGCACCCGTTCCGACAGCGACTTGGGCATCAAAGGGAGCCTTTCCTACACGAACAACAACTTCTTCCGTGGTGCAGAAGTCTTCCAAATGAGCCTCAAAGGAGGTTTGGAAGCACAAAAAGTGATTAGTTTGAGCGATTCGTTAGATAAAGGCAAAATATTCAACACCAGGGAGTTGGGACTCTCTACCAGTTTATTGTTCCCCAAATTCCTCAGTCCCATCCCTTTGCGTAATTTCGCGAGAGACTACCAACCCACCACCACGGTGAACCTCGGTGTAAATGCGCAAATCAAATACTATTATTCGCGTTTTATCTCAACAGCGTCATTCAGCTACGATTGGGAAGGTAGCAACCGAATTCACCACACCTTTTCCCCAATCCATCTTAACAGCGTGAAAATCACCAACATGGAAAGTCTCTTCCAAAGCTATCTCGACCAACAAACCAATCAACGGAAAAAAGACCAATATACCGACCATCTGATTTTCGGCACCCGATATTCCTTCATATATAGCACGCAAAACATCAACAAGACGGGCAGTTTCTTCTACCTCAGGGCCGATCTCGAGACAAGCGGCAACCTGCTTTCACTGTTCAACAAAACCAAGTTGATGACAATCAACGAGAACCATCACTATGTTTTTGGAATACGTTACGCACAATATTTCAGAAGCAGTTTCGACATCCGCCAACACATCGACCTCGGGCGTGAATCATGGCTTGTATTTCGCGAATTTGTCGGTTTCGGACTGCCCTACGGCAACTCGGAAGACTTGCCCTTCGAGCGCAGTTTCTATGCTGGCGGCGCCAATAGTTTGCGCGGCTGGAACTACCACGGTGTCGGGCCCGGTAGTTTCATTTCCCACTATGGCGACTTTGAGCGTACTGGCGATATACAGTTGGAAGCCAATGCCGAAGTTCGGTTCCCGTTATACAACATCATCAACGGGGCCGTGTTCGTCGATGCTGGCAATGTTTGGCTTTACCATCCCAATGAAGGCATCCCTGGCGGCGAGTTCAAGTTCAGCGAATTCTACAAGCAAATCGCCCTTGATGCAGGATTTGGCCTTCGCCTCGATGTGTCGTTCCTCATTCTACGCCTGGACCTGGCCTATGCCATGCGCAATCCTTTCCCCAACGCTTCAGGAAACTATTGGCGTTTCGACCAAGCGGGCAATCTCAAGTTGAATTTCGGAATAGGATACCCTTTCTGAATAGCCATGATTTTGAACCACAACGATTTATATCAAAAACTACTTCAGAGCTTCGGCCTCGAACCCACCAACGGACAAGCCACTGTACTGAGGCATCTTTCCGCTTTCCTACTTTCCGAAAAGGAAAACCCCACCTATATCATTAAAGGCTATGCAGGAACAGGAAAAACCACATTGGTGAGGGCTTTGGTCAAAACCCTGCCGACGATTGGAATGAGATTCGTGCTATTGGCACCAACAGGAAGAGCCGCCAAAGTGTTGAGCGGATACACGAACAACGCCGCCTCCACCATTCACAGACGAATTTACCAGACCATGCATTTCCCCGACGGCAGCATAAGGATGGTGCGCAGCGAAAACAAACACAAAAACGCGCTGTTTATCGTCGATGAAGCATCAATGATTGGGGAGCAAAAAGAATTGGGAGGAAAAAGCCTGCTCGACGACCTGATGGAATACGTTTTCAGCGGAGAGAAATGCCGATTGCTGCTCATTGGTGACACAGCACAATTGCCTCCCGTCGAATCTAAAGGTAGTCCGGCCTTGGATTGCGACTACCTGAAGTCGGAATTCCCTGTGACGGCCGCCACCTACGAACTAACCGAGGTAAAACGCCAAGCTTTGACATCAGGCATACTCTACAACGCTACACACATCAGGGAACTTCTTAAACATGATAGTCGATCCTACCCTCTGCAAATCTTCAACCTAAACGGGTTTAACGACATGCAAAAGATTGACCCAGAGACTTTTGAGGAATTGTTATATAACGCTTTTTCGGGAAATTCCGACAACGAATCTATCATCGTTTGCAAGTCGAACAAACGCGCAAACATCTACAATAATGCCATACGAAGCAGGATCCTGAACATCGAAGGCGAGATTGCGACAGGCGACAAACTGATGATCGTAAAGAACAACTACCATTGGGCCGTTGGCAATGACGAAATCAGTTTCATTGCCAACGGCGACATGGCTGAGGTCAGGAAAATCAAACGATTTGAGGAAATGTACGGTTTCCGCTTCGCTGAAGTGGAACTCAGCTTTATCGACTATCCCGATGCGAACAGCATTGAAGCTAAGGTTTTGTTGGACACGCTCAATAGCGACAGTGCTTCCCTAACAGAAGATGAGAACCGCAGGTTATTCCAAGCCATCGAGGAAGATTACAAGGATATTCCCATTCGTCGCGAACGTTATAAGGAGATGAAGAATAACCCATGGTTCAATGCTTTGCAGATAAAGTTTGCCTATGCACTGACATGCCACAAAACACAGGGCGGCCAATGGGACACGGTTTTCATCGACTCGTCTTTCAACCAAAAAGAAGTTTTGGAAACGGAAGACCTGCGATGGCTTTACACTGCCCTGACTAGAGCAAAGGAACGTGTCTGTTTCGTGAATTTTAAGGATGAGTTTTTTGACCCAATTCCTTAATAGGTGGCCACCCGAATAAAGGAATCTCCATCGGTTTCTCCAACTGGAATCCAACGACCTTCATTTGAAGGGTTGTTGAGGTATATGCCATTGTTCTTCATGATATGAGCATACAAAAGACCATCAGGGTTGGTGCAGTTGTACCTTAGAAAACAGAAAACCCCAGCCATATTTTGGTTGGGGTTGTTCCGTTGTGGGTGGGCGGCGTGCTACTTTCCCACGCCTTGGCGCAGTATCATCGCCGCTGCGGGGCTTAACTTCTCTGTTCGGGATGGGAAGAGGTGCGCC
>CAMOCK010000128.1 GCA_946610645.1 uncultured Bacteroidales bacterium
AAGCAGAAATCGCTCCTCTGGGCCGCCGCCGAAAGCTGCCCCGTGGGTCGCTCGCTGCACCCCGACGTCATCGTCAACATCACCATGAATTTCCAAGGCTGATGGACTACGACATGCTGAAAGGACTCCGCCACAGCGAGACGCTCGTGGTGGAGCACAAGGACACCGCCGCCGTCTACGGCTCAGGCGCCTTGGAGGTATTTGCCACCCCCGCCATGATTGCCCTGATGGAGAAGACCTGCCTGATGAGCGTGGCCGACAAGGTTGGCGAAGGCAACACCACCGTTGGCATCGCCGTCAACATCAAGCACCTGAAAGCCAGTCCCGTAGGTACAACCATCCGCTGCGAGGCAGAACTCACGGAAGTCGACCGCCGGCGTTTGGTCTTCGAGGTGAAATGCTTCGAAGGCGAGACACTTGTCGGCGAAGGCATCCATGAACGTTTTGTGGTTGATAGCGAGAAGTTCATGTCGAAACTGCAATAAAATGGAAGCAAAAGATTACATCGAAAGACTTGACCTTGCACCGCATCCCGAAGGCGGGTATTATCGCCAGCTTTTCGGGAACGACGAGACAGGTAAAAAGCCCATCTCCACCATCTATTACATGCTGACGGACAACGACATATCAGCATTCCATCGCTTACACGATGTGGTCGAAATCTGGTATTACCATGCTGGCGAGCCACTCAACATCTACGTCATCGACGCCAACGGCGAGTTGGTCACCCATCATTTGGGCTGCGATGGCGAAATGCAAGCCGTCATACAGCCCGAACAATGGTTCGCCGCCGAGATTCCCGCCAAACAAGGCTTTTGTCTCGTGGGCTGCGCCGTGGGGCCTGCCTTCAGTTTCGACAACTTCGAGTTAGGCATGAAAGACGACCTCAGCAAACAGTTCCCGCAACATTCAGGAATCATCAACAGACTTTGCAAAAACCGAACACAATGAAATACACTTACCGAACCCAAGGCACATGCAGCCAGGCCATTGAGTTTGAGATTGAGGACGGCATCGTCAGGAACGTGCAGTTCTACGGCGGCTGCAACGGCAACACGCAAGGCGTGGCCACCTTAGTAGACGGTATGAAAGCCGAGGATGTCATCACCAAGCTCGAAGGCATCCGCTGCGGCTTCAAGGGCACTTCCTGCCCCGACCAATTGGCCAAAGCCATCAAGCAGGCATTGGAAGAATGACTTCACATTTTTAGACGTTGCACACAACGTCTCTACAGCGTAATCACCTCGTCCATGCGAATGTCGAACGGCTCGGAAGGCACCTCTTCAACCAATTGGAAATCAAAGCAAATGCCAATGCGCTTCACTTCAAGATGCTGGCTGAGGAAACGGTCGTAGTAGCCCTTGCCGCGTCCAAGTCGGTTGCCCTTGCGGTCGAAGGCGACGCCAGGAACGACTATCAAATCGAAATTGCCTGTATAAGGCTCGTTTTGCGGTTCAAGGATGTTGAAGTCGCCCATGGCGAAAGCGGTGTCTTTGCCATATTCCACGGGGACGATGTCGTCGCCGACCACAGTGGGCAGGATGATTTTCTTGCGCAAGTGCCACTTTTCGAGAAAGTTAAGCGTTTGCACCTCGTCGGGCAAGGCGTTGTAGAGCATCACTTTTTCGGCATTTACGAAATCGGGGTGTTGCTCTAATTTGGCCAAAATTTGCTTCGATTGCTCCCAAAGCTGCTCTTTCGTATGCTGTTTCTTCAGCAGCTTGATTTGCGTGCGCAGTTCTTTTTTTTCCATTGCTTATTGTCCGCTGTAGTTGCCGCTCAAGGTTTCGATGAACGAGTTGGCCGCCGTCTTCATGTTGACGAAGTCGCTGCCGAGCGAGCTTGAGCAGTCGAGAACCAGCATAATCATCGCGCTCCTGTATTCGCTGACGGTGTGTGAATTGCCCGAAGAGGTGAACTCGCTGTGCGACTCCCAAAGCGACATTTGGTTCGGTTTGCTCCAAAATTTAACATTGTCGGTGTTCAAAGGTTTGTCAAGCGGGTCGAGGAGATCGCGGAAGGTGAACACGTCGAAGATGCCTTGTGAGGTGGCCGTTACGGTACTTCCCGACTGGCACTGCAAGCCATGGTAGGTGACTTCGGTCAGTTGGCCATGGTCGCCATTGCGGACATACACGCCTTCAATATAGCGTTGGGATAGGCTCGCCGATCCAACATTGTCGAAAGTGAAACGGATTCGTGTGTTGGGGTTTTGGGCGGGAATCTTAAGGCTAACGTTATAATAGATGTTTTGCGAAAAAAGCTGTTGTGCGATTTCAGCGAATTTTACCGAGGCTTGGCTCATATTGTTCACCTCAAAAACGTGCTGGTCGTTGCTCGCAAGCTTTTTCAGGTTGTTTCGGAAGTCGGTCATGTTGGCAAGGCTTACGTCAGAGCCGCGCACACCGATGGAATAGGCCGAAATGTTGACGCCTCCCACGAGTTCGTTTCTGATGCGTGAACTAACCGCATTAAGATATTCATCTCCAGACGCGTAGCCACCTAAAACGTATGAACCTTGATCGAGACCGTCGGTGAATGTGACCACTGAGACATTGGTCAAGTTGGCCGGGAGTTTGGCAGTGGCGAGGCTGTTGAGGCCGGTATTGACGGCATGGTAGAGGATGGTGCCGTCTTGCATGGTGAGACCGTCGACGAAACGCTGGAAAACGGTCTTTGT
Organism: uncultured Bacteroidales bacterium; assembly: GCA_946610645.1. GTDB lineage: Bacteria > Bacteroidota > Bacteroidia > Bacteroidales > F082 > Limimorpha. Next base: position 2,681 of record CAMOCK010000128.1, read on the forward strand.
ATTCTGGTTGAGCAACCCGAGCGGCATGGTGTTGAGTTCAGAGTTGAACCCTATGATACCCAAATAGAGACCTTCTTGCGCGGGAGTATTGTCAGCTGGTTTTTTTCTGCAATTTGTTAAGGTTGTGAGCGTTAAGGCAAGCATGATGGCCGCTATGGGCAAAAAGTGTCTTTTCATATTCTTTTCATTTGAAGTTTTCATTCTCATAACGCAATTTGCGCTTTCAAATTGCAAAGATAGCCTTTTTTTGTCACATATTCAGATACCCAAATTGCTGACACGAAAAAAATCACTCGGGAACGTAGATGATTTCGCCGTTTTCCAGTTCGTAGGCGATGCCCACGCGCTTGCCACGCTTGCCGTCGGTGGCTTGGTCATCGGATGGCGTGTAGCGGTTGATTTGCTGGCCTTCCTTGGTGATGATTTCCATGTTTTCCTTGCCTGGATTTTTCACGATGGTGAAGTCGTCCTGGCTGAACATCTCGGTCATGTTGAATCGGCTCACCAAGGCCACCATGAGGGCGAGGGCAAACACCATGGCCACGTCGAACAGGTTGCTGACGACACTCATCGGGTCATCGTCGTCAGTGTTTCTTAAGATACTGCGTCTCATTGCTTTGCATGTTGTTCCTTGATACGGTTAGCGATAAATTCGAGATCGTTCAGGTCACGCAAATACCAGCGTTGTTTGGCTTGTCGGGCCATGAAGCCCACGGCGCTACTGAACAATCCGACGACGGTAGTGGCGAAAGCGACCTGCATGTTGTAGGCCATCGAAGCAATGTCGCCGTTAGCCAATCCGACCAACGCCGGACCCATCGGGATAAGGGTGCCCATCAGTCCGAGCATGGGACCCATTTTGGCGAGTGTCTTGGGCAGTTCCATGTCCTTTTCGGCCTCAAGCTCGAAATCGGAAAGGAGCTTCTCAACACGTGTCATGTCATCGTCGGCTTCCAACATCCGTTTCATGTAATCCACTGAAATCGAGCGGTTTTTCTTTGGCAAGGCTTCTGCCAAACGGTCAAGGTTGTCACAATCAAGCGCATCGATGAGTGGACGAAGCCTCGCTTGGTTTTTCTGCAGGTCGAGATACTGCCCGAAGAAGCCGCCCACAAGCAACAGGGCGCGGATGAAGAAATAAATCAGAAGAAGGATGACCGGCACCAAGAGGCCCGTCGAAATCCAGTAGAGAATGTCTGTGATGTAATGCATAATTAGTTTTCAGTTGTTTAGTTTTCAGTTGTTTAGTATTTTAGTCCCGTAGGGACGAAGGAAATTAGGCAGGTGGTGAAGCGCAGCGGAACCCCTGCCACAAAAAAAAAGGATAAGTGGTGGAGCGCAGCGGAACCCCTGCCAAAAAAAATGATTTATTAGGTTGATATCCGTTTTTCATGTTTACGTCGAATGATTTTGCGCAAGGCAAACCCAACAAGGGCAAAAGCGAGAGTCATGCCAAACAATCCCGCCAAGGCATCCCAACTAACGGAGTCGAAGCCCTCGACGGCGGTGCGCCCATTGACGGTGGCCACAATGCCCAAGGCCGCCATCAGCGCATTGGAGAGGAACAGCAATTCGAGGCGGAGGTCCGTTTCGGGCAAAAGCCATCGCATCAGGCCTACAAGCGCCGGAACGAGCAGCAAAACCGCACCACCTGCCGACCACGCTATCAGCGGGAACGACAAGCCTGGCATGGCAAAGATGAGCGCGACCAAAAGGCTGAACAGCACACCGAAAAACAACAGGCTGGGATAATATCTCAATATATTGAGCAACAGTTTTTTGCGCTTTTGAAACTCGGTTTCCCCACCATAGGTCGCCTCCACGACGCAAAACGCCATCTGCATGGCCACGTCGACGGTGAGCAGCACGGCGGTATCGGCCATCAGCGCGGGATTGGTGAGCCAGTCGGCAATCTGGGTCTTGCTCTGCTCGATGGCCCAAGGCCATGACAAGCCCACCCAAAGCGCCGACACGACAGCGACACCGACAATCCACCACCATGACAAGAAGCTTTGTTTCAGCACGAAACTGAAAACCACGAGCAGCATTATGGCAAGGACCACGGTTTGCATTATTCCTCCTCCTGTTTGCGGCGTTTGCGAACCACCAGAACGATGAGTGCCAGAGCCAACACCACGCCGATGGCGACTGCCATGTTGCTCAGCACTTTGCGTGACGTGTCGGTCTCGTTGTTGAGCTGCTCGCGCTTCATCACCACACCTTTTTGGCCAGAAGCGGTGGAAGCCTCGCGGATGCTGTTGATGTTCTTGTTGTATTCCTTGGCGGTGTTGGGGTCGGTCTTGGCGGCGATGAAGTCGCGGAGCTTAGCGTTGTCGCATACAAAGCTGGAACACGAGGGCTTGTATCGGTTGACGAGTTCGGTGTGCAGTTGCGCGATGTCGGCCAATTGTTGCTCCGAGGCTTTCCACATCCCCTTGCGGGCGGTTTCCATCATCACGGCGGTTATCTCCTGAAAGGCCGCAGGATTCTGGTTTTCAAAGTATTGGCGCGTTCCCAATTGGTGTTTGTCTTTCACATACACTTCGTAAATCTCGTCCCACATCGCATTGTCGATGGCCTGCGGCTTCATCACGTTCCAGCCGTAGGTGTTCTGCACGAGTTCGGCAAAGGGGGCCGCCGCCGAAGCCTCGCCTTCCATCATTTCGCTGATGTAGTTGGGATTGAAGAGTGTGGCGCGGCTTTCCACGCCGATGGCTTCCTTCACTTCCTGCATCCGCACATGGTTGCGGTTGCGGTAGTCGCTCAGGTAGGCGTCGGGGTCTTTGCCGGTGACGTTGCGCACGGCGAGGTTCATGCCGCCCATGAACTCGTAGACGTGGTCGAGACTGAGGGCTCCCCATGTGTTGCTTTGTCGGGGCTGCACGACGGCATCTGTGTTGGTGAGCGCTGCCTCAAAAGCGTTTTGGCGCACGTTTTCCCAATGGTCTTCGTCGCCGTAATAAGCGCCCATGTTGTTCAAGTAGGTCTCTGCAATCTCCGCTTCCTTCTCCCAACGGTCGCCAGCCTGCACCATGGCTTGTATGCCAGTGCCATAGCCACCGTTGACACCGCCGAACACACGATAGCGCGACACCTCGCGGGCTTCCTTGGGCGACATCCCCTTGTCCATCAGCAAGCGTTCCGACTCCCTGACGCCCTCGGCCACGAAGTTCCCAAAGCCGACATCGTTGGCGTTGGCAGCCATTTCGACGGCACGATTGATGAGAAACAGACGCGAAGCCGCCAAGTCGCGAAGCTGGCCGCTGGTTTGAACCACCACATCGATGCGCGGACGGCCTAATTCTTCGGTCGTCATCAAGCGAAGGTCGGTGACGCGCCCAAAGGCATCGCGAATCGGTTCCACGCCGAGCATATAAAGCACTTGCGCGATGGTGGCTCCCTCGGTTTCGATGAACTCGCCGCTCCAAAGCGTGTAGCTCACCTTGCGCGGCAGGCTGTCGTTATGGCGTTTCCGATACATAGCTATTGTATTGTCGGCCAACAATTTGCCTTTCTCCCATGCCGATTCGCTTGGCGTAGCTTCGGCATTGATGCCGTAAAGGTTACGGCCAGTGGGAAGCACATTGGGGTTCACGATGGGGTCGCCGCCGGGCGACGGGGCGTTGTAGCCTCCGTTCAATGCATTGACGATGGCGGCCAATTCCATTTCCGGACTTTTCTGCAACAACTCGCGGTAGTGTCCCACGTTGCTCACCGTGCGTTCCACCTCCATAATGGCCTCCGCCAAACGGACTTCCATCTTGTGTGCCGCCTCGATGGAATCGTTTGTGCGTGTATTGTCTACAACTTGTTCAGGTTGAGGATCTTGCTTGTGCATGGCCGCATCCATCTTGGCCAAGGCTTCGTCGTCGGCACCCATCATTTTGGCCATTTTCATCGCCCTTTCGGGGCTTATGTTCTTGCCCATCCTGCGCATCATCTTTTTCATGCCCGAAACCTTTTCAGGTGCCTCTACGTGATGCGTAGTGTCGGTTTGGGCGGCCAAGTTGGGCATTTCTTCGGCCATGGCCATCATCATCGACATCATGTCGATAGGGGCTTCGTCGGCCACCACCTCGCGGGCATGGTCGAGCTCGGCTTGCGTAATGCCCGCCAATCGGCACACCAAGGCATCGTTGGCCAAACTAAGATCGGCCCAAATCGAAGCCACGACTTGGCGACTCGGTTCGAGGTAACGGGCCGTGAACAGCGACTTGTTCCGCTCGGCATCGGCGACGGCATTGCCGCGCAGTTTGTCCAAAGCCAAAAGGCTGTAGGCGATGGGGTCGGTCGTCATGGCAAAAACGCTGCTCTCAATGCTCTTGTCGTCGTAGGGTACGCCCAAGACGTATGGCCTTCCCATGATTTTCTCCGTCGAAAGTTCCTCGGCGAAGTTGTCGATGCGGATGATTTCGTCCTCGGTGTAGGGTTGTGTCATGAGACTATCCAACTCCAAACTGCGATGGATACCCAATTGCACAGCTATCCGTTTGACTTCCAATGCGTTTTGCTCGGCATTTTGGCCAGCTTCAAGCGTATGGAAATAAGTTTTGACGGCTTCCGAAAGTTCGCGATAGGTGTTGCGTGTGCCGCTTTCCTTGAAGGCTGGCGTGAGATACGACTGCAACGCCGCGTAGGAACGTCGCTTGGCTATCAAGGCTTCGCCCACGTTGCCGATGGTGTAGAGATAGAGGTGTGGCATAGTGCCGATGAGACGGTCAGGCCAGTCGTTGTCGCACAGGGCGGCCTGCTTGCGTGGGGTGTATTCGAGGCTTCCGTGGGTGCCGAAATGCATGATGGCATCGGCACCGAAGCCGAAGCGAGCCCAAAGATAGGAGGCAATGTAGGTGTGGGGCGGAGCGGCATCAGTGCCGTGCACAATCTTGAAATCGTTGTCGCCCAAGCCAGCCATCGGCTGCGGCATCAGCACGATGTTGCCGAATTGCAGCCGCGCCACGGCGAGGCGACCGTCGGGCGTGGCCATATACGCGCCGGGAAAATCGCCATACAAAGCCTTCACCTCGTCGTAGCGTTCAGGACGCAACGCCTGCTTCACCCAACTTTCATATTGCTGTCGTTCAATCAGTTCGGGATTGCCATTTTGCATGAATTGCTCAAATGCGCCCTCGGCGTAAATGCCCAACACTGAGCCTTGCCTTTGTATCAGTTGGCCTAATTCATCTGCCGTATTGGGCAGATTCTCAACACGATAGCCTTCTGCTTTCAGGTGTTGCAACAAATTGAAAAGCGAAGGCACCACCTCCATTCCAGAGGCGGCCAAGGCGTTTTGGCCAGGGCCTTTGTAGTAATAGATGGCCACCTTTTTTTCGGCGTTGGGCTTGTGTTTGAGTGCGGTATGGCGGTTGACGGAAGCCACAAAGTCGGTCAAGCGGTCAGGCTCGGCATAGATTTCCTGCAAGCCGTCGGCGTTGATGCGGTGCGAGAAAACCGCGTAGGGCCTGATGGCTCCGTCGATTTCGGGCGTGACGATGCTCTGGCTTAGGAAGCCGCCACTCATGCCCATCTTGTCGGCCTCCCAAGCCTCGGTGAGTTGCGGCACATACACGGTAGTGAACAGCTGAATGTTCTGGATTTCAAGATAATCAACAATGAAGTCCCCAAGCCTTCCGTGCGCCATGTTGATGACGGCAGAAGGTTGGATCGTGTCGGCCTTTCCGCTACCGATGAAGTTGCGCAGGTTGCGGACGGGATAAACCACATTGCCCGTTTTCTCCAACTCTGCGATGAGGGCATCCGGCTCGCCCATCACGCCAGTGAGGATGATTCGGGGGGCATTCTCATTATATAATCCATTGTTTTTCAAAAAGTTTTCATATTCTTTTAGGGAATTGAAGCCCAAGGCTTCGTCGTTGGGGCGGCTTGGGTCCTTGTGGTACATCAAGTCGCGGGCTGCGGCCATCACGGGCTGCGGTTCATGCGAATGGAAGCGTTTGCCATCGACATGGAGGCGGATGTAGTTGAGCAGGCTGCGGTAATTGGTGCGACCGCCGTTGTTGAGGTAGCGCACCAAAGTATCCGTTGTGGCGGCATCGAGACTGACGATGTAGTTGGCGGGATTGGTGGCCGCCGTGGTGAGTACAGGCACCTTTTCGGCAACTTCCTGAAGCAGTGCGCGTTGTTCCTCCGTGATGCGCAACCCCATCCCGTTCACCATCACCATGTCGAATTTGCGGAGTTTGTGAAATTCATCAACGCTTATCTCATTGATTTTGATATAGTTGTTGTTATTGCTCTTGGCGATTTGCCCCAATGTCGTGATCTGATAGTTGACAAAGGCCACCTTGGTCGGGCTGAGTTTCTTGTTCCAAATGATGGCGGCAGCCACGACGAGCGCAGCCGCTCCCGCAATCCATAACAGTTTCTTTTTCATTTCTTGTTGTCTTTGAAGTATTTGTCGACATCGACCGACAGCCCGACGGCGAAAGTGGTGCCCGTGGTGGCCGGCGAGTTGCTGTAGTAGTATTCGGGGATGTAGTTGAACAGGTTATCTACCGTTGCGGTCAGGTTGAGGCCGCGCCCAATATGCTGAAGCACGGAGAGTTTCCAAATCGTATAACCTGGATAGGTGACGCGCTCCGTTTCCGTGAGGTCGGTGAGCGAGGTGTATTCGTCGCAGGTGATGGCGGAGAGTGCGCGACCTGTGAGGGCAACGTTGAAACCGTAGTTATTCCAGTTTTTGCCGTATTCGACGCGGGCCGTGGCACTGTGTGGGCGCGTGGTTGAAGTGTGCAAATCGCTGTCGTTCAAGTTTTCATGCGTGAAGATATAAGACAGGCGCACCCGCAGTCCGCAGTCCCATCGGGCCGACGCGCTGAAGTCGAGGCCGGAGATGGTGAGCGGCGACATGTTTTCGTACATCATCCCGTTCAAGGCCTGGTTCCATACGGTGGTGATGCGGTCAGAGACACGATTGTGGAAGCCCAGCAGCGTGACGTTGTAATGGTTGCGTGTGTATTCGGCAGCGAGGTTGAAGTTATGGCTGGTTTCGGGGCGCAGGTCGGGGTTGCCGTAAATCATGAAGATGTTGGCCATGTCGAAGCTCATGTACATCTCCTTCAGCGTCGGGGCGCGGAAGCCGTCGGCGTAGGAAGCGCGGAGCGACACCTTGCCGAGTTTGTACATCATGCCCAATTTGGGCGAAATGTGGTGCAGTTTGGCTTGCGAGAAAAAGTCGTAGCGCAGAGCGGCAATCACGCTCAGTTTCTCCGTCGCGTTCCAGTCGAACTGGGCGAAAGCGTCGGCGGTATGCTGGATGTGTGCGCCGTTGTCGCTGAATTGGTAGCTCATCAGGTAGTCGCGCATGTAGTCGCCGCCAAGGGTGAGGGTACTTTTCTTTCCAAAACCGTGGTTGAAAAGGCCGCGCAGGTTGTGCTGCACGTTGCTGTAGGAGCGCACATCGAGGCCGCTTTGCAGGGCGTAGCTGCTTTTGTCGTATTGGTCGAAGGCGTAGCTCAAAGTCAGGTCGCTGCTTTCGTCGAGGTCGTATTCGGCTTTCAGGCCGCCGCTGAAGTCGCGGTAACGGTCGTGGGCGGTTTCGAGCGACTCGCGCTCGCGGAAGAAGTAGCCGGCGCGGGCGGTGAGCTTCATCCTATGGGTCGGCGAAACCGTGATTTTCTCCTTGAGGCTGAAGGTGTGATTGCCGTAGATGGTGCCGAAATCGCCATCGTTTTTCATCTGGATGGGGTCGCACGAGGTGTGCTGAAAATTGGTGCTGCTGCTGAAACGCCCTGTGTTGAAGTTCAACGAAGCGCAGTTGCGCCAGTCGTTATGGCTGCCCCAACGGCTGCCCATGTTGAGCGTCCACGGTTCCTTGGCCTCGCGGCTGATGAGGTTGACCACGCCCCCGACGGCATTGGAGCCATAGAGCGACGAGGCAGCGCCTTTGACGATTTCGATGCGGCCCACATCGTTGAGACTGAGACGGCTGTAATCGACATTGTCCAATGTTTCGCCCGCCATGCGCTCGCCGTCCACGAGAAACAGCACCGAATTGCCGCCAAAGCCTTGCATGTTGAGCGACACTTGCTGATTCATCGAATAGGTGAACTCGATGCCGGGCAGCTCGGCTTGGAGCAAGTCTTGCACATTGCCGACATCGGTGGCCAAAATCTCCTTGGCATCGATGACGCGGGTGATGACCGGAACGTCTTTCAGCAGCTTGGGCGTGCGTGTGCCCGTAACGACCACGGTTTCAAGCATACTGACCTTCTCGTCCAAAGCCACATCCAAAATCATCGAACTTCCCGATTTAATTTTTTGGTTTTTAGTATGGTAGCCCAAAAACGACACTTCAATATGGCAGGCCTTGCTGTCGGGAAGATGGAGAAGGTAATGCCCTTTTTGGTCGGTCACGCTTCCGATAGAGGAATGTTCCTTGACGCGCACGGCTGCACCAATGATAGCCTCGCCCGTGGCCGCATCGCTGACGGTGCCTTGGACGGTGCGTTGCGCCATAAGGTCAAAGCCGACCCCCAAAACCAAAGCCAAAAGGACAAAGAGGCGAAATTGTTTGTTAATCATCTTATATTCAGTTAAGTAACCGTTCAAAATTAAACTGCATGATTTTTGACGCGGGATATGGGAATTCGGGACTTTTTGACCATGACCACTGACCATGACCATGGCCGCTTTCACCGGAATGCTGAAGTTTCTGCCCTTGGCCTAAGCTGTCATGGTCATAGTCACAAGTCATCGTCCCTTGGCTCGCGTCAATTTTTAAACTAAATTTGCTCATCTACCTATAACGGATAAATATACTTGATGGTGGCGAAGCCTTTCACGCTGGCCTCGTCCATGAAGTCGGTGAAGAGCAGGGCGGCAAAAGTGCCGTCGGCGAGGCGCAGCACATACACCTTGCCCGAAAGGGTATAAATGGGCGGCATGGTGCTGGTATCCACATTGAGCCAGCGCGAAAGCACCTTATTAATACTGGAGTCGTGGTAGCCGAGGTAGCCGTCCATCATCGTGGACATGTCCACCACGACGCGCCCGGCGGTGTCGGCGGTGAAGGTGCCCTCGTCGTAATGCCCATGAGCCGTCAGTGCGTCCATCGTGAGAAACTCCGTTTCGCGGGCCGCGCCGCCGTTGGTCTTCACGTCGTAGCGGTGCAGGGCAAAGTCCCAATGCTGCGGCTCCGGCTCATCCTGCACCATGTTGGCCGAGTCGATGGTGCGCTCGCGCAAGTTGATGTAGGTCCACTTCTCATAGTCGCGCACATCGAGATAGATGGTGCCGCTGCCCTCGGCCTCGTTCACCAGCTTGAAGCCAAACGGCGCAGTGGTCTCCACTTCGTCATAGAGACCACTGAAGATGCCGTTGCATGAGGCGAGCACGAAAGCCAATGACAACAGGCAGAATGCCTTTTTCATGCCTTAGGGTTTTATTCGCCGACAAAGGTGAAGTTGATGTCCATCGGCATGGCGCCGGGCTTGAGCGCGTAGTTGAGCGTCAGCTTGCCGTTATCGACATTGCCGCCGAGGGTGCCCACATAATTGGTGGTGCCCACGGTTTGGTTGATTTCGGTTTCGGCGATGGCGAACACCTTGTTGTCGGTGGTGCTCACAGCGATGCCGCTCAGCGTGATTTCCGGGATGCTCATCATGCCTTCGCCGATTTGGGGAAGGACGATGTCGATTTTGTCGTCGCCCTGCGCTTTCAGCTCGATGGAGGCTTCCACCTCCGACATTTCGCTTACGCCGTAGGACATAATACCAGTGTATTTCCCAGCCACATAAAGACTAACTGGAGCTGTGCCTTGGGTGAAAACGACGGTGGTACCACCCATGACAGCCGGGACATTGAAAGTAATTACATCCTTGCCGTTGCCGCTGATGTTGGCTTCCACGGTGCAGTCATACTCTCTGGCCTGACCACCCATGCCCACCATCTGGCATTTTCCGCTGCCTGTTACTTTGTAAGGAGCGGCGGTGCCTTCCACGAGGGCCGCGTCGAAGGTGAAGCTGCCCCAAGTGTTGGAAGTGAACTCGATTTTCACAGTGTTGTCGTTCACCAAAGTGAGTGTGCCTTTTTCGTCGGCGGTGAACATGTCGCTGAAATAGTTGCTCGATGCGAGCGTGTAGCCTTCATAGGTGCCGGCCACTTTCTCGGCGGGTTTGTTTTCTTTCGTGCAACTTGCAAAGCCGAACATCACGATGGCCAAGGCAGCCATCACAAAGGTTTTAATGCTTTTCATAGGGTTGAGATTTTAATTTGTGAATAATGTTTGATTTTCGGCTGCAAAATTAGGGAGCGTTCCAATGCTGTTTTATCCCCAAAAAAAGGTATTTTGGAGGCAGAAAATCCCAAAAAACGGTTAGGGAAATGATGGTGGGGAGGCTGTAGGGCTGTCGCACCGTGGCAGCCGAATATTTTAAATCAACGTTTTTTATAAAACCGATCCATTTCCCATTTTTCAGGATTGTGTTGGATATATTGGGCAATGTGGTTCATTTCCGTCCAATTCCGAATGATATGGTCATGGAAACGGGGTTGCTATGCAAACGGAATATCGTGTTCGTTGGCGTATTTGGTGACTGCGGATTTGATACCACGCACCACCGACGGCAAATTCCCCGATTGCGGTCCAAACCGTAGGGACGCACCGCGTGCGTCCGCTGAAAC
>CAMOCK010000129.1 GCA_946610645.1 uncultured Bacteroidales bacterium
TCGCGCGCGAGGTGGGCAAGCACATCACCGTGAACTACATGATGGCCAAGGACAGTGTGCAGCAACGCCTCAACGGCACCGCCCGCGACGGTCTGAGCTTCACCGAGTTCACCTACCAGCTGCTGCAAGGCTACGACTTCCTCTATTTGTATCAGCACAAAAACTGCAAGTTGCAACTCGGCGGCAACGACCAATGGGGCAACATCACCACAGGCACGGAGCTGATTCGCAGAACGTTGGGCTTTGAGAACGAAGCCTTCGCCCTCACCTGCCCGCTCATCACCAAGGCCGACGGCAAGAAGTTCGGCAAGACCGAGAGCGGCAACATCTGGCTCGACCCGAAGCGCACCACGCCTTACAAGTTCTACCAATTCTGGCTCAACGTGAGCGACGAGGATGCCGAGAAATACATCAAGATCTTCACCTCGTTAGAGAAGGAAGCCATCGATGCTTTGGTCGAAGAGCACAAGAAAGACCCGGGCTTGCGCGTGTTGCAAAAGCGTTTGGCAGAGGAAGTTACGGTGATGGTACACTCGAAGGAGGCCTTGGATGCCGCCATCGAAGCCAGCAACATCCTCTTCAGCAAATCGACCAAGGAAGGCTTGGAGAAGCTCGACGAAGCCACCTTCCTCGACATCTTCGACGGTGTGCCGCAGGCGCAACTCAGCCGCACCGACCTCGAAGCCGGCATCCCGATTGTCGACTTCATGGCCGTCAACACGCAAATCTTCCCCTCAAAGGGTGAGGCTCGCAAGATGACGCAGGCCAACGGCGTGAGCGTCAACAAGGAAAAGGTCTCTTTGGACAAAATGATGACTCCTGCCGACCTCATCGACGGGAAATACATCCTCGTGCAGAAGGGCAAGAAGAATTATTATTTGGTAGTGGTGGAATAAACATGGAAAACGCGGACAAGCTGCACGGCCTCAGCCCATACCTTTTTTGGGATGTCGATACGACCAACTTCGATATCGACAGGAGTGCCGCATGGCTTATCCAAAGGGTTTTGGAATACGGGCAAATGAGCGATTGGAATATCATCGAAGACCATTTTGGTGTGAACAAAATCGTTTCATACGCAATGAATTTCAGAACATTGAACCCTATGGCGCGTTCGTTCTTGTGTTTTATTTCGGGCAAAAAAAAGGAGGATTTCCGATGCTATCGTTTCGCACAATCGAACCCCACACTCTGGAACTCCTGAAGTTCCTGATGGCAGAACCATATTTGGAGAATTGCCGTTTGGTTGGCGGCACCGCATTGGCTTTGCAATACGGGCATCGGTCGTCGGTGGATTTGGATGTTTTTGGCACGATTCCAGACGACAATATGGCACTGCGTGACATTTTGGATGGTTTCGGGCAAGTGAATGGCGAGATGACCTCAAGAAACATCAAATCGTTTATCATTGACGGAATCAAGGTGGATTTTGTTAATTATTCTCGTTATCCATGGATTGATGAAGCGGTTGTTGAAGATGGCATAAGGCTGGCTTCTCCGAAAGACATTGCCGCCATGAAAACCTACGCCATACAAAACCGAGGCACTCTAAAGGATTTCATTGACTATTATTTTCTTCTGCAACACTTCTCACTCGAGGAAATACTTGGTTTTTATGCCCAAAAATATCCTAACCACTCCATGTTCAGGACGCGAATGGCTTTGACTTATTTTGAGGATGCGGAAAACAAGGAATGCCCGCCCATGTTCATCAAGGCTGATTGGGAGGACATTAAATCGTTCATCTCACAGAAAGTCAGGGAAGTTGATTGGGGAAGATTCTGACTTTTTCCCCGCTTCAGACAATTAAAAAGCTCTTTAACTCTTTTGTAGGCTACAACACTGAAAACCAACGCTTTCAACTGCTTTCCGACACCTTGATTAATGTGGGACTGAACACCAACCTTCAATTGCAGGACTACACTACCATCACCTCGGGCAACAACTACTCGCAATACTACCGCGAGCCTGTCGGCGTATATTCCAACGTGGAGAACGGCTTCGGCCTCGTGGCCGGCAGCAACGACAAAATGATTGGTTTTCCGGTTTTGTAATGGATTTGTAGGGCAGTCACATCGTGCAGCCGCATAATGTAATTGCGATATGCGGCTGCCGTGGTACGACAGCCCCACGCTTATCATTTCTTCAGCGCCTCCTCGGCCTGCTTGAGCGTGCCGCGCTCGCCGTTGATGAAGGCGATGACGAAGGCATCCTTGAAGCCCAGGTTTCGCACCTCGTTCTGCCGGGCTATGGCATCGGCCTTGGTTTGGAAACGGCCCGAGGTGTAGCGATACGCGCCGTTGTAATGATACACTTCCACTTCCTTCACGCCCTTGAAGGCCTTGTCGGTAACGGGCACTTTCTTGTCCAAGGTGCTGAATTGCACGGTGAAATAGGTGCCGCCGTTGCCGCTCGAAGCGGGTTTGTCGTTGGCTTTCGGCTTGGAAGCCGTGTGGTTTTCGGACTCAAACTCGCGCTTGTAGTCCTCGAAAGCACGATAGAGCGCCAAGGCCATCTGCGTTTGGCCTTTCTCGCTGTTGAGGAACTGCTCCTCTTTCACGTTGTTGATGAATCCCAGCTCGACCAAGATACTCGGCATGGAGGTCTTCCATAGCACGAGGAAACCGGCCTGTTGCACTCCACGGTCGTGGCGACCAGCCTTGTTCTTGAACTGCTTCTGCACCTTGTCGGCAAAATTGAGGCTTTGGCTTTGGTAGAGGCTTTGCGTGAGCGAGAAGAGGATGTATGCTTCGGTGCTGTTGGGGTCGAAGTTGTCGTAGGCGTCGGTGTTGTCTTCGAGCAAGATGGCCGCGTTTTCCTTTTTAGCCACTGCAAGGTTTTTCTCGTTTTTCGACTCACCCATCACGAAGGTCTCGGCGCCTCGGGCCGTAGTGGTGCCTTCGGTGGAGTTGCAGTGGATGGAGATGAACACGTCGGCGTTGTTGCGGTTGGCGATGGCCGCGCGCTCGCTCAGATTGACGAACTTGTCGGTCTTGCGCGTATAGACCACTTTCACGTCGGGCATGTTTTCCTCAATATAGGCACCCAATTTCTTGGCCACGGCCAGATTGACAGCCTTCTCGGTGGTGACGGCACCCAAGGCACCCGTGTCTTTGCCGCCATGACCGGCGTCAATGACGATGGTTTGTATTTTTTCGCCCTTTTGGGCCAAAGCAAACAAAGGCAGCAGAAAAAGCAACGCCAATGCACCAAATCGGAAAATCTTGCGTTCTATCATATTGAGTTCGTTTAATGCGCAAAGAAAAATTATCTTTGCAGCGGATTTCGACCGACAAAAGTAATCGTTTCGCCTTGACAGAACGCACAAACCATAGAAAATATTTTCCTACGGCGGCATTTTGCCTGTTGTCGGTGTTCGTTGTTTTGTCCTATGGATGCAAACAAACCGCTCATATTGAGCGACATACACACGATTTTGATATGGATTCCGTTTTGGTCGAGAAGCCGAGAATCATCGACACGATTGCCTTGGTTTTGGATTCGATTCCCGATTCGGACACCCTTGTATCGCAAACCCAGGATTCAATTATTGAGACGCAAGGCATTGCGTCTCTACAACATGATTCGTTGCGTTACGACACATTGAACCGCGAAAGACGCCGCAGCATCGCTCCCCAGCGTTCCTCTTCGGCCATCGAGACGAAGGTGGTTTGTTCGGCCTCCGACTCGGTTTGGCGCGACATGAACAAGAAGAAAATCTACTATTACGGCAACGCCGAGGCCCAATATGACGATATCAACCTCAAGGCGGCCTGCCTCGAATTCGACCTCGAAACCAGCACCTGCCGCGCCTACGGCATGGCCGACTCGTTGGGCAAGCTGCAAGGCCGGCCCGTCTTCACCCAAGGCGAATCGACCTTCGAGGCGGCTGAGATGCTTTACAACTTCAAGTCGAAAAAAGGCATCATCACCAAGGTTTGGACCGAGGAAAGCGGCGGTTACCTGCATGGCGAGCGCATCAAACGGATGGACGACAACACCATCAACATCCGGTCGGGTGGCTATACCACCTGCAACCTGAAGGAGCACCCACACTACCAGTTCAAGTTCACCAAAGCCAAGGTCATCCCCGACGACAAAATCGTGACCGGCCCGATTTACATGACCATCGCCGACGTGCCGCTTCCGCTTGCGCTGCCTTTCGCCATGATTCCCAACACGAAAGGCAAGACCTCTGGAATTATCATCCCGACCTACGGCGAATCGGCCAACCGAGGCTTCTATCTCGAAAACGGCGGCTATTATTGGGCTATCAACGACAACTACGACTTCCAGATTTTGGGCGACATCTACACGCGCGGCTCGTGGGGCATCAAACCGACGTTCCGCTATAACAAGCGCTATCGTTTCAATGGGTCGTTGGCTTTGGGTTTTGCCGTGAACAAAATCGGCACGAAAGGCGCCGCCGACTATCAGGAAAGCACCGACTTCAAGATACAATGGACGCACAAGCAAGACCCAAAAGCCCATCCTCGCCACAGTTTCACGGCCAACGTGAACATCGTCAGCTCCAACTTCAACAAATACAACGCCCAAACCGTCAATGACCAGCTGAGCAACACCTTCCAGTCGAGCATCAGCTACCAGACCAACTTCGCCGGCAAGGTCTATCTTACCCTCAACGCCAGCCACAGCCAAAACACGCTGACGCGACAGGTGACCGCCTCGTTGCCCGAAATGACACTCACCGTGAACCGTTTCTATCCTTTGAAAAAGGTCGGCAAGACAGGCAAGAAACGCTGGTATCAGGAATTGAACGCGAGTTACACGATGAACGGCAAGATCTACGTCAACGACATCGACACGGTGCTCTTCGACGGATTCGCCGACAATTTCGGCCTTTGGGCCAAGAATGTGATGCGCAACCACGCGCAAATGGGTGTGAAACACAACCTGCCCATCAACCTGCCCATCAAGCTGTTCAAGCATTTCACCTGGACCAACTCGGCCAACTTCAGCGACTACATGTATTTCAAGCACATTGAAAAACAATGGATTAACGATACCGATTCGACTGGCCACTTGCAGACCGACACCATTCACGGCTTCCGCAACCTCGTTGATTTCAACTTATCGAGCAACCTCACCACCAAGATTTACGGCATGGTGAACTTCGCCAAAGGCCCCATCCGCGCCATCCGGCACGTCATCACGCCCACGGTGGGATTCACATACAAGCCCAACTTCGGCGACCCGAAATGGGGCGTTTATGGCTCCTACATTGATGGCAACGGCGTTGAGCAAACCTACAACAAATTCGCATCCTCGCTCTTCGGCACGCCTTCGCAAACGCAACAAGGATTGTTCACCTACAGCATCGGAAACACCTTGGACATCAAGGTGCCGTCAAAGTCGGACACCATCACCGGCATCAAGAAAATCACGCTGCTCGAGTCGTTCAACATTTCGGGCAACTACGACATCACCAAGGACTCGTTGCGCTTCTCCACACTCGGCATCAGCGGACGAACCACCCTTTTCAAAAAACTGAAAATCAACTACAGCAGCGTGTGGGATCCATACGCCGCCGACTCGTTGGGCCGGCGCATCAACAAGTTCGAAATCGTCGAGAACAAGCGTCTGTTCCGCAAAAACAACTCGTCTTGGCAGTTCAGTTTGAGCTACTCGTTCAACCAGAACGACTTGGACAAGCTGCGAGGCAAGAAAACCACGCGGCCCAACTTCCAGGATGACATACAGAACCGAGCCCAACAATCGATGAACATCACCGAAGGCGAACTGAACGACATCATGGGCAACCCCAACGCCTACGTCGACTGGGCCACGCCTTGGTCGCTCACGTTGAGCTACAACCTGAGCTACACCACCAACGTGGCCTATGCCGCGATGGTCGGGACCGTCACCAACCGCGTCGTTCAAACGCTCAACATCAACGGCGACATCAGCATCACGCCCAAATGGAAATTCACCTTCTCCACCGGCTGGGACTTCACCAACCATGGCCTGTCGTACACCAACCTCAGCGTCTACCGCGACCTCCACTGTTGGGAGATGCGCTTCAACTGGATTCCCATCGGAAGCTACAAGAGTTGGAACTTCACCATCAACGTAAAGGCACAAGCCCTGAAAGACCTGAAGCTGACGAAGAAGAAAGACTATAGGGATAATTAGTTTGGAGTTTGGAGTTAGGGGGTTGTAGTTGAACGCTTTGCGTCACTGCGAGGCACGAAGCAGTCCTGGTTTAAATCTTGAATTTTAAATCTTCAAATCTATATATCAAAAAATTCCTATCTTTGCCCCCGCAACACCTATAATAAATAACGCCTATGAAAAAAGCATTAACCCTCATCCTCGCGCTGGCCTTGGGTCTTGGCCTGAAAGCGCAATGTACGCTCACTACGGCCGTCGACTTCACGGCGACCGATGTCCACGGCAACGAAATCCACCTGTTCGACATCCTCGACGGTGGGCAGTATGTGCTCCTTGATTTCTTCTACACTACCTGTTCGGCTTGCACGCAAACGACACCCTACGTTGCACAGTCGTACCAAGCCTTCGGCTGCAACCAACACGACGTGTTCTACATCGAAATCGACGAAGGCGACAGCGACATGGACTGCCTTGGCTGGGTGAACACCTATGGCATCGAGTACCCCACCATCAGCGGCATGGCAGGCGGAACGAGCATTTGCAACACCTACGGAATCAGTTACTTCCCCACAGTCATCCTCATCGCGCCCGACCGTTCCATCGTCATCAACGACCTGTGGCCCATCACCAATGCCCAATCGGTCATCTCGGCCTTGGAGCAACATGGAATCGAGCAGCATGTGTGCGGTGGGCAAACGCTCGACCCCGGTGTGACCATCAGCGTCGACCAGGTGAACTACACCGAAGTCACTGCCACCTTCACGCCCAATGCCTATTGCACCTCCTACGCCTACACGTTGGCCACCGAAGCCGAAATCCAAGAATGGATGAACATTGCCGGCCTCGACCTGCCTGAATATGTTTGGACCTACGGCATCCCTGGCGAAGGCACGTTAGCCAACACCTTCACCGACCTCACGCCCGACACTGAATACGTCATCTACGCCGTTCCCGCCGATGCCAACGGCAACCTCGGCGAGGTGGCCACTGAAACCGTCGTCACCACACCGACAACCACCGACGAAATCATCCCCGACTTCACCACTACCGACATCGACGGCAACGAGATCCATCTCTACGACATCCTCGACAACGGTCAGTGGGCACTCATCCACTTCTTCCTCGCCTCCGACGAGTTCAACGACGAATACAGCCTCGGTCTGATGCGCCCGCTGACGGAAGCCTACGGCATGTTCGGCTGCAACGAACACGACATCTTCTTCATGGAAATCACCGCCGACGGCAACGACAGCGTTGCCCATGCCTGGGCCGAGCGTTACAACGTGCAATATCCCACCATCAGCCGAACCGGTGGCGGCAGCACCATCGCGCAGAGCATCCCCGTGGGCTGGTACCCCACCGTGATGCTCGTCCGCCCCGACCACGTCATCGCCCGCCGCGACATCTACCCCATCAACACCATCGACTTCCTCGTCGAGACGTTGGAATCCTTCGGCATCGAGCAGCACGAATGCCCCGTGGTTTATGACGAAACGCTGACGTTCAGCACCGACACCATTTATGTGGAACCAATGGAATTAGTATGGATTACCGTTTACAATAACACTGCTGAAAATGCTATTGTTACCAAAATACAAAATGAACCCTGTTCTCTCATGTTTACTTTTGATGGTGAAGAATTGTTCTATGCGCATGATTTGCCGGAATTCACCATTCCTCAAGGAGAATCCCTAGAATTAGGCCTATATCTTGATGAGATTGTAAAGTACATAACACCCGAAGTTATCACCTTGTCAGGAAACCTTCCCGATGCTAGTTTTGTGGCAATGGTAGACCATCCTGAATCAATCAATGAAAACGAGTCTTCCATCAATCTCTTCCCCAACCCGGCCAACGACTTCGTGACCCTTAAAGGCGAAAGCCTCGGCACGGTGCGCGTCTTCAACACGCTCGGGCAGAAGATGGACGAATTTGAGGCCAACGGCAATGAACTCCACATCAGCACGGTTAGTTACGAAAACGGCATCTATTTCGTGAAGGCCAATGAAAAGACAATGAAATTTGTTGTTAAACACTGATTTTTCTCCTTGTTTTTCATCAAAAAACAGCAAAATCCGCTCAAAAATTGGGCGGATTTTTGCTTATAAAACGCAAAAAACCATCGTTTTTTCAGGAAAAATATTTCATAATTTGTTGATATATTGAAAAAAGACGTATTTTTGCATTACGAAAATATTGTAACGGAAATGTTGTAACGGAAATCTCGTAATACGATGAAGAAAAAAATTCCCAACCCATTCTTATACCAAGGCTACGAAAGCCCCGACTATTTCTGCGACCGCGTTAAGGAAACGGAAGCCTTGGCCTCGCACCTTCGCAACGGGCGCAACGTCACTTTGATTTCGCCCCGCAGAATCGGGAAGACCGGCCTGATCCAAAACACTTTCTACCGCATCAGGGAGCAAGACAAGGAAGCCATCTGCCTTTACATCGACATCTTCCCGACGAAAAGCCAGGCCGAAATGGTGCGCATGTTGGGCAATGCCGTCGTCAACGAAGTGATGTCGAAAAACAAGTCATTGAAAAAGAAGGCATTGGACTATTTCAGCGCATGGAAACCCGTGCTCAGCATGGATCCGCTGACAGGCTTCCCCACGCTGTCACTCAACATCGAGCCGAAGCAATCCGAAATCACGCTGAAAGGCATTTTCGACTATCTGGTCTCCCTGGACAAAGACGTCTTCATCGCCATCGACGAGTTCCAGCAGGTGGCCGAATACCCCGAAACCGGCACCGAGGCCTTGCTCCGTTCGCACATCCAGTTTGCACAGAATGTGCATTTTGTGTTTTCGGGCAGCAAGCAACATTTGATGGCCGAGATGTTCGGCTCGCCGCAACGACCCTTCTACCAAAGCACCGAGACGATGGGGCTGCTGCCGTTGGACGAAAACGTCTATTACGATTTCGCCAACCGCTTCTTCACGCAAAAAAAGGGCATCCTCGACCGACAGGTTTTCCATGATTTGTATGCGCGTTTCGACGGCTACACATGGTACATCCAATCCGTCTTGAACCGCCTTTACGAGGAGAACCGCAAAGTGACGACTTCGAGCCAGCTTCTCAATGCGATTCGCTTGGTGATGTTGGGCAAGGCGACCCAATACGAGAACATCGTGCAGTTCCTCACCGACAACCAGTTCTCGCTGCTCAAAGCAATTGCCAAAGAGCGGAAAGTCGGCCAGCCGACAGCGCAGGAATTTCTCCAAAAACACAGCCTTTCCAGCGCAAGCAGCGTGCAAAGTGCCCTGGAAACCCTTGTCAACAAGGAACTTGTATATACTCTTCCCGACGGATACATCATTTACGACCGCTTCTTTGACCTTTGGCTACAAAGGTTTCCAAATAACAACTAAACACGAATGAATATGAAAACCCTCATCCTCCGTTCCTCATTGAAGAACGACGAATTTGTCTGCAACGAATATGCCGATCTCATTCAACGGCTTGAAAACGAATGCCATGCCGAAATACAGATTATCGGTGACGAATCGGTAGAGACGCGATTAATCGCATCTCTACAGGCGTTACCCGACGCCTTCATGATTGCCACCGGCGGCGTGGAAAACCTGTTCAAACGCATTTGGGAGGCCATCGACGTTGAAACAACGTGTTCGCCACATCGCACCAAAACCGTCACCATGATTGCCGACGGGCGCAACAATTCCTTGGCCGCTGCCCTCGAAATTCTGACCTATTTGGGCAATGTCGGGGTGGAAGGAAAGATTCTGCACGGGACGAATGACGAGATTGTTTCGGCCATTTTGGAGACGTTTCAGGAAACGTCTCTACAGGGCCGAATCGGGTTGTTCGGGCAGCCCTCCGATTGGCTCATCGCCAGCGGCGTAGACCGCGATTTCCTTCGCCAACACTATGGCATCGAACCCGTTGACATCGACCTGCAGCGGGTCGAGGACGGCATCCAGACCGTGACGCAAACCGAGGCCGAGAAGGTGGCGCAAACCCTGCTGGAACGCGCCAAGGCCGTGCGCGAACCTTCAAACGCCGACATGATTGAAGCCGCCAAGGTGTATCTGACCCTCAAAGACATCTGCGCCAAAGAGCGCTTAGACGCCTTCACTATCCGCTGCTTCGACATCGTGATGGCTTGCCACACAACGAGTTGCATAGCCTTGGCCTTGCTCAACGACGAAGGCATCGTGGCGGGCTGCGAAGGCGACATGCAGACGCTGATGAGCATGTATTTGGCCAAACGGATTTGTGGCGAAGTTGCCTTCATGGCCAACCCTTCCAACCTCACCGACACCACCTCCATGCTGGCCCATTGCACCATCCCGCTGACGATGTGCGACGAGGCCGTGGTGCGCTCCCACTTCGAGTCGGGCATCGGCGTGGCCGTGCAGGGACTGCTGCCTTTGACTGACTACACCTTGTTCAAATGGGGTGGCCCGAAGTTGGACCGTTACTTCGTCACCGAGGCAAAGGCCGTCGCCACGCCTTACAGCGACCATTTCTGCCGCACGCAAATCACCTTGGACGTCAACCTGAAACCTTATCTGCTGCAACATTCCATCGGCAACCACCATGTCATCATCCGGGGACGACACGCCGACGCAATCCGCCAGTTTATGCAGAAAAACGGGGTTTCCGAAGTATAGTTCCTCGCAATGACGCGAAGCGTCAACTCCCAACTCAAAACTCCTAACTCCCAACTGATTAAAACGTGTAGCCGAACGAGAAATAGGCTCCGAAATGCTGCCTGGCATAATAACTGCGTGACCAATGTCCCGTCAGTGAGATGGGTCCCAGAAAGCTGTTGTAGGAATACTTCAGCCCCGCGCCGTGACCCATGGAAGAGAAAACGTCGGCGAATGTCGAGCCGCCATTGCCCAACATCCCCCACGGCACCGAGGTGTTGTACATCGCTGTCAGATAGTGCTTGCCGTAAAAGTTGTATCGCAAGTCCAAGCGCAGGATGCTTGCATGGCCCTCGCCCATGTCCTCGACGCTGGTCAGGCCTATGAAAGGCATTTGGTTGTCGAAGTGACGCCCGGCGATTTCGCCTCCGCCAACATTCCTCAAGTTGTGGTATTGGACCTGGGGCGCATTGCCGACGATGTTGCCTACATAGCGGCCATACACCTGGGGAATGATGCTGAACCGTCCGCCAGCGGGTGTGATGTAGGCCTGAAAGGTATAGTTGATGTCGAAAAACTTCTCCTTGGTGGGAGGCATGTAATAATAGTGGCTGTTCAGGTTGACTAAGATGCCTTTTTTGGCAAAGTAGGGGTCGTCCAGATTGTCGTATTGCATCTTGACGAAAGGAGCCAGTATCGTGTTATCCTTGAAATCGCGCTCGTCGAGATCGCTTTCTTCTAAGGAGGTTTTGCCATAGTTCGTATAGATGTATGACACGCCAACGTTGGTGCTGAAATTGAGCAGGTGGAACTCCGAGATGTAGGCATTGACCTTCGTTTGCCGGTAGTGCAGGTTGACGTATTTGTCATCGAGCCCTCTCGTGCGGAAATGCTCGTTGCGATAGTCGACCGAAAGGTTGAAATTGGTCAGGCCGGGGCGCGAGTAGGTGTAGGTCAGGTTCAGTTTCGGGTTGTAGCTGAGCTTTGCGGTGAGGTTGAGCTTCGAGCCGTTGAACTTCTTCTCGTTCAGGCCGATGTTCAGCAACACCGCCGCGCCTTCCTCGGTGTCGTAGCGCACACCCATTCCGAAAACATGGGGCTTGGCGGGCTTCATGTCGATGTTCAGGTCGTAGGCGTCAGAAGGCCGGTGACCGCTGCGAGCCGAATCGCTTTCCGCGAGATGATAGGTGACTTCGTCGAAGCAGCCTGTGCCGCGAAACAAGGCCATGGCACGCTCGATGTCGGCCTGCACATACCTTTCACCTGCCTTCAGCCTGCCCTTGCGGGCAATCCAGCGGCTTTCCCTCTCGGAAACGTTGTTGACGGTGATGGAACGGATGAGCAATGTGTCGTTGGCGAAGTTCTTGGCACGGGGAGCGCGGAGCATCTTGCCGACGGGATGCCCTGCCGACGCTTCGACGGCCTTTTTGACGGCCGTCAGCGGGTCGTGGAAGTGGCTGGCCCGCTTATAGCCCCTGTTCACTAACGTATCGATGGCATCGGGCCTGAAGCTGAGCGTCCCGTAGCCTCTGATGTCGGGGGCAATGTAAATGTCGCACAACTCGCGGTTTGCCAAAAGCTTCGCGCTCGTCGAGTTGGTGAGCAGACGGGCAAACAACTGCGGCAGCGACTTCAGGTCGTCGACGGTGACGTCTTTCGTGGAAGACACATCGACACCGATGATGATGTCGGCACCCATCTCCTTCAGCACGTCGGCGGGGAAGTTGTTGACCAGCCCCCCGTCGACGAGCATCATGTTGTCCATTGCGACCGGCGAAAACACGCCCGGAATGGCCATGCTGGCCCGCATTGCCGTGGGGACGCTGCCACTGCGCAGCACCACTTCCCTGCCCTCAACCATGTCGGTGGCCACGCAGGCGAAGGGAATGGGCAGGTCGTTGAAGTCCATCTCCTCTTGGTAGCCCACACTCAGGTCGTTGAACAGGTTGATGAGCGAGCTGTTGTTGACGAATGCGCTCGGCAATTGGCTGATAAACGGTGAATGGGGCCTATGGTCGAAGGGGTTTTCCATGCTGAAAGGCACATGGAGGAACGTGGTGCTGTTGCGTCGCCTGAAATCTTCCGACATCATCTTGCGGTCAATCTTGTTGCCGATGTATTCGCCCCAGTCCATGCCAGCGATAAGTTGCTTGAGTTCGTCGGGCGAATAGCCCATGGCATAGAAGCCGCCGATGATGGAGCCCATGCTGGTGCCTGCCACATAGTCGACTGGAATGCCGATTTCTTCGAGGTATTTCAGCACACCGATGTGGGCCGCGCCTTTGGCGCCGCCGCCGCCAAGCACCACGCCCACCTTGGGGCGGGGCGGCTGGATGAGAGGCTCGTTTTGGGCTTGCAGCAGCAGGGAGACTGCCAACAGCAAGGCGATGATTGCGGGTCTTTTCATTTTTTCATTGGTTATTGGCGTACAAAAATACGGTTTTTCAACCGTATGGCGGCAAAAAAAAAGAGCCGCCCTTGTCGAGCGGCCCTCCCTTACCCCAATGTGAAGAAAATCACTTCTTCAGCTTGCCCAAGCGAGCGGTCACCTTATAGGTGGTCTTCGAGTAAATGTCTGTGCCGAGAACCGGGGCATGACGGTAGCTTTCAACCTGAGGATAGATCACAACGTCATAGCCAGGGTTCTTCTTCATCATGTCATACAAGGCGTAGTTGGCGCCAGTAGGAATGGTCATTCCGATGAAAGGAATAACAGTACCAACGCTGGAGGTTTTACCAATTTCCTTGGTGCCGAAGAGGTGCTGCCAGTCGATACCGATAACGCGGACGACGGTGGCTTCACCTGTCACCTGGTCGGAGAGGTTGAAGTCTTCTGCATGATACTCAACATAGTTGTTGGGAGTCTTCATGCTGTGAGTGTAAGTGTGGCAGCTGCTCATAAACAGGGCGGCGATGGCGCACACCAAAACGAGTCTAAATTTCTTCATGGTGTTTAGTTTTTAATGGTTAGTTGATTATTGTTGGTTAGCTTTGGGGTCGATTTAACACTTGATGTCGTTGTTTCGATTCGCAAAGGTAGGTGTTTTTTCGTTTACGGAGCAATTTTCCCCAAAAAAAAATTTTCCGTATGGAAAAACAAACTCCGCCCCGAACAATCGGGGCGGATTTTGTTGCGCTGTTAATGTATTAAGGTGTAACCTTACATCATCAGGAACGACATCATCACACCGGCTGCCACTGCCGAGCCGATAACGCCGGAGACGTTAGGGGCCATGGCATGCATGAGCAGGTGGTTCGACGGGTCGTATTTCTGACCTTCCACTTCGACGACGCGTGCGCTATCCGGCACAGCCGAAACGCCAGCGGCACCAATCATCGGGTAGATATTCTCCTTCAGGACGAGGTTCATCAGCTTGGCACCGAGCAAGCCGCCAGCCGTGGCCACGGCAAACGAGCAGGCTCCGAGCACAAAGATCTTGATGGAGCTTGAAGTGAGGAACACGGAGGCTTGCGTCGAAGCACCCACCGTGAGACCCAAGACGATGGTCACGATGTCAATCAGCGGGTTGGAGGCGGTGTTTTGCAAACGCTTCACCACTCCCGACTCCTTGATGATATTGCCGAAGAACAGCATACCCAACAGCGGCAGGGCCGTGGGGCTGATGAAAGTGGTCAGGATGAGGCCGACGATGGGGAACATCACCTTTTCGGTCTTGTTCACCATGCGCGGGGCACGCATCTTGATGAGGCGTTCTTCCTTGGTGGTCAGCAGACGGATGATGGGCGGTTGGATCACGGGCACCAAAGCCATGTAGGAATAGGCCGCAATGGCGATGGGGCCGATGAGGTTGCGCGTGCCGTTCATGCCGTTGGCCAAACGCGACGAGAGGAAGATGGCGGTGGGACCGTCGGCACCACCGATGATGCCGATGGCACCAGCCTCACGCAGGTTGAAACCAAGATACAAGGCTCCGATGAAGGTGAGGAACACACCCAATTGGGCGGCGGCACCGAGGATCATCAGCTTGGGGTTGGCGATGAGCGACGAGAAGTCGGTCATGGCGCCGATGCCCAAGAAAATCAAAGGCGGATACACACCGGAGGTCACGCCGAAGTAGAGGTAGTTCAACACACTGCCCTTCTGGTAAAGACCCGTCTGGAGGTTGAGTTCGCCGCTTTGGAACACTTCACCCAAGAAGGCTTTCACGTTCTCGATTTCGGTGGCGGCCAAGCCAAACTCGGTCAGCTTCAGGTGGTCGACTTCCTTGATGGCTTCGCTCAGCACCATGTTCTTGTCGTTGTTGCCATCGAAGATGGTCATCAACAAGGCTTTGGCAGTCTCCATGTCGAAGCTATACGCCCCCGACGCTATGGCCGATTGCGCAAAGCCGAGCGCATCGTTGAGGCTCACACCCGTGCCTTGGAAGAACGGGATGTTGCCCACAATGATACCCGTGCCAATCGGGATGAGCAGCATAGGCTCAAACTCGTAGCGAATGGCCAAGAAAATGAAGAGGATACCCACCAAAATCATGATGATGTTACCGATCTTGCAGTTGCGGAAGCCCGTGAGCAACCAGAAGTTGCTCAAGCCTTCCTTCAGGCGTTCGTTGGTCGTCATTTCCTTCACTTCGGCCTTGCCGGTGGCTTGCACTTTGGCGTTTTTGCTTTCCAA
>CAMOCK010000130.1 GCA_946610645.1 uncultured Bacteroidales bacterium
CGAGCTGGCGGGCGAGCCAGGTGATGGTGCGCCCCTGCCTGTTGAGTTCCTCCTTGATGAGGTTGCCGATGTGCGGTTCTTCGTGCATTGCGTTTGCCTTTGGTGGAGCCTCGCTCAGTGGGCAAACAAAATGGGCGGAAACCATTGTTGCTTACCCGTCTTGAAGGCATCGGCAAACGCCCTGGCAAAGAATAAGCAAAATAGCCCACGCCCAAACGACGTGAGCCTTTCGCAGACTTATTCTTCTTTTGCCAAATTTTGCCGATTTTTCAAGACAAAGAATAAGAGCGTAAAAGCTCGGTATGTTATGTCAATGTTCTATGTCTTCTATCTTCTTTTCTTTAGATTTGGGACAAAAGTAATAAAAAATGTTCAACTCGAAGTAATAAAAAGAAAAGTTCTTTTGCTTCAAAAGAACTTTATTAGATGAAAAGCAATAATCAATTGATTTACATCACTCTTTTTCGATATAGAACTTTCCAGCTATTTTGACGACTGTGTACACCGTTGTTGAGCTCGTCAATAATTTCTTTAACGCAGCTTCATAATCACCTTCAATGGTAAGGCGAATAGCACCATTAATTCCGCAGACGGCCTTTACTACTTTGTGTGCCGTACAAGTATAAACATCACCGCCAAAAGAGCAGTACAATGTAAGTCCAACATCTGCCCAACTTCCATTAAAGTAATCGCATAATTCTTCTACGGTTTCACTCGCTTTGACAAGTATTTCAATTGCTGTTGAAGAAGATTCAACATCGGAAGGATAAACGGCCACAATTTCCAAACCGTTTCCTGCAATTGATTTATCGCTCTTCGCAAACGTGAAATTTGAAAGCAGGAATAACATTCCCATGATTAATAAAAAGTTTTTCTTCATTTGTCATTTTTTGCCAAGTTATATCCCATTTGGCGCGTCGGTTTTTGTGAATTAAGTTAATCAGTTTAATGAAATAAGATATGTCCTAAAAAAGAGATAATTTCGCAAATCGTTGGATGCTAGTTTAGAACTTTCACAGAAGTTATTTTAATTCTTTTTGTCTCACAACCAGATGTACAGGAAGTGCACGCCCATTTTTTGGAAAGTGTCTCTGTGGATTCAGAATGCTTACCTTGTTCGGCAGCACCAGAAACATAATAGCAATTCTCTCCAACCTTAGTACCTTGGTCATTGAAAACACTGACGCAGACTTCTAGTGATTTTGTGGAATTGTTGTAGAATTTGAGAGATGAAGAGGCTTGACTGTCATCTGAAACAGAGACAAAAACCGTGTTACCCTGATCACCCGGAACACTTGCTCTATCTTGTTGTGCATTTGCTGCAAATGCAAATCCGATTACAGCTAATCCTAATAAGAGTAGTTTCTTCATTTTCTTTGGTGCCAGGTTATATCCCATTTGGCGCGTCGGTTTAAAAATTAGTCATCAATCCATACTTTACCTGTTCCATTACAAGCAGTACAACGAATATCTTCTTGACATCTACCATTACATGATGGACAAACTTTTTCATTTAAGACCTTTTTACTTCCATCACAGTTTGGACATGTTTGCTGATCACCGTATCTGTCTCTGATATAACCTTTACCATCACAACGTGGACAATTTAGAATTTCTCTGACGTTGCCTTTGCCACGACAACTTTGGCAATCGCGTGTCATCCAAACACCATCTCCATCACAGCTTTTACAGTCATACCATTTAACAACAGTAAAACTAGTTAAAGTCACACATATTACTGCGACTAAAATCCATAATGTTTTTTTTATTTTCATGTTCTTTTTTGCCAAGTTATATCCCATTTGGCGCATCGGTTTTTAGGGTTAGTTTATCACGAGGCAAAAATAGGGAGAAACATTGTATCACGCTCATTATCAGTGTTAACCAGATTGAGCGATAGGTTTTGCTTTTTGGTTGTCGGAAGTGTCAACCAAAGGTTTACAATGGAGAATATTCACGCAGAAAACGCAGAATTATGGGAAGTGCGAAGCGACGAAAAACCCGTATCCGGCAGGCTTCCCATGATTCCCATAGTTCTGCGTGAGATAAAACCATCAAATTGAAAACTAACGAGATACCCGACAACAAACGACAGCAAACGACTACTGTCGACTACAAACGTTTAATCAACGGCTTTGTTTGGGCGGATGGTGTTTCTTTGCAACGAGATAACTTTTTGAATCATGGAAAACTTATATCAAAAAACCCTACCCGAGTTTGTCGAAACGAATCTTCAATACACCAAACAACGTTTCAAAATTCCGACCAATACAAATAAGGAATTCCGAAACACGAGAAGAAACATTATCAGGGAAGCTTACAAACAGCTGTTGTCAAAGCTGAACGGAAAGAATTACATAAAGAACAACTTTCTAGACGAAGACATCTACATTATCTGGAAAGAGAGTTTCCAAAAGGCGTCAAATCGGCAAGAAAAAGAATGGGAAGCACGTCCAATACAGTCTTGAGCACATAAAAAAGCGTGTAGTTAATCCATGCCGAAGCCGATCTACACGTTTTTAAGATTGGAAACGCAGTTAATCCACGCCGAAGCCGATCTGCATTTCACGCTGCAAAATTACAACAAAAATCTCAAATAACCCCAAAAAATGGAAAATAATCCCTACTTTAGCGCGATGAACACAATCCAAAACATGGCGCAACAAACTTTTGTCAACCAAAAACTTGACTTCGTCGAGGAGCTGGTGCTCTACACCGACGCTCACATCTTCCTCACGGGCAAGGCCGGCACGGGAAAGACCACCTTCCTGAAGAACCTGCCGCTGAAGACCTACAAACGCATGGTGGTGGTGGCCCCCACGGGCGTGGCCGCCATCAACGCGGGCGGACAAACCATCCACTCGTTTTTCCAGTTGCCTTTCGGGCCGCTGCCTCCGGGCGAGATGAACGCCGGTCCACGGAGCATGGCTGCCCAACTCCACCGCATGAAGAAACAGAAACTCAACCTCATGCGCAGCCTCGACCTGCTCATCATCGACGAAATCAGCATGGTACGCGCCGATGTGCTTGATGCCATCGATGCCGTGCTGCGACGTGTGCGTCGGTCGCAAAAACCCTTTGGCGGCGTTCAGCTGCTGATGATCGGCGACGTTCACCAACTCGCGCCCGTGGCCAAGGCCGAGGAATGGGAAGTGCTGTCGCCCTACTACGACACGCCTTATTTCTTCGGGAGCCTTGTGCTCAAAAACACGCCTTACACCTGCGTGGAACTGGAGCACATCTACCGCCAACACGACGGCGACTTCATCACCTTATTAAATAAGGTGCGCAACAACCGCATGGATGCCGAGTGCGTCAGCCTGCTCAACACGAGATTCAAACCCGCTTTTGTGCCAAAAGACGATGAAGGCTACATCACCCTGACGACCCACAACTACCAAGCCGACCAAATCAACGAGTCGAAATTGAAGGCCATCAAACAAAAACCGATGATTTTCAAGGCCGAAGTACATGGCACCTTCCCCGAAAACACCTACCCGACCAAAGAGGAACTCGAACTGAAAGTGGGCGCGCAGGTGATGTTCGTCAAGAACGACCCGAATCCCGAGAAGGCGTTCTTCAACGGAAAAATCGGACGAGTCGTCGGATTTAACGACGAACAAAATTCCGTCACAGTGCAATGTGGCACGGAGCGCATCGAGGTCTCGAAATTGAAGTGGCAAAACATGGAATACGCCATTAATCCTGAAAACCAAGAGATTGAGGAAAACGAAATCGGCAGCTTTACCCAGATTCCGCTGCGTTTGGCTTGGGCCGTCACCATCCACAAGAGCCAAGGCCTCACTTTCGACAAAGTCATCGTCGATGCGGGTCAAGCCTTCGCCCACGGGCAGGTCTACGTCGCCTTGAGCCGCTGCACCTCGCTCGAAGGCTTGGTGCTCAAGACGCGCATCACCTCCAACGCTCTGGTCAACGATTTCTCCGTCAACCGCTTTGTTGACGCACTGCCCGAAAAGGAACCCACCCAAGAGAAAGTCGACCAACTGCGCCACGACTACGAATTGGAGACCATGCTCGAACTCATCGACTTCGACGGCATCTACAAGGATTTCGGCAAGCTGATGAAGGTGATTTACGACAACGACACCCTCTTTGAGCGCACCCTCATCCAGGATCTCTCGCAGCGGCGCAACAAACTCTACGAAGAACTTTGTGGCGTGGGCATTAAGTTTGAGGGCCAAATCAGGAAAATGCACGAATTGGCGCCCTCGTGCGAGCAAAACCCAGCCTTACAGGAACGATTAATAAAAGGTATCGCCTATTTTTCCGAACACCTCGCCGCTATCGCCAACGGCCTCTTCGACCTGCCTTTCAAGACTGACAACCAAGCCGTCAACGACCTGTTGAGTGAGGCATTGAAGCAACTCCAAGAAAGCACGAGCTTGAAAACCAGTTGCTTGGAGGCTTGCAAGGACGGCTTCACGATGAAGGCTTACCAAAAGACCAAGTCGGTCAGTGCAATTGAAAAGGAAAAGAACGTCAAGAAAAAAGTGGAAATCAAGGACGACACGATGGATAAGAGTCCTTTGTATAAGACTTTAGTGGCCTGGCGACTCGAAAAATCACAGGAAATGGAAGCACCGGCATATACTATTGCTGCCAACAAGACCTTGAAAGCCATCGCCCAAGCCAAGCCCGTCACCTTAGCCGAATTAAAAGAAGTGAAAGGCATGGGAGCCATCAGCGTCAAACGCTTCGGTGCCGAAATTCTCGACATCGTTTTGCATTTCATGGGCAAAAATCCTGATACTGCCGACATTGGCGAGATGCCAGAAGAGCCCAAGAAAAAGCCCAAGAAGCCTAAAGGCGAGACTTACCTCATCACCAAAGAGCTGTTTGACAGGGGATTATCGGTCGAAGCCATCGCCAAGGAAAGAGGTTTTTCCGTTAGCACAATTTACGGTCATTTGGCGCATTGGGTGGAACAAGGCGCAATCGAAGCATCGCAAATCGTTGAAAAAGAAAAGTATAACGAGATATTGGAATACTTCGAGTCCACTTTCGACCCAGATGTGACCATGGCCAAAGACGTCCTCGGCGACGACTACCAATACGGCGAAATCAAGGCTGTGCTGGCTGAGTTGCAGCGGGAACATTTCTTCGACAACCTGTCTGAAGAGAACAGTTAACGCTTGGCGGAAATCACCTGTTTTTGGGATGTGTCCTATGGTTTTTGTGTAAAAATCGTACTTTTGCATACTTAAATCCACGCGAATAATAAATAGAACTAATACATGGTTATGAAACGGATTTCCAAAACGATTCTTGCCGCCATCCTGTTTTGCGGCAGCCTTCAATTGAAGGCACAAAACGACGACATCACTCGGTATTTCAGCACCAAGGAAATGCCCGACCTCATCAAATGCCTGCCGCCTCCGCCGGCTTTCAACAGCCCGGAGTTTGCTTACGATGTGTTGCGCTACCAATGGGGCAAGACCCAGCGTCTCGACTCGGTGCGTGCCGCCATTGCCCGACGCGATGCTGTTTGGTCATACGACGCACTGTTGGCTGAGTTCAATGTTCCCTTCGGAATGACTATCTCCAGAACGGAAACCCCTGATATATGGAGACTTATGGTGAACAGCTTGGCCACCACCGACCAGATGCGGGTAGCGCCCAAGGCTTATTACCATAGGCTGCGTCCGTTCGAGATGTACGAAGAGCACCTGCTGTCGACGGAAACAGAGGCCGAGTTGAGCGGTGAAGGCAGTTATCCTTCAGGCCACACGATGCGAGGCTGGCTGACGGCACTGCTTTTGGCGGAAATCAATCCGGAGCGGGCCGACACCCTATATGCCCGAGGCTGGATGTATTGCGAAAGCCGCGTGATCGAAGGTGCCCACTGGCAAAGCGATATCGACGCCACCCGCGTGGGAGCCAGCATCGGCTATGCAGCCCTGCACACCAGCCCCGACTTCCTTGCCCAAATGGAAAAGGCCAAAAACGAGTTCAAACGACTGACGGGCAAGACCTTGGCCACCGACGATTATAGCCAGTTCGTGAATTTGGCCGAGGCCGTCCCCGATGCCATCTTGGAAATACGGTATTATAGCACCTATAACTTCGTCGGAACCCGTGTGGACGGTTATCTGGAGCCCGTGGCGTTACTCACCCGTCAGGCCGCCGACAGCCTTCGTGCCGTGAGTGATGACCTGAAAAAACAAGGCTATCGCTTGAAGATTTACGATGCCTACCGTCCGCAGTGCGCCGTCGACCACTTCATGCGTTGGGGCGCCGATGTCAGCGATACGCTGATGAAGCGTTATTTCTATCCCGAAGTGCCTCGCGACAGGCTGTTTGAGTTGGAATACATTGCCGAGAAGAGCGGCCACACGCGCGGCTCCACCGTCGACCTGACCTTGTTCGACATGGCGACGGAGAAAGAACTCGACATGGGTGGCACCTTCGACTGGTTTGGCAAAAAGAGTCACCCCGACTATGGCGGCGACCCTGAGACTGGCGAATACAAAGGCAACGCCAACATCACCGCCGAGCAGTTCCGCAACCGCATGATTCTGCGCGAGGCCATGATGCGCCACGGCTTCAAGCCTTACAGCAACGAATGGTGGCACTTCACCTTGAAGAATGAACCTTTCCCGAATACCTATTTCACTTTCCCGGTGAAGCGGTTGCCGCAATAAATGTAAGATATGTCGGAGTTGTTGGAATTTGATGCTGTCATCCTGCAAAACGAGGGCATGGATGCCGCTTATGTCGAGGTGCCCTTCGACATCAAGGCGATGTTCGGCAAGGGCCGGTTGTTGGTACATGCCACCTTCGATGGAGTGCCCTACGACGGACAAATCGTGAAGATGGGCACGCCGTGCTTCATCATTGGAATCCGAAAAGACATCCGCAAGCAGATCGGGAAGACTTTTGGCGACATGGTGCATGTCGGTTTTGAGGAACGTTGAAGTTTGTTACCCGTCCAAAGGCGGTTAGGGTTTTCTATAAACCAATTTGTTTGCAAAAAAACGACATAAGCCTCGTTTCAACAAGTTTTTGGTTTGTTTGTGAAAGAATTCTACCTTTGCAGTGTTAAAACAAGGAGCCTCTTTATGAAAAAAGAAACTTACGAAGCACAAAAAGCCTTTGCTGGTGAGAAGAAGCCTTCTATGCTTCGCCGCTGTGTTGGGCATGATTATACAGACCGTCAAATCTACATGATTACGATGGTGACAGAAGGCCGTCGTGGTTTATTTGGGTATGTCGTAGGTAAAAGCGAAGCTTCTAAGGGCAGCTCTGATGAGCCATGCATTGAGCTTTCGGAGTTAGGGCAACGCGTTGCTGATGAATGGTGGGCGGCGTCATTGCACCACCCCGAAGTGGAGGTCATCGCTCTACAAATGATGCCCGATCACTTGCACGGCATCCTTTTTGTCAGGGAAAAGATGGAAAAACCGCTTGGCATGGCTCTGCGTGGTTTCAAGCAAAGCTGTAACAAGCATTACCGTGAGTTGGTGCTGGGTTTGCCTCCTGTCCCGTCTGTTGCGTTGCCAACGCAACAAACCCAACCCGCACCCCGCAAGGACAGGCGAGGCGAAGACCGCACCCACGGCATGCTCTTTGCCCGTGGCTACAATGATAAGCTCCTGCTACGAGCAGGACAACTTGAAACATGGCTCCGCTATTTGTCCGACAACCCTCGCCGATTGCTCATGAAACGCGAGCATCCCGACTTATTCCGTGTCCAACGAAACCTAACTGTTGCTGGAGTTTCATTTTCTGCCATTGGGAATTGTTTTCTGCTTAACCGCCCCGTTCGCTTATTTGTGCAATGCTCTCGTCGTCTAACTGAAGCAGAAATCCAAGCAAAGGTTCATGAATACTTAGCAGCAGCTCGCCAAGGCGCAGTGCTTGTTTCACCCGCTATCTCTCCTGGCGAAAAAGCGGTAATGAGGGCAGCCTTTAACGAGGGTTTGCCTCTCATTTACCTACAAGAAAACGGCCTCACCGAGCTTGCCAAGCCAAGCGGAACCCTTATGGAGGCATGCGCCCGAGGCCAATTGCTCATCCTTGCACCTTGGGAACACCACAACGAGCATATAACCATCAGCAGAAACCAATGCCTCATGCTCAATGATATGGAACGACGAATTTGCGAGAATGATTAGTGCCCCTTTTTCGTTCTGATATAATGCCCCTCTATGATGGCAGCAAAAGTAGCAACTCCTGCCACAATGACAATGGGAATGAAAGACCAAAATGCTGTTGGGACAGCAAGAAAAAGCAGAACCCCCGTCACTTTATTTGCAATGGTGTGAAGAAAGATGCATTTCTTGTACATCACTAACGCAGAGATTTGATTGATGACCTTGATGGCGACAATCACTCCGCCCCATATCCACAACCATTTTGGAAATGCCAAAACAGGTATCAACTTGAAGCAGCAACATATCACGAAGGCCAAATCTGCCAAACTGTCCAACAATGCCCCC
>CAMOCK010000131.1 GCA_946610645.1 uncultured Bacteroidales bacterium
GGCCGGGTGGCACCGGCGTGGGGTGGGACTCCGACCTGACGGAGTACCTCGCCGCCGGGCAAGCCGAGTTGTTCTACCAGTTCGACCCAACCTATCTCGACTACTGCCACCCCAACCACCCCGACTGCGTCGACGGCGTCACCTGCACCGAATGCGCCGCCCCCGACAACCCCGTGCTGCGCGTAGCGGGCAAGGTGGTCACCTTCAGCAACGATGAGAACATGATGGTGAGTGTGCACGAAGGTCACGCCGAGCCTGCTTTCCATGCCGAGGTTTACCCCAACCCCGCCAAGGGACAGTTCACCCTCCGCACCGACTACGACAAAGGCGCCGTCAGCGTGATGGTGCTCAACATGCAGGGACAGATTGTGGCCACCTTCACCGTGGAAGGCCAGCACACCATCGATGTCAGCCGTTGGCCCGCAGGCGTCTACACCTTGCAGATGCTCGGCGGCAGCGTGGTGACGCGGAAACTGGTGGTGGAGTAAGGTAAAAATCTCAAAAAGGTGTAAAATGGGCTTGTAAAAAATCTCAAAAAGGTGTATTTTTGCAGCGTGAAAAATCTCAAAAAGGTGCAAACCATACCATTATGAAAAGAAAGATTTACAGCCAACTACTTGATTGGAAGAGAAATAGAAATGGAGAAATCGCATTACTCATCGAAGGGGCACGGCGCATTGGGAAAAGTTACATTGTTGAAGAGTTCGCAAAACGCGAATACGAGTCCTATCTTCTTATAGATTTCAACAAGGCGCCGCAAATGGTGAGGGAGTGGTTTGACCTCTATTTGGAAGATTTGGACACCTTGTTTTTATATCTGACCAGCCACTACAAGGTGAAACTCCATCAGAGCAAGTCGTTGATTATCTTCGATGAGATTCAGCTTTGCCCAAGAGCGCGTGCCGCCATCAAGTTTTTGGTGGCCGACGGTCGTTACGATTACATCGAGACGGGTTCGCTCATGAGCATCAAGAAGAACACACAAGGCATTGTCGTTCCATCGGAGGAACGGACGCTGAAGATGTACCCGATGGATTTTGAGGAATTCCTTTGGGCCACGGGCAACGAGATGCTGATGGACTTCATAAAGAAGATGTACGAGGAGCAACGTCCTATGGGACAAGCCTTTCATCGGCAGGCCATGGATGCTTTTCGGCTTTACATGATTGTAGGCGGAATGCCTCAGGCGGTCAAGAAATACGTCGAAACCAAGGACTTCGATGAAGTGGATGCCGTGAAACGCGACATTTTGGGCATCTATCGAAACGACATTTTCAACTATGCGGGCGAACAGGCCGACAAGGTGGTCAGTATTTTCGACCAGATACCAGCCCAGCTGTCGAAACACGAAAAGAAATTCCGGCTTTCAGCGCTGAAGCCAGGGGCGAAATACCGCGATTGGGACGATGCCTTCTTTTGGCTCAAGGACGCACGAGTGGCAAACATTTGCTACAATTCAACCGAGCCCAACATTGGGCTAAGGATGAACGAAAGCCGCACTACGCTCAAATGCTACCTCAACGACACGGGACTACTCGTCAGCCAAGCCTTCGACGAGCGCGGCATCGTGGCTTCCGACATCTACCGCAAGCTCTTGTTTGGCAAGTTGGAGGCCAATGTCGGCATGTTGGTCGAGAACATCGTGGCACAGATGCTGGTAGCCGCAGGGCATAGCCTTTATTTCTTCAGCCAAGCGTCGGCAAACAAAGAGGAGCGCATGGAAATAGATTTCCTGTTGCTGAAAAGCAAGGTGACAAGCCGCCACAACATCATCCCGATAGAAGTGAAGAGCGGGAAAAACTATACGCTGTCGTCGCTCAACAAATGCACGACAACATACGCCGAGAGCATCACCTCGCCGATGGTACTCCATGCCGCCGACTACAAGCAAGAGGCAGGCATCGCCTATCTGCCGCTTTACATGACGCCGCTGCTGTAGCAGACTTTTATCGCCTTTCAAATGCTGATACTTGCTGCTCCCGAATGGCAAATTCGGAAGAACGAGGGAACCAGACAGCGAAATTGCCACTAAGCTTAGAAGCAGAAGGCGATGCCTATGCCGTTGCCTGTGAGGTTCAGTTTCAAGTCGTGTGTGTCCCAAAACGCGGTGGGTTGCACCCGCGAATTATAGATTTCGATGGCATTTTTGGCTTTTTTGTTGGACACCAGGCCATAGATGATGCCGTCTATGGTGAGTGCCACGCCAGTTGCGGCCACCGAATAGGCCACAACTTGTAGGAGTTGAGAGGGTTTGGCATGAAGTGCCACTTTCGAAAAATAGAAGATGCTATACGCCCCTAAGCACGAAAGACCTGTGTAGCCCAAGATGTGCGCCGCCTTTTGATAGGCCCTCGCCTGATACATATCGACGTAAGCGATGGGATCGCACATCATGATGTCTTTCAGTTCCTTCAGGCTTTTCTCCTCGCCGTTCAAGAGATATAGCTTAAAGCCGTTTTGCCGACTCACCGTGATGGGTTCGGTCTGCGTTTGCGCTTGGGCCAAGTTGCATAAGACCAATAACATTGTCAATAAAATGATGATGCGTTTCATTGTGATAATGCTTTAAGGGGACTTCTAATTATACTTGATTGACTTGTTTTCGGGTTGTCAGGATGCCGAAGTCCCGTTGGGGCAATCCCTTCAACCCGCTGCAAAGTGATGTCGCTAATAAGTAGACAGCAACGACTTGTCCATAATCGACACGGTGCTGGTAAATGTCATTAGATCGGGAAATACACGCCAATGCTATACATTAGGCCAACGGGGACCTTGCGCATCTCGGAGGTGGCGGCTGGGCCGTAGTTGGCTTTGTAGCCCATTCCTATCTGGAACTGAAACACCTTGGGCGCGCGGAAGGTATAGACGGGGCCTACCCATCCTACCGTGTGGGAATCGCCAAGGCCTTGGTGCCAATACACCAAGGAAACCATGGAGCTGTTGATGAATGGCTTGAAGTGGTAGTTGACGCCCACGCCGAAACTGAGCAAGCCAACGCCCGCCTGGGCACTGAAGTGGCTGCCTATCATGGCCTCGAAATCAACACCGACAAGGCCGCCACCGCCTTGCAATACGCCGGCGGAGATGGCACATTTCTTCGGGCTAGGCTCTCGCTGTGCCATCGCCCCAACGCTGAACGCCGCCAATAATAGGGCGACAAGTAGGTACTTTTTCATGGTGATATAGATTTAGTTAATGTTTGTCCTTTTCGTTTTCGCACTTACCCAAAATTATCTTATCATCAAGACCGCCATGAGAAAGAATCTTTGCAAGAATATCCCGAAATTGTTCCTCATAGTAATTATCCTTGGGACATATTGGGCATTTGAATAAGAACTCAGTAGTTATTGGTCCGTTTGTAATCGAAAGATTAATAGTTGGTTCTGGTCCGGCAATAATCCAATAAGCAGATGTCTTCATCTTTTCCGATATTATTGTTGAAGCTATCTGATAACATTCACCAGCCAGTTTATTGAAATCTTCTTTGGTAAGGTTAATGATTGTATCGGTAATAGTTTTCGAACGATAATAGTGACTTGTATTGGTGACATGATCTCGGACTTTGGTCGAACCTTTGCTAAACAAGGTTTTCTCAGTGGAAACAGTCA
>CAMOCK010000132.1 GCA_946610645.1 uncultured Bacteroidales bacterium
AGAGCTACACCATCTCGGTTTCGGCCACCCCAACCAATGGCGGCACGGTGACGGGCGGTGGCACCTATACCCAAGGCCAATCGTGCACCGTTACGGCCACGGCCAACAACGGCTACACCTTTGTCAATTGGAAGGAAGGCAACGACGTGGTTTCCACTACCCCCGACTACACCTTTACCGTGACCGAATCGGTGGAACTTGAAGCACATTTCGAACTTAGCGTCTACACCATCACTGCCACGGCCAACCCTGCCGACGGTGGCACGGTGAGCGGCGGCGGCACCTACAACCACGGCGAAAGCTGCACAGTTACAGCTACAGCCAACGAAGGCTACGTCTTTAACCATTGGTTAGAAAACGGCAATGTAGTTTCAACACAAGCCAACTACACTTTCACTGTGACTGGCAACCGCGACTTGGTCGCCATCATCACGCCTCACGTCTATACTATTTTTGCCGTACCCAATCCACCAGAGGGCGGTAACACCACAGGCGAAGGCTCCTACGACTACGGCCAGACCTGCACTTTGACAGCCACGCCTGCCACGGGCTACAACTTCGTCCGCTGGACCAAAAACGGACAACAGGTCAGCACCAACGCTACTTACACCTTCACTGTGACCGAATCGGCGGCTTTTGTGGCGCATTTCGAAACACTGACCTATACCATCACCGCCACAGCCAATCCGAAGGAAGGTGGTGCGATAGAAGGCTCCGAAACATTTGTTGGTACATATGTATTTGGAGACTATCTCACCATAACAGCTGAGGCCAACGAGGGCTACAACTTCGTCAATTGGACCGAAAACGGCAACGTGGTCTCTACAAATGCCGACTATGGTTTCGTTGTCGAAGGAGACCGCACCTTGGTAGCCAACTTCGAACTGCAACAATTTGAGATTGCGGCAACGGTCAATCCCGTAGAAGGCGGCAGCATCACCGGACGCGGCAGATATGCCTACGGCGAGGAAGTCACCCTGACCGTCGCCACCAACGAGAATTATGTCTTCAGAAACTGGACCGAGAATGGCGAAGTGGTTTCGGAAGGGCCGAGCTACACCTTCGTTGTCACCAGTGACCGAACTCTCGTTGCCAACCTTGAAAACACCGTCGGCATCGGCGAAAGCACTGTTTCCGCCAACATCTACCCCAACCCCACCAAGGATGAAGTCACCGTGTCGTGCGAAGGCCTGAGCCGCATCCGCATCGTGAACGCCTACGGGCAGACCGTTTACAACGCCGCCCACGAAGGCAACCACGCCCGCATCGACCTCTCCGGCATGGCCAAGGGCGTCTATGTGATGCATGTCGGCACGGAGAACGGCAACGCCGTTAGGCAGATTGTGGTGGAATAAACACAAAAAGTGAAATAACCACAAAGTGAGGTGACAAAACATTGCCACCTCACTTTTTTTTCCTAATTTTGAGGCCGAAATCAAGACAACCAAATACTATGAATATTAGACACGAGACTTCGAGACGCGAGACACGATACGATGCCACCCTGAGTTTTTCGATGGGTGTCCCGCGTCCCGCAGTCCCGCGTCCCGTGTCAATCGAATCACTATGAAAATCAAATTCATCGGTGCGGCCCAGGAAGTGACGGGCAGCAAGCACCTCATCACCACCGACCACGGGAAGAAAATCCTGTTGGACTGCGGCATGTTCCAAGGCAAGGGCCTCGAAACCGACGCGGCCAACCGCAACATCATGGTCGACCCGAAGGAAATCGACGCCATCATCCTCACCCACGCCCATGTGGACCACTGTGGCCTGATACCTTATTTCTATAAGCTCGGCTTCCGTGGGCAGGTCATCTGCACCAAGGCCACCGAAGACCTGTGCAGCATACTGCTCCCCGACAGCGGCTTCATCCAAGAAAACGACATGGAGTGGTTCAACAAGAAACGCCGCAAACAAGGACTTCCAGCGCTGCAACCCATATACACAGAGAAAGATGCGCGTGCGTCGCTGGATCTTTTCGTCAGCGTGGCCTACAACCGCTATTTCAACATCGACAACAACATCAAGGTGAAGTTCAACAACACGGGCCACCTTTTGGGCAGTGGCTGCGCCATCATCGAAATCGACGAGGGCGGCAAGATGCCCCGCATCGGCTACACCGGCGACATCGGGCGCGAGTCGAACTACCTGCTGCGCTCGCCCGAGCCCTTCCCGCACTGCGACTACGTCATCACAGAGGCCACATACGGCAACCGACTCCACAGCGACCGCGAAAACGCCGAGCAGCAACTGCTGGAAATCATCTACAACACCTGCGTCGAGAAGCGCGGAAAGCTCATCATCCCGTCGTTTGCCGTCAGCCGCACGCAAGAGATTGTGTATCTGCTCAACAATTTCTACAACGAAGGCAAGCTGCCCGAAAAGATACCGGTGTTCGTCGACAGCCCCTTGGCCGTCAACGCCACCGAAATCTACCGCATGCACATCAGCCTGTTCAACGACGACGTGAAGGACGTCATCGAATACGACCCCGACCCGTTTGGCTTCAACGGCCTCACGTTCATCCGCGACATCAACCAGTCGAAGGCCCTGAACGCCCGCAAGGAACCTTGCATCATCATCTCCGCCTCGGGCATGATGGAGGCCGGACGCGTCAAGCATCACATCGCCAACAGCATTGAGAACCCGCGAAACAGCATCTTGGCCATCGGCTACTGCGCTCCCACCACATTGGGCGCCAAGCTGCTTGAAGACCCCAAGCCGTCCAGCGTGTCGATCTTCGGAATCGAGCACCCTGTGTTGGCCGACATACACCAAATCGACGCCTTCAGCGGACACGGCGACTACAAGGAGATGCTCGACTACCTCAGCTGCCAAGACCCCAAAAAGGTGAAGAAGACCTTCATCGTGCATGGCGACACGGAAGCGCAAAAATACTTCCGCCGCCAACTGCGCAAGGCCGGTTGGGACAACATCTTCATCCCCGAAGCGGGCGAAGAGTTTGAGCTGAAATGAAACGAAAAACGGTCGGAAACAAGTCCGACCGTTTTCTTTTACCCTTGACTTTCGAGTTCCTTTCGTTTCGAGAAACTCCACGCTATCATCACAATGCCGATGACGACAAAGGGGATGCTGAGCCATTGGCCCATGTCGAAAGCCATACCTTTCTCGAATTCCACTTGCACGTTCTTCAGGAACTCGATGAGGATGCGCGAGCCGAAAATGATGATGAGGAAGGTGCCGAACATCAGGCCGGGCTGCTTGTGGCCGAGGTCGCGTTTGTAGTACATCCACAGGAGGATGCCCATCGCCACGAGGCAGAAAAATGCCTCGTAAAGCCCAGTCGGGTGGCAAGGCAGCCATTCCTCGGGCTTGCAACAATTCGCCCACGAGGTGCATTGCGTGTAGTTGTCGAAACTGCCGCAAAACTGCTCGTAGCCGCGCATGAAGACGAAACCCCATGGCAGCGAGGTCGGCGTGCCATAAATCTCGTGGTTCATCACGTTGCCCACGCGAATCAGCGCACCTACGAGGCACACGGCAACGACAATGCGGTCGAGTATCCATATATAACTGATTTTCTGCAAGTTGTCATTTTCTTTCTTCGCTTTATTGTAATTCCGCACATAAAGCCACAAGCCGACCAAGATGCCGATGGCACCACCGTGGCTGGCCAAACCACCTTCCCAGACTTTCAATATATCGAGTGGATGGGCGAGGGATTCTGCCGGCTCATAGAACAGGCAATGGCCAAGACGCGCCCCGATGATGGTTGAAACAATCATGTAAATCAGCAACTTGTCCAAAGAATCCTCGGCCATGTGCTCGCGCTTGTAGATGCGCTTCATGATGAAATAGCCGATGAAAAAGCCCAAGGCCCACAGCAGACCGTACCAGCGGACTTGCAAAGATCCAACCGAAAACAAGATGGGATCGACGTTCCAAGTGATGTAATTCAATAGCATGGTTCAAAATTTTGGGACAAAAGTAGGAATATTTTCCTCTTTTCTGGAAGTGAACGCTACAAAATCGCAAACTTTTGCTTAAAATCCCTTTGCGGAAAAGAAAATGATGCATCATCTTCCTGAGCCTCAATACCGTAATGCAAGTGCGCAAGGAGAAGGTGGTGGCGGAATAATCCCGTCGCCAAACCATCAAAAACGGCAAAAAAAAGCAAAAAGGCCATCTTCGGGTAGCTTTTTTTGTATCTTTGTGCTTTAATAAACCTACATTATCATGAAAACACATCACATTTCTTACCTCAGAAAAGCAGGAACCACCCTCGCAACCATCGCTTTTGCGCTGACATTCAGCGCTTTCGTTAGTGGCGACACTGACAACACGCAGCGTTTCAAGGATGCCGCATTGAATTTGGACAAAACCTCCCACACCTTGACCGACGAGTTCGACTACTGGCCGGAGTGCGGCATTCGCGTCACGGGAAGCCACCTCGCCTCGCTCATTTCCTTGGCCGAACTCGAAAAGATGCTCCCTTACCCTCTTTACGTCTCCGGACCGCACAGCAACGGACAATGGGATCTTGATAACAAAGACGAGTTTGGCCACTACAACCCAAAAGCCATCGAATATCTGGCCGGCCTCGCCAAGACCGTGGTTTCCGACAGGCATTTCGTGAAGATGAGCGAACCCCTTGTGCTGAAATACCTCTACCGCCAGATGCACATCATGATGGTGATCCACGATGCGCTTTACACTGATTTCAGCAAGGAAACCCGTGAATTGGTGTTCAACAGCTCGCTTGAAAGCAAAGGAGAAAGCTATGAAGCATACAACGGCTT
The DNA here is from genome assembly GCA_946610645.1 of uncultured Bacteroidales bacterium. Lineage (GTDB taxonomy): Bacteria > Bacteroidota > Bacteroidia > Bacteroidales > F082 > Limimorpha. The sequence goes on from CAMOCK010000132.1 coordinate 4,764, forward strand.
CAATTTGAACCAGTTGAGACTTGAAGACGGCACATACGTCTATGGCAACATCGACTATCGCTTCCTCCACTTCTGGGCACGGCGTTGGGCTGACGGCACCATCGACCAGTTCTACCAAGGCTTGAGCACCGTATTCAAGGCGTATTATCCTGAATACGAATACACAAACGAGGCCTATTGGATCCCCGATGAGGAGATGATGGAAGAAGAATGGTATGGCGACGGCGAGCTTGACACATACGTCGTCATCGACGGCTCCGAACTGCGCCTGCGCTTGGAGCCTTCGACGAGTGCCGACACCTTCAAGTGGGGCGACGGATCGAACCGTCATCCCAAGGTGGGCGAAAGGTTCCTCTTTCTCGGCGAAGAGGGCGATTTCTACCAAATCGACTTCCACGGCCACGCGCTCTGGGTGTCGAAGAAGTTCACGCATTTGGAGAATTGATTGATTTTTAGGCAAATAATAAAATCATAACATAGAAAAACTCAATCAAACTTGAAACTTTAGGTGATTCAATGAAGTTCTTCATATAGATAGGCTCTTGCCGATAAACTTAATAAACCATCCCAAACATCCACAAAGGAATGCGGTTACCATGGCCCACTTCAGTGTCATCAACAGCGAGGAAACTGTCGGCCACATCCGCTATCTGGTCGAAGTTCTTTTTTTTGCCACCAACCTCGAACAGGTACTTGTCATTGATGAGGTTTTTACATTTCAAAATGCAAATATTTGCCAGTTTTTTACATTTTAATATGTAAAAATCATCGTTATTCTTACATTTAAAAATGTAAAATCACCAACATTGACCACAAAAAAAAGTACGCTTTAAGAAATAAAGCGCACTTTTCATTTTGAATAAAAGCCTGATTATTCCGTCACTTCCTTCGCCTTAGCCCTGAAATTCACCAAGTCTTCCTCGATGAAGTTCTTCACGTAGACGCTCTTGCCGATAACGTCTTCCTCGGCGGCGTGGACGTAGACGTTGGCCGACTGGGTGAAGAGATGCGGGGCACGGGTGGCGTCGTCCAAGATGAGGAGCGACATCATGATGTCGCCCGTCATGTCGTAGAGACGGCGGGCCAAGAAGTCCTGGACCTCCTGGTTGTTGGCACCCTTCACGTAGTTGATGCTCTGCTCGTAGAGTTCCACGAGGGTGCGCACCGTGTTCTGCAAAGGCTTCAGATCTTCAGAAACCTCATTCTCAAGCATTTCCTTCATGATGGTGAGGTAGGTGCCATTGGTGATGTAACGGATGGCGGCCACCACTTGCAGCTGCGTCGTGCCTTCGTAAATCGAGAAGATACGGGCATCGCGGTAGAGACGCTGGCACTTGTATTCCATGATGAAGCCCGAACC
>CAMOCK010000133.1 GCA_946610645.1 uncultured Bacteroidales bacterium
AAATTATGCCTGCAAAAATCAGATTGCAAAGACATGGCAAGAAGGGTCAGCCCTTCTATCACATCGTAGTTGCCGACTCTCGCGCGCCACGTGATGGCAAGTTCATTGAGAAATTAGGTACCTACAACCCCAACACCGATCCCGCCCAAATCAACATCAAGTTTGACAGGGCTTTGTATTGGTACAGCGTTGGTGCCCAGCCCACCGACACTGCCCGCTCGCTTCTCAGCAAGACTGGTGTGATGATGAAGTACCACCTGATGCGTGGAGTGCAAAAAGGCGCCATGACTGAGGAACAAGCCGAAGTCAAGTTCCAGAACTGGATGAAGGAAAAAGAAGCCAAGGTGACCAATGCCGCCAAGGCCCTCGAAGAAAAGATCCGTGGCGAGAAGAAAGCCCGTTTGGATGCTGAAAAGCAAGTGAACGAGACCCGCGCCGCCGAGATTGCCAAGCGCAAAATGGCTGAAATGGAAGCCAAGAAGGCCGAAGAGGCTGCCGCTGAAGCTGCCGAACAAGCCGAGGCCGTCGTTGAAGAAGCCGCTGCTGAAGCTGAAGCCATTGTGGAAGAGGCTGTCGCCGAAACTCCGGCAGAAGAAGCTCCTGCCGCCGAAGCCGCCGAAGCTCCTGCCGAAGCCTAAACGCAATTTTTTCCGTAATTACATAAAAAACCGTCCTCGAACAGGGCGGTTTTTTTTGTTCTACACGCGACGGAGAAACAAATACGCCTCGTTTTTGACCAAATCGCGCAACAGGCGGCCACTCTCTAAAGAATCAGGAACAGGCGTGTCGGGACACTCATAAATGGCATCAAAGGCCGAAACGTGAATCTCTTTCACATCTCGCGGCTGATAACCCGACAAATCGACAAGACATTCCTTCATCAGCGCAACCACCATTGAATCAACGGTTTCCGCCGGATTCCGACCTGCCGAAACCACCTCGTTGGCAACGGAATAGTCGCGCAAAAACGCTGCAGCCATAGGTCCGCAGCAAGCATCGGTTTCGGTGACGACTAAGATTCTCATAAACAGTTTTTGAGCCACAAAAGTAGCGAAAATCCAAAAAACAAAGAAAATTATTTAGAAACGGAAATAATTCGGGGCAAATTCCTATCTTTGCGGCCTAATAAAAAAACCAACAAAACAAAAAAATATGGGAAGAGCATTTGAATACCGCAAAGCGGCCAAGATGAAAAGATGGGGACACATGTCAAGAGTGTTCCCTAAACTCGGAAAACTGATTACCATTGCTGCCAAGGAAGGTGGCCCCGACCCTGACATGAACCCCAAGTTGCGCCAAGCCATCTTGAACGCCAAGGCTGAAAATATGCCCAAGGACAACATCGATGCCGCCATCAAGCGTGCCACCGACAAGGACGCTGCCAACCTCGTGGAAATCACCTATGAAGGCAAAGGCCCCTTCGGCATCCAGTGCATGGTGGAATGTGCCACCGACAACACCACGCGCACCGTGGCCAACGTAAAGTCATACTTCAACAAATGCGGCGGGTCGTTCCTGCCCATCGGCTCGTTGGAGTTTATGTTTACACGCAAAGCCGTCTTCGAAATCGAGATGCCCGCCGGCATGGACAAGGATGAGCTTGAGCTGGAACTCATCGATTTCGGCCTTGACGAAATCGTGAGCGAGACCGACGAAGAGGAAGGCACCACCACGACCACCGTCTATACCGCCTGGACCGACTACGGCACCATGCATGATGCCCTCGAAGAGCGCAAGATCAACATCGTGAAGGCCAACCTGCAACGTTTCCCCAACCAAACCGTCAGCTTCACCGACGAACAAATGGTGGAAATCGAGAAGTTCCTCGACAAAATGGACGAGGACGAAGACGTACAAGCCGTCTATACCAACATGGAATAGTGACAATAACACATACCGTCATGGGCTTATACGACACGTTGGACGACCGACTGAAAGCTCTTTCGGAGGCCGAATTCCAGTACATTGAATCTAACGACATCAGTCGTGCCTCAGAACTTGACCACAACTGCACCGGCATCTATATGGAAGCCACGGTGATTTATTTCGCCATCAAGAACCCGAATTTCATCATCAAGGAACATGGGAGGCGCAAGATGGCACAGATTCACACCATCTTCCATGAAGTGATTTCCACCATCGCCAAACAAAACGGATGCTTCGTGAACTGCTACTCACCAGAGGCCTTCCTCATCCTATGCCCCGGAAAGGAAGACAACGTCTCTGTCGCCGTCAGGACTGCAATGAAAATTGCTTTCGCCCTTAGCGACACCTACAAACCATTGTATGCCAACATACCAAACATCGAGTTCTCAATGGGCATCGACCACGGCCATGTTTTAGGGAAAAAAAGCCTCACGGAAATCGGATCAGACCGCATCACCTGGTTTGGGAGGAGCATATACAAGGCTAAAGCCATCAGCAAGGAAAGTGCGCGTCCATACCATATCGGCGTGGCAAGCATCGTTTTCAACAACCTTGAGGAAAGCCTCAAGACCAAGGAAAAGCGTATCTTGGGCATCAAGAAGACAGTGGAATTGTGGACCAAAGTATCCTATATGCACGAGAACTCCAAGAAACATTATTACCAAACCAACCACAAACTCGACTTTAAGGAAGATACATAATAAACCAACCCCTGCTTCCGTTTGACTTGAAATGACATGGCAATGAGGTCTAAATGCAGGCGTAATATATGCTTATTATTGGCTTTCGCAGCAATAACCAGTGCGCTTCCCCTATTCGGGCAAGAGGCTTGGCCATTCATGACGCCAAGAATCGACTCCATCTGCCATAACACGTTGGAATACATAAGGATAAAGAATTCTCTATTGAGACATCAGTACCTCATCGAGCATGAGAGGCAACAAATAGAGCAAACCATCAACGCGCTACAGCAGCAACATGCGGAAATAATTGAGGAACAAGGACTTATTGACAACGAGTTAGCCATAGTCAATCGACATATCGACTCGCTAAAGCCCAAACGCCCCGACGGGCCAAAGCCCAAAGAGAACATCATCAACATCCTGAACGAAAGACTCAGTTTTCACGGAAGTTATGGTCTGAACATCAACCAATTGGCCTTGTCAAATTGGTCTGCTGGCGGCGAAAACTCCGCCACAGGGAAAGCCTTTGCCAATTTTGTGCTTACCGACAAGAAAAAAACTTTCGAACAAAAGTTGGCTGGAGCCTTTGCCTTCGGCATCTCACGTTTCGCCGACAAGCGGATCGAGAAGCAAGACGACAAAATCGACCTCACCTATTCCCTATCGCTCAATAGCAAGAGCCAATGGAACCTGACCTCAGTGGCCACGTTCAACACGCAGTTCGCCAATGGCTACAAATACCCCAACGACTCCACCGTGATTTCGAGTTTTTTCGCTCCGGCCTACCTCACCCTTTCCGGCGGCTATTCCTACAAGACGAAAGACGGTAACTTCCAGCTGTTCCTCAGCCCTTTGGCCGGGAAAGTCACCTTCGTGATGAACCAAGACCTTGCCGACGCGGGCAGTTTCGGCGTAAAAAAAGGCTACTATGACCTCGACAGCCTTTGGATTCCAGGCGAGAACATCGCAGCTGCACTCGGTGTGAATGTCATCATCAACTACAAACAACCCATCGGGAAAAACATCACCTATTCAACCATTTTCAACAGTTTTTACAACTACACCGAAAAACGCGACGACAACCGTGCCCGCATCGACTTCAATTGGGAAAACAACATCGACTTCGTCATCACCAAATATATCAGAACCATACTTTTTGTGCACCTGAAATACGACCACAACACCACCTTCCCAATTTACCAAACCATTGACGGAGAGGAAGTTGTGGTGGACAACAAACCTAAACTACAATTCAAGGAATCATTAGGCATTGCCTTCGTTCATAATTTCTAAAACATCATAAAATGAACATTTTAGTAACAGGATGCAACGGACAATTAGGCACCGAGCTGCAAAAAATCGCCAAAGACGACAACAATAACCATTGGGCATTCACCGATGTGGACACATTGGACATTTGCGACAAGGAAGCCGTAGAACGCTGTTTTGCAATCCACAATATCGACGTTTGTATCAACTGTGCGGCCTACACCGCTGTTGATAAGGCCGAGGATGAGTCTAAATTGGCCGAAAGAATCAACGCCCTTGCACCGCAAATATTGGCAGAAAACTGCCTGAAAAACAACGCCTTGCTCATCCACGTTTCCACTGATTACGTCTTTGACGGAAACGGGAAGAAGCCCTACTTGGAAACAGACCCCGTCAATCCGCAGTCGGTGTATGGCCGCACCAAGGCCGACGGCGAGCAACGCATCCAACAAAGCGGCTGCAACTATTTCATCATCAGAACAGCGTGGCTCTATTCGGCTGTGGGAAAGAACTTCGTAAAAACCATGCTCATGCTGGGCGACACAAAGGACGAAATCAACGTGGTGGCCGACCAAAAAGGCTGTCCCACTTGGGCTTACGACTTGGCCCGGGCCATCTTCCGCCTCATCGAACTGAACGGAAACAACCCCGCTCACGAGATGTTCCATTTCACCAACGAGGGCCAAATCACTTGGTACGACTTCGCCACCGCCATCATGGAAATCGGCGGGAAGCATTGCAAGGTGAATCCCATCACCACCGACCAATACCCCACCAAGGCGAAACGTCCGGCATACAGCGTCCTGGATTTGAGCAAGATAAAGAATTATACTAGGATGGAGATTCCGGATTGGAGGGAAAGCTTGGAGAAATGCATTGAGGAATTGCAACGCCCCGAAGGGGCGTGACACGAGTAACCGTAGGTCGCGACCTGCGGCACCACCCCGACAGGCAACTGAACAACTAACAACTACAAACTATAAAAAATGGACCAAAAAATCATCGAAAGAGCCAAAGCGTGGCTCTCCGACCAATACGATGCGGAAACGCGCAAGAGCGTGCAAAACATGCTCGACAACGACCCTAACGAGCTGACAGAGAGCTTCTACCGAAACCTTGAGTTTGGCACGGGCGGACTGCGCGGCATCATGGGTGCCGGCACCAACCGCATGAATGTCTATACTGTGGCCATGGCCACACAAGGCTTCGCCAACTACATCAAGAAGATGAACCCCGGTAAGAAAGACTTGAGCGTGGCCGTGGCTTACGACTGCCGCAACAACAGCCCTGCCTTCGCCAACGTCACCGCCGATGTGATGTCGGCCAATGGCATCAAGGTCTATCTTTTCGACTGCCTCCGCCCCACCCCCGAGCTTTCGTTCGCCGTGCGCGAAATGAAATGCGACGCCGGCGTGATGGTGACCGCCTCGCACAACCCGAAGGAATACAACGGCTACAAAGCCTACTGGAACGATGGCGGACAATTGGTTAGTCCGCACGACAAGAACGTCATCGCCGAGGTAGAGAAAATCACCGACCCCTCGATGGTGAACTTCAAGCGCAACGCCGACCTCATCACCATTTTGGACGAGAAATTTGACGACATCTATCTAAATAAGGTGTACGGCCTTTCTCTCTCACTCGACCTCATCAAAAAGCACAAAGACTTGAAGATTGTCTATACCCCGATTCACGGAACTGGTCGCCGCTTGGTGCCCGAAATCCTGAAACGCAAGGGCTTTGAAAACGTGTATTGCGTTGAGGAACAAATGGTTGTGGACGGCGACTTCCCCACTGTCAAGTCACCCAACCCAGAGGAGCCTGCCGCCATGGCTTTGGCCGTCAATAAAGCCAAAGAGCTGGACGCCGACCTCGTCATGGCCACCGACCCCGACGCCGATCGCGTGGGCATCGCCGTGAAAGACGACAAGGACGAGTTCATCCTGCTCAACGGCAACCAAACCGCCAGCCTCTTCGTGTATTACCTGTTGCGCCGCTGGAGCGAATTGGGAAAACTCACTGGAAAAGAATACATTGTGAAGACAATCGTCACTTCCGAGCTGCTGTTTGAGATGGCCAAGAAATACAACGTGGAGCGTTTCGACGTGCTGACGGGCTTCAAGTACATCGCCGACAAAATCCTCAGTCTCGAAGGCAAAAAGCAATTCATCGGCGGCGGCGAGGAAAGCTATGGTTACTTGGCCGGCGACTTCGTCCGCGACAAGGACGCCGTCATTGCCACCAGCATGATTGCCGAGGCAGCCGCATGGGCCGCCGAACAAGGCAAGACGCTCTATCAAGTGCTCATGGACATCTACGAAGAATTTGGCCTCTACAAGGAAAAACTCGTGTCGCTCACCAAGAAAGGGATCAGCGGCACCGAGGAAATCAAAGCCATGATGGAACGCTTCCGCACCACACCGCCTACCGAAATCGAAGGCGAGAAAATTGTGGAAATCCGAGACTACAAGTTGCAGGAAGCCAAAGATTTGCGTACTGGCAAAATTACGCCTATCGCATTGCCAAAGAGCGACGTGCTGCAATTCTTCACAGAAGGAGGTTCGAAAATCACGGTGCGACCTTCAGGCACAGAGCCGAAGATCAAGTTCTACTTCAGCATGAAGGCCCCGGCGGGAGTACCCATCGCTGAAGCCATGAAAACGCTTGATAAGAAATTGGAAAAAGCAGCCGAGTTGTTGACGAAGTAACACGCAAAAAAGCCCGCCATTGAGCGGGCTTTTCTTTTGTTTTTCAACACGTTATCACTTCACAATTCGGGTTCCGCAGGTCGGGTCGCCGAGCTTGGTGGCCTCGGTGATGATGGCTTCGCGGCCAGTGGCCTCCACGAAGAGCACGGCGGCGCGAATCTTGGGTGCCATGCTGCCTTCGGTGAAATGGCCTTCGGCGAGGTATTGCTTGGCTTCGGCCACGGTGATGGTGTCCAAAGCTTTCTCGTTTTCCTTGCGGAAGTTGATGTATACCTTCGGCACGTCGGTGAGGATGTAGAACTCGTCGGCCTTGATGTTGATGGCGGTCATGGCCGAGGCCAAGTCTTTGTCAATCACGGCCTCAACGCCATAGTGGATGCCCTCTTTCTCGATGACGGGGATGCCACCGCCACCCACGGTGACGATGATGTTGCCCTCGTCGGCGAGGCGCTTCACAATATCAACATTCTGAATGCCAATCGGTTTCGGTGAGGCAACCACCTTACGCCAGCCGCGACCCTTCGGGTCTTCCTTGTAGACGGCACCCGTCTCGGCAGTGTAAGCATCAGCCTGTTCCTTGGTGTAATACGGGCCGACGGGCTTGGTGGGGTTCTGGAACATCGGATCGTCCTTATCCACAACGACTTGCGTCACCAAAGTGATGACGTTGCGTTGGATTTTCTCTTGAACGAGCACGCGATTCAAGCCCAATTCAATCATATAACCGATAAGGCCTTGGGTTTCGGCGCCACACACATCCATCGGCATGGCAGGAATGCCTTCTTGCTCGCCGGCGGCGTTCTGAATCAGCACGTTACCCACTTGGGGTCCGTTGCCGTGGCCAATGACCAAATTATACCCTTGTTTCAGGAAAGGTAGCAGCGACTGACAGGTGTCGGCCACGTTCTGCATTTGTTCTGCGCAAGTTCCTTTCTGACCGCTTCTCAGCAGGGCGTTTCCGCCGAAAGCTATAACAGCCAATTTTTTCATGTTTTCAATTTAAGATTTTAGATTAGTATTTCAAGATTATAGATTTCAATTTTATTGACTACCAACACTTTACTTTCTCCTATATGAAAGCTTGTAGCCAGCTTGTTCCAATACCAACTTTTCCTTCGTAAGCTCAACGATGTTCAAAGTGTCTGAAAGATCGCGGGGATTGGTTCCAGTATATCGGCCTTTGAAGATGATGGTTTCCTTCATTATTTCCCATGATTGGAACTCATAGCCACCCATATTGATGGGCAAGACCTTCCCGTCTTCAAGCAAAGTGAAGCCTGTTTCGTCAGAAAAAATGGTATCCTGGCCCATTTCAATCCAAGTGCCAACAATTGACGGGCGAGAACACGAAGCAAAGAACAAGCCCATCATTACACTTAAAGCAATAATTTTCAGATGTTTAATCATTGTTTTATCGTTTTTGATTTGAAGCGGCAAAGGTAAGAACTTTAAAGACACAAAAACAACTCTTTCAAATCTTTTTGGCTTTTTTCATCTTTTTTGCCATCCGGCCAATCTCGCCAACCCACAAAACAAGCGAAGTGAATAGGATAATACGCAGCCACTCGCCGAAAGAAATCGGAACGACGTTGAACATCTCGCCGCCGAAAGTCACGATCAGTACTTGGCCGAGGAAGATAATTAATAAGGTGAAGACAAAACCACGACGCAATTCCTTTCCGAACAGACCTTTCAAAGCCGATTCGTTAGAGTGGAATGCCTTGGCATTGAATATATTCCAAAACTGCATGAAAACGAAAATGGTGAACAGCAGAGAAAGCTCCTTGGGAGTGAAATCGCCGCTTACATGCTTGAAATTGAAGTAGTTGGCAAAATAATCACGCAAGGAGAAATCGACTAACGAGTCGATATGGCAGTGCTTGAAATATTGGATGAAGCCAAACAGCACGGCAACGAAAAACAAGCCCACGCCGAAAATGAGTCGTTTCATTTCCTTGTTGATAATGAAGGCGTTGCGCGGTCGCGGCTTGTCGCGGAGAACGCTATGGTCGGGCGGCAACGAAGCCAAGGCCAGAGCCGCGAAGGTGTCCATAATCAGGTTTATCCATAACATTTGGGTGACCGTGAGCGGCGAGGCCGTTCCGAGCATGGCGCCAAGCAAGACGATGAGGCAGGCTGCCACGTTGATGGTCATTTGGAAGAGGATAAAACGCTGAATGTTAATGTATAACGAGCGACCCCACATAACGGCTTGGGCAATACTCTTGAATGAGTTGTCGAGGATGGTGATGTCGGAGGCTTCTTTGGCCACGCTGGTGCCGTCGCCCATCGAGAGGCCGATTTGGGCCTGATTGAGCGCGGGCGCATCGTTGGTGCCGTCGCCGGTGACAGCCACCACCTCGCCCTGCTCCTGAAGCAAACGCACAAGCCGCTCCTTGTCGGCAGGCCTTGCCCGCGACATGATTTTCAGCTCGTCGAGGCGTTCCTTCAGTTCGTCGTCGGTCATTAGGTTGAACTGCTTGCCAGTAATCATTTGGCGTTCATCGCTGTCGGCTTCCGTCCACAATCCGATTTGCCGCCCGATTTCAATGGCGGTTCCGGGTGTGTCACCTGTAACAATCTTGATGTCGATGCCCGCGTTGAGACAGTCTTGGATAGAGTCGGAAACGTCGTCGCGAATTGGGTCGATGATTCCTACAATGCCGAGGAAACACAAATCCTCCGACTGCAATTTGCCGTTTAGAAATATGGTATCCACCTCAGCATCAGACAGTTCCTTGTAAGCAAAGCCCAAAGTTCGCATGGCCTTGCTTTGGTATGTTGCGAGCAGTTGGTCCACCTCCTGCCTCACCGATTCGATGTCCACTAAACGGTCGCTCAACAGCACCGACTTGCTTCGTTTCATCATATATTCTGGCGCACCTTTTACATAAAGCAGGTTGCGGTTGTGCTCGCCAGTATGGATTACTGTGGCCATGTATTTGTAGCGTGTCGTAAATGGCAACTGCTTGACAATCTTTGCATTGTCTCGTATTCTGACGAAATCCACATTATTGTCGAACAGCCACAGCAGCAAGGCACCCTCTGTCGGGTTGCCGATGACTTTCACCTTATTTTGGTCGCTGTAGTCGAGGAACGCCGTGGAATTGAGCGCAATACCCTCTTTCATCAAGCGTCCCGCCTCCGAATCATCGAGTTTCTCGTCCTTCAAGCCAAAAATCCGGCTTGCTCCGAGGCTCATGCGGTTTTTGGTGAGCGTGCCGGTCTTGTCGGTGCAAATCACCGTGGCCGCACCCATGGTTTCGCAGGCGTGCATCTTGCGCACCAAATTGTTGGTTTCCAACATCCTGCGCATACTCAACGCCAAGCTCAGCGTGACGCTCATCGGCAGGCCTTCGGGCACAGCCACCACAATCAGCGTGACGGCGATCATCAAAGTGTTGAGCGTAAACCGCGCAAAGTCCATCCATTGGAACGGTTGCCCGTCCAAGTCGATGAAATACATCAACACTCGTAGGGCGACAATCAAGCCCGCGATGACATAACTGGCCACCGTGATGCCATGACCGAGGCGGTCAAGTTGCTCATTCAGAGGTGTCTTAATCTTGTTTTCGATTTGCGCCCCATGAAAAACCTTGCCCCATTCTGTGGCATCGCCCACCCTTTCGACCACAAACACACCGTGGCCTTCCATGACCATGCTGCCGCGACAGACATAATTGGATGGATAGGTCGCATCTTCCTTGAAATCAGCCTCTTCCGTTGTCTTGCTGCACGATGGTTCGCCCGTCAAGTCCGACTCGTTCACACGCATGGCTATGGCTTCCATCAGTGTGCCGTCGGCGGGGATCTCGTCGCCCGTATTGACCACTACCGTATCGCCCACCACAACGTCCTTACGCTCAATGCGTTGGATAAGGCCGTCGCGGTAAACCGTCACCATCTGTTCATCCTCGCTTTGGTTGAGGATTTCAAACTTTTTGTTCGCGCTCCGCTCAAAAAAGAAGCCCACGCAAGTGGCGAGCATCACGGCCACGAAGATGCCCAAAGGCTCAAGCAAAACGCTCAATCCTTCATTTTCAGTGTACAATTGATACAACGACACACCTACCGATAACACCAAGGCTATCAATAAGATACGGATAATCGGGTCTTCGAATTTCTCCAAAAACTGTTTCCAAACCGGCTCTTTTTCCGATGGTGTGAGGAGGTTGTCGCCATGTTTGCGGCGGCTTTCGTCGACCTCCTCGTGAGTCAGGCCGCGTCTGTAGTCCCTTGTCATAGTATACTTTAGGCCGTTTGGCCGCCAAGCAAGAAACTCACATCCGAATTCGGGTCGATTTCGACGGGCTCCTTGCCGTAGCGCATCACCACCATCTTCTTTCCACCCTTGAGCATCATCTTGTCGTCGGTCACCCAAAGGGCCGATGCCTCACGCAAACCAACCACCGTAGTATTTTGATTCACAGCGAGGTACTCGTTAATACGGTCTTGTCGTGTTTCGCCGCCGTGCTTGATCAT
>CAMOCK010000134.1 GCA_946610645.1 uncultured Bacteroidales bacterium
ATATGATGACTATCTCGACCGTATTGTCAGTTTTTCAGTGCCTTACAACATGGGCACATCGTGGCGTTATGGTGCCTCGCTCAACATGACCTACCGTCCGAGCGGCTTCTTCAACGTGCGCCTCTTTGCCAACGTTTACAACTACGGCTACCGCATGGAATACGACCGCGTCGACGAGTTTGGCAACATCGAGCACAAGCTGACCGAGAACGAAAAGCTCTCGTGGAGCGTGCGCGTCAACGCTTGGGCGAAGCTCTTCGACCGTCTGCAAGTGACGGCTTCGGCCAACTACAACTCGCCGACCATCGGCCTGATGAGCGAGCGCAAGGCGCGTTATTTCCTCAACATGGGTCTCCGCAGCGACTTCTTCAACCGCCGCCTGTCGGTGTTCGTCAACGTGCAGGACATCTTCAACTGGGGCGCGACGATTGGCTCCGGTTCCACCAACACCAACCCGTATTACCTCAGCGACAGCACCCGCAAGATGCTCAACAGCCGCTATATCTCGGCAGGCTTCACCCTACGTTTCGGCAAGCTCGAACTTGAGCGTCAGGCCAAGGAAGGCAGCAGCGAAACGGGCGACAGCCTAGATTGAATTGTTGAACAAGTGCCATGGCGAGTCAGAACAAAGGAAAATACGCTCCCGAGCGACGCACAAGTTGGAAAGTGGTCATCACAAACCTTTTCGTGATTTCGCTTTGCTCCGCCTTGTTCTATTACATCTTCAACCTGCGCAAAACCATCGACAGCCAACGTAGCAACATCAACACGCAACACGCGTCGCTCGACTGGGCCAACCGTTTCACCAAGAACGTGCACGAGGCACAAACCGCCGCCAACCTATACGCATTCACCGAACACCCGCGTTATAAACGCCGATTCAACGCTGCTTGCGACAGAATCACCCAACAATCCGACTCTTTGCAAGCGCTGAATGTCAGCGAAGACAACCGTCTGATGGTGAATGAGATAGGAAAACTTCTCAAAAGCAAGGGCAAAATCAGCAACGAACTTTCAAAGCAATTCCACGACTTCAACCCCCTGGCCGAGTTCGACCGCACCATCGACGACTATCAACCACCCCAACCCGAAGAAGAAATCGTGGTTACGACAATTTCCAAAGACACCGTCATCCATGTGCCCAAAACCAGCAAAAAGGGCTTTTGGGGGCGCGTGAGCGATGTGTTCATCCCAACAAAGGAAAAAGACAGCATCGTCAGAATCTCCATCGAAAGCACCGACACACTCCGAATCCAGCAACAACGCCCAGATTCCATCGACATACTCGCCGACTTGAAGGTATTGTCAGAAAAGGCCAAAGCAGAGTATTGGACCAAAATAAAGGAATATGAGAGCAAGACACAAGAACTGGTCAAGGCCGACAACCAACTCTCGGAACAGATTTCGTTGTTACTCATCAGACTCAATCAAGAGATTCTCGATTCAGCCCTCTCGGAATTCACAAACAGCAAAGAACTCATCGAAGAAAGCACTCAAAACCTAATCATAATCGGAGCTGCAACATTACTTCTAATAATCGTTTTCATTATATTGATTATTAGCGACGTAAACAAAGGATATCGTGCACGTCGGGCCGCCGAGGAAGCCAAACGAAAAACCGATGAAATCATGGAAAGCAGACACAAACTCCTGCTCTCCGTATCGCACGACATCAAGGCTCCGCTGAGTTCGATCATGGGCTACGTCGAATTGATGGACAAAACCGATAACGAAAAGGAAATCAACTCCATACAACAGTCGGCAAGCCACATTCTCAACCTTCTCAACAACCTCCTCGAGTTCTCAAGCCTCGAACAAGGAAAGCTGCAAGTGAGCAAGGAAACCTTCGACATCCGCCAACTTTGCGACGAAACCGCCGAAATGTTCGAGCCACTCGCCAAGCACAAGAACCTCCTTTTCGAATACAACAACGCCATAGAAAAGAACTCTTTCATCATATCCGACAAACTGAAAATCAAACAGATACTCATAAATATCATCTCCAACGGAATCAAATACACACTTGAAGGCACAGTCAGCTTCAAGGCAAGAATTGGCCGAAATCTGGTGGTTTTCGAGATCACCGACACGGGAGTCGGCATTCCAGAAGACAAGCTTGAAGAAGTGTTCAAGCCTTTCGTGAGAATCGAGACCTACAACCAGTTTGCCGAAGGCAGTGGCTACGGAATGTCGGTAGTGAAAGGTTTGGTGGATTTGTTGGGAGGTGAAATCCATATCGAATCTGAGGTGGGGAAAGGGTCGCATTTCGAAATCCGATTGCCCGTCGAAAGCATCGAAAACATTGAAGTGAAAGATGAAATAAAAGACGACAACAAAAAGAGTTTCAATATTTTGGTTATTGACGACGACAACACCTTACTCTCTGTCATCGACAACATGCTTAACCGCCTCGGACACCAAGCCATAGCCTGCCGATCGATGAGCGACTTGGACAATGCATTGCAGCAAATCCACGAATACGACTATATCCTAACCGACCGAGAGATGGGTGCTGTCAGCGGCAACGACATCCTATACCTTGTCAAGGAAGTCGATAACCAAAAACCCATCATCCTCATGACGGGTCGAATCGAATACACCACCGAAAAGGCCAAGGAAGAAGGCTTCGATGGATTCCTACAGAAACCATTCAATATGAAACAATTGGAGAACCTTTTCGGAAGTGTCACTTCAAGTGAAAACAAAGCTGGAACCGAATTCCCTGACTTTGTTGCCTTCAGCGAGACCATGGGCAACGACACTGAAGCCATTCGCGACATCCTGACTGTTTTCACCCAAACTTTGGCCGAAGATATGGTTTCAATGAACGCTTCAATTGAGAACTCAGATTTCGCTGATGCCCAATCACTTTGTCACAAAATCCTTCCTATGTTCACGCAATTGGAGCGCGACACGAGTTTCCTTTCGAAGATGAACGCCTTGCGCGGCAAAGGCACCGAGGACGACTACCCCGAATGGAAAGACGACGCTGCACGTTTCATGGCCCAAGCCGACGAATTGATGGATCTGTTAGAGGAAAAATATGGGATTGGATAGGTTTACAACTCTATTCCATAAAGGTGCATCTTGTTGTATAAGGTCTTGCGGTCAATTTGCAGAAGCTTGGCGGCCACGGTCTTGTTCCCTCTCGCCTTGCGAAGAGCTGCCTCTATCTGTTCCTTTTCGTTTTCAGGACGCAAGGCCCAGTCGTCGAAATCATCGCTGCTCACCTTTCGAGCCAAGGGGATGAAAACCGGCAGGTCGTCAAGGTCGATGCTTTCGCCATCAGCGAAAAGCACGCAACGACGCACCACGTTGCGCAACTCGCGCATGTTGCCGTTCCATCGTTGCGCCTTCATGCGTTCCAAAGCCGATTCCGTGATGCCCTTCACGTTTTTCCCCAATTCTTCGTTGGCCTGTCGGATGAAGAAAGCGGTCAGCTCTTCAAAGTCCTCCAGTCTGTCGCGAAGTGGCGGCACCTCGATGGCAAACTCATTGATTCTGTGGAACAAATCCTGTCGGAAGCGTCCTTCTTCGATGGCGTTTTCAAGATTCTCGTTGGTGGCGGCAATGATGCGCACATCCACATTGATGTCGGAAACCGATCCGACGGGCCTCACCTTTTGTTCTTGCAAGGCGCGGAGAAGCTGCATCTGCACCTCATAGGGCAGGTTGCCCACCTCGTCGAGGAACACGGTGCCGCCCTTGGCCTGCTCAAACACGCCTTTTTTGTCAGCAATGGCCGAGGTAAACGAGCCTTTCAGGTGGCCAAACAACTCGCTGGGAGCCAGTTCCTTGGAAAGGCTTCCGCAATCGACGGGGACGAAGGGGCCGCTGCTGTTATTGCTCAAGTCGTGTATCATGCGGGCGATGTATTCCTTGCCCGTGCCACTTTCGCCGAGAATGAGGACTGAGAACTTGGTGGGAGCCACCAGTTCGACGTGTTTGTATAGCTTCATCATGGCTGGGCTGCTGCCCTTCACCCACTGTTTCCGGGAAGGTATGAAAGCTTCCGCCGTTTCTTCCTCGGTTGAGGCAAGGGCTGCGGCTATTTTCTCTTCCAAAACGCTCGGGTTGATGGGTTTCTTGAGATAGTCGAAGGCACCAAGCTTCATGGCCGACACCGCAGTCTGCACCTCGGCGTATCCTGTCATTACGATGATGGGAACCATGCTCTTGATTGTTTCGCGCACCCAGGTCATCAGGAGGATCCCGTCGCCGTCTGGAAGACGCAAGTCGGTGAGAATCAAACTAAAAGGCTTTGATGAAATTTCCTTCTTGGCTTGTTCGTAACGCGATGCAAGCGCTACCTCATAGCCATTTTTCTTCAGCCAGGTCAAAATCATCATGCCAAAAGCGGCATCGTCTTCCACTACAAGAATCCGCGTTTTCATGCTGCAAATTTAGGCTATTTTCTGACACCAGCAACATTCTGGACCAAAAAAAAAGCCCCGTTTTGGGGAAAAACGGAGCTTTTGAAAAAATTGAAAACGAGCAGATTCCGTATGAAACGGACTTATTTGATGGAAACTACCAAATAATTTGTTACACTCCAGAAAGCGTCTTTGTCTTTTATGATCATATCGAGCGAACCGTTCTCATTTTCAACGAGTTCGTAGCTCGACTCTGGGTGTTTCGACATGATTTTTGCGCGTTTGGTGTTAAGCGGTATTTGGGTCAATTCGCGCTTGTCGGCCTCAACGAACTGGCTTTTGTCCAGAACCTGCTTGGAGAGCTCGCTCGGCTGGAACAGTCCGCCTTTGGTGATAATGCCTCTCTCCTTCAGCACTTGCGCCGTGGCAATGGCCACCCAAACGGTGTTCAACGCGGCGTCTTGGCTACTGATGGTGGCCTGTTGGGCTGCGTTTTGAACATTCAAGTTCTCAATATCGTCGTTCAAGGTGAGGATGTCGTCGTTCAAGTCGGCGACTTGGTTGCTCAACTCGGCGATTTGGTTTTGGCTGGTTTGGAGTTCGTTTTTCAAAGAGGTGATAAAATTGTCTTTCTCTTCAAGTTGCGTCTTCAGTCGGCTCACCGTTTGTGCCAAAGCCTTCGATTGGGAGCCTTGTTCGGCCAAACTCTTTTCCAAGTCGTTGATTTTGTTGCGGTTTTCCTGCAATGTCTGCTGGATGGCGTTGATTTCGGAAACGGCTTTCTTGGTGTTGCCTTCTTGGTTCTCAACCATGATGATGCCTTCGGCGGCACGCACGCTCTCAAGGGCTTCCTCAATCTCGTTGATGGTGTTCAAAGCCTGGTCGAAACCACCTTTGGTCGCCACGGCTTCGGTGTAAAGTGAATCGCGCTCGGCTAGCAAGGATTGGTATTTTTCCGAACGCTCAACATTGCAAGAGCCCAAAAACAAGGCCGTTGCAAACAAAACATAAACTGATAATCTAACTCTCATAATCATTTGATCATTTTGGTTCAGCCCATATATCGGCATAATATGTGCCAAACCGACATAAACCGATTTATTTCATTTATTATCAATGGTTTATATACCAAAAACAAGATCACTTCGTTTTGTGGAAAAGTGTGGAATTACACAGTTTGACCAATGCCTTGTGGAAAAGTGTGGAGATCAGAGGTACACGAAGCCGGAGCTTTTGTGGCGTGGCAAGGGAAAGACAGATGTGCTTGCGTCGATGCGGATGTGTTTCTTGCCAAACTGCTCATAGAGGCATTGTATGGCACGCTGCGGCGTGTTGTTGTTTTCGCTCAAGTGGCAGAGCATGATGTGCTTGATTCCGGGATGATATATTTCCGCGACGAACCTTGCCGATTCTTCGTTGCTCAGGTGTCCAAACGGCCCCGAAATGCGTTGTTTCAGGACAAAGGGATAGCGGCCTTTCTCGAGCATCTCCTTGTCGTAGTTCGACTCAATGACGATATTCGACGACTTTTTGATTTGCTCCTTCACCACTTTGTCGAGCATTCCGATATCGGTGGCAATGGTTAATGTATGTCCCTCATAATCAAAATAATATCCCATCGCTCCTCTCCCGTCATGCATCACAGGGAAGGCTTCGATGGTGACGCCATCCAACTCGAAAGGCTGCAACGGCTCGATTTCGTGGAAAAGCGCAGGGTCTATTCCTTGGGTCGCCTTGCCTTCTGCAAGCCCCTGGAGGCAATCGGGATGGGCGTATATCGGAATGGGGCAGGATTGGGTGAGCGTTTCCAAACCCAACACATGGTCGATATGGTCATGAGTAATCAAGATGGCCTTGATGCCTTCCAAGGCGATGTCGTTTTTTCGCAACATTTCCTTGACCTGCTTTGCGCTGATGCCCACATCGACCAACAGGCCTTCGTCTTGCTTGCCAACATAGTAGCAATTGCCGCTGCTGCCTGATGCGAAGCTGCAAAACACGAAAGGCGAAAGGCACGAAAACAGGTCCATCTGATGTGATTTTGGGTGCAAAAGTAAGGATTAATTCTATTTTTCCTTATTTTTGTTGCCAAATTTTCACACAATGCAAAACAATTTCGACCCTAATGCAGCCGCCACCGCCGATTCAGGCATCTTCGGGCTGCCTTGTACCGCCAATGAGGCGCAAATCATCATCATCCCCGTGGAATGGGAACTCACCACCAGCTACAACCGTGGCACTGTAGATGGTCCGGCAACCATAATGGAGGCCTCGCTGCAAGTGGATCTTTGCCACCACGACTACCCCGACCTTTGGCAAAAAGGCATCTGGATGGACGAGTTTCCGAAAGAACTGCGCACGCTTCACGACGAGATGGCGCCCTTGAGCGAAGACATCATCAACGCCTTGTATGAAGGCACAATCGACGACAAACCAGAGCATTACGCCGAACTTTATGCTCGTATCGAGGCCGCCACGGAAAAGAAAAACGCCTGGCTGCGTGACCGCATTGCCTACTGGAGACAACAAGGCAAAGTCGTAGGACTTCTGGGCGGCGACCACAGCTGTCCCCTCGCCTACCACCAACACCTTAATAATATAGGAAAGGAGTATGGCATCCTGCACGCCGACGCCCACTGCGACCTACGCGAGGCATTTGAGGGATTTAGGTATTCACATGCATCCATTTTCTACAACACACTGAAATTCAACAACGTAAAAAAACTCGTACAAGTTGGCATCCGCGACTACTGCCACCAAGAGAAGGCTTTGGCCGAGAGCCAGCCCGAGCGCATCAAGGTGTTTTTCGACCGCGACTGCCGCCGACGCATGTACGAAGGCGAAACGTGGAAAGACATTGTGGATGAGATGGTGGCGGCCTTGCCCGACAAAGTCTATCTTTCCATCGACATTGATGCATTGGATCCGAAGCTTTGTCCCAACACGGGCACTCCCGTTCCTGGCGGTTTGGAATACGAGGAGCTCATGTATCTGCTCAACCGCATCCGAGAGGCCGGCAAGGACATCATCGGCTTCGACCTTTGCGAGGTCTCCCCCGCCCCCGACGGCGGCGACTGGGACGGCAACGTCGGGGCGAGAGTGCTGTTCCACCTTTGCGGAGTCGCAGCAAAGTAACAAAGGACCCGTCATTCAGCTGGGCAAACCAAACGCACCGACCTGCCATAATCGCGACCAAACACGTTGTTAGGCATCAAGTTGGTGCTGATGACGCTCATGTAATAGGCGTCGTAATCGTCGGCATAGGACGCCGACCAATAATTGCCCTCAACGCCCACGCTGAACACCTCCGTCTCGCTGCGATAGCCAGCAGCAGGCAAAAACACTGCACCATTGGCCTCCATCGTGGACCAGATCGAGGACGAAACGACATTCGTCTCAAAGGGGACATACACGTTATTGCATTCATTCAGCGGATGCACGGAAACACTCCAATTGTCAGGGAGCAAGACGACACCGTTCACGCCATTCACCTGCGCTTTGGCAAAGCGGTTGCCCGTGGCGGTGGTGCGCTGCTCGAAAACGTACATCCACTCCTCTTTGGTCAGTGTGCGCCAACGTTGTGTCTGATTGCCGCCGTTGGAAATGGCGTTGTAGCCCCAATCGGCCTGTCCGCTCTGGTCGTACAGATGATAATAATAGCTTCCGTAGGCATAGTAATGGCTCCAAACGGCACTCGACGACCATGGTTGCCAACACACCGCACCATGATTGTAACCGCTTGTTCCCCAACCGAAAAGGTCGATCCATCCGCTGTATGACGAAGAGAGTTGGCTGTTGTTTTGGCCCACAAAATCGTATTGGTTGGAGGCAAAACGCCATGTGTTGGTGCTGGCCTGATATTGCAGGTTGCCTTGCGAGAAACGCACTTGTTGGCTGCCGTTCACGGAAAACAGTCCCGCCAAGGCGCCATTGCCCCACGTAGTGGAGGTCGTGAAACCGACTTCATCGCCATAGCTTGTACCCACGCTGTTGGTCGCATAGGCACGTACATAATAGGTAGTGCCTTCCGCCAATCCGCTCATGCTGATTGTAAAATTGCCCAATCCTGTGCCACTGTTGCCATGGGTATCGTTCAAGGTCGGGTTGTGGTTGATGCTCCAGCAGAGGCCGCGCTCGGTGACAGTGGCGCCACCGTCAGAAACGACGTTGCAGCTGCCGATGGCAGTGGTGGTGGTGATTCCGGTCACCTGTCCAGTCGTCACGATGGGAAGCAGGATTTCTTGCGCCGTGGTGAAACACACATCGTCGCTGTAGCTTGTCCCCATTTCGTTCACGGCATAGGCTCGCACATGGTAAGTCGTGTTTGGTATCAAACCTGTCATGCTGACACTGAACTCGCCCGTGCCGCTACCGCTGTTGGCGTGGGTACCGCTTGTGGTCGGATTGGGACTGGTACCCCAGCAGAGGCCGCGCTCAGTGACGGCACTCCCGCCGTCGCCGGTGACGGTGGCACTACCGATGGCCGATTGGGTCGTAATGGCCGTGATGCTGACCGAGCCCACCGCTGGCGGATAGGCTATCGTGTTGAACTCCAAAACATCACCGTATGCAACGCCCACCAAATTCACCGCATACGCACGGGCATAATACACCTTGTTGCCTTCCAATCCAGTAAGGGTACAGACGAAATAGCCCGTTCCTTCGCCGCCGCCGACATGGTTGCCTTCGATTGTCGGCATGTTGGTGGTGCCCCAGCAGATGCCGCGTTCGGTGACTGGCGCGCCGCCGTCGTCGAACACTTCGCCGCTGACCTTGGCCGAAGTCTGCGTTATTTCACTGACGCTGTAGGTGACCACATCGGGAACGAACTGCCCGTTGGTCACAAACAAAACCTCGTTGCCATAGGCTGTACCGTTGCTGTTGGTGGCGTAGGCACAGACATAATAAATCGTATTTTGCTCAAGGCCAGTCATTTCGCATTCAAAATGGCCTATTCCCTCTCCTGCCGATGCGTGGGCATCGCCCAAGGTCGGGTTGTGTGCCCTTCCCCAGCAGAGGCCGCGTTCGGTGACGGGAACGCCACCGTCGTTGGTGACTTCGCCACTGCCCAAAGCCGTTGAAAGCGTGATGTCGCTGACGCCTTTCGTGACCACTTCGGGGAGCGCACCTCCATCGGTGACAAAACGGATTTCCTCTCCATAGGCCGTTCCCTTCTCGTTGGTAGCATAGGCGCGGACATAATAATACGTATTCGGCTCAAGGCCAGTCATTTCACACACAAAAACACCAACCCCCTCTCCTGCTGCAACATGTGCGTCATCAATGGTCGGATCGTGTTCCAAGCTCCAGCAGATGCCGCGCTCTGTGACGGGCTTGTCACCGTCGTTGATGACTTCGCCGCCGCCTGTAGCCGACCCTGTCGTAATGTTCTCAATCGGCGCAGTGCTCACTGTCGGCAAAGCATAGTCAAGCGTGGTGAATGTCAGCGTTTCACTATGGCCCATGCCAGCCTCGTTGCGGGCAAAAGCCGAATAACGATAGGTCGTGTTGGGTGTCAAGCCCTCGATGCGAACCGAAAACGCATCGCCCTTGCAATAGACCGTGTCTGGCCTCGCATCGACAAGTCCGTAAATGAATCCGCGTGAAGAAACTGTTCCGCCGCCATCTTCGGTGACTTCGGCGAACACAGTGGCCTCGGTATGGGTCACAAGGGTTTCATTTCCAGCAAGTTCAACAACTGGAGTGTCGATCGTCACATCGTCATCAATATCTATTTCATCTTTTTTGCATGAATTCAAACCCATAAGCATTGGAATGAACAACAAAGCCAAAAATCTCGTTTTTACATTTATAATCATTTGAAAATCAATTTGATTAATAAAAAAATATTTATTTTTTCACAATTTGCAAAAGTACGACTTTGCCGAATAATTTCCAAATTTCATATTTTCGTTTTACCATTTCATTTTTTCCTTAACTTTGCCCAAAAATCAAAACCGTTCATCAATGGCACTGAACAACCTTTTCACCCGTGGGAGCAGTCGCGAGAAACACTTTTTCCCCACATATCTCAAACAGGCTGAAACAGCGCAAGTTGCAGCAAAATACCTCAAGGAATTAGTCAAATCCGACGACCCCGAGGAGCGCAAGCTGCTCACGCGCATGATAAAGAAGCAAGAAAGCACCGGCGACGAACTGCTGCGCGAGTTCTATGTCGAACTCAACGAGGCCTTCGTCACGCCCTTCGACCGCGAGGACATGAACGCCCTCGCCATGGACCTCGACAAGTTCCTCGACTTCATCAACCACTCGGCCAAGACCATCTTGATGTACAACCCCAAGAAAATCGACAAGCAAATCAAGGAAATCATCGACAACATACACGAGGACGCCACCCTGATGATGCAGATTTTCGGCTTGCTTGACGACCTTGGAAAGAACCATCAGCAAATCAACGACTTGTGCCAAAAAGTGACGCTCATCGAACACGCCGTCGATGACATTTACGGCGACTACATCTCCTACCTCTTCAGCAACGAGCAAGACGAGATCGAGCTACTGAAACTCAAGGAGATAGCCCAAGTCATTGAGGACACCACCGACCGTGCCAAGGACGTGACCACCACCGTGAAAAGCATTATCATAAAAGAATCGTGATGAACCTCCTGACCATAGCCATCATCCTTTCCATCGTGCTTGCCTTCATCTTTACTTTCCTGAACGGCATGAACGACGCGGCCAACTCCATCTCCACCATCATCGCCACCAAGGTTATGACGCCCGTACAGGCCATCCTTTGGGCATCATTTTGGGAGTTCACGGCCTTCATCATTATCCGATTGGTGCTCAACCAGCAGTTTGCGGTGGGCAACACCATGGCCAATTTTGCCGACCAAAACGTCATCACACCTTATTTAATATTGTCGGCTCTTGTGGGTGCGGCCATTTGGGTGATGGTGTGCACCCGAAACGGTATGCCCATCTCCACCTCACACGCCCTCATCGGCGGCATCATCGGGGCGGCATGGTTTGTGAACGGAAGTGCTGTGTTGCATTACAAGCCCATACTTATCACATTGGCTTTCATTGTTTTATCACCGCTCATCGGTCTGTTTTTGGGTTTCTTTTTAGAGTGCCTTTTCCTACGCATTTTCAAAAATAGTCCCCGAAAAAAAGTCGATAAGATTTTCAAGGTGCTGCAACACTTCTCGACGGCTGCGTTCTGCATCGGCCACGGCTCAAACGACGCACCCAAAACAATGGGTATCATCGCCGTGTTGATGGCCAGCGTATTCACCACGCAAGGCATTTCGCCCGAAACGAAAGAGTTTATCGGGATGTTCTACGACAGTTCGCAAAGTTTCCATATCCCTGACGCTCTTGCTGTTACATGCTATATCATCATGTCGTTGGGCATCTTGATTGGCGGCAAGAACGTCATCAAGACCATGGGCGGCGGTTTGGCCAAGATTACGCCGGTGCGCGGTTTCTCGGCTGAGTTTGCCGGTGCTACCACGCTGATTGCCACCTCGTTCATGGGCATTCCTGTCAGCACGACGCATACCATCACTGGCGGTGTCATCGGCGTAGGCCTCACCGACGGCGTGAAATCCGTGAAATGGGTCACGGCCAAGCGCATCGTCCTGTCGTGGATCCTCACTATCCCCGTGCCACTCATCATTGCGGGCGTACTCAACATGTTGTTCCACCTTCTAGTATAAGGGACGGATGACGAAAGACGGAAGACCGATGTCCCAAGTCCCAAGTCCTCAAGCCAAATTCATTTCATTTTAATCCCAAAATCATCCTTTCCAATGAGTCTCAACAATTTCTTCCAGTTTTTCGTCCCGAAGGAGACCAAGTTCTACCCGCTCTACCAGAAGCAGGCGGAATACATCGAAAAGGCGGCCAAACTTTTGAGGCAGATGCTCATCGAGAACGACCTTGAACGCTTGGAAAGCCTCAAGAAGGAAATCAAGGAGTGCGAAAGAAACGGCGATGAGGTGCTGCGCGACTTCTATGCCCAACTGTTCAACACCGTCCTCACCCCTTTCGACCGTGAAGAGGTACACGAGCTCGCCGAGATGATGGACACCTTCCTCGACCACATCGACGACTCGGCCAACATCATCCTCACCCGCCGTTTTCTCGCTGTGGACGAAGACCTTAACACCATGGCCGACAACATCATGTTTGCCGCCGAAAACCTCAGTGCCATCTTCCGCGACTTCGAGTTCATCGATTCCGAAAAAGGCAAGGAGATGGTTCGTTTATGCCACGAAATCAAGACGTTGGAACACGACAACGATGAGCTCTACGGCAGCTATATCAGCAAGCTCTTCGACAACGGCTACAGCCTCACCGAAATCATCAAACGAAAGGACCTGGTGCAAGTGCTGGAAAACACGACCAATTCAGTGAAATACATATCAGATAAAGTTAGAAGTATTCTTAGTAAGATGTGATTGGCTGATAGCGTTAGCTTAGCCACCAACAAGCTAACAGCTAATAGCCCAAAAAACAAACCACCATGCGACAAATCATCAACAGCCTATTAGACAACGATCTCTACACCTTCAGCGTGTGCTATGCCTACCTCCAGAAGTTTCCCCGCGCCATCGGGCAATACACCTTCGTCGACCGCAACAACACGGTCTATCCCGAAGGCTTCGCCGACAAGCTGCGCGAACAATTCGACAGCTACGCCAACCTCGCCATCACCAAGGAGGAGGCTCATTTCATGAAACGCAAGTGCTACTACTTCCCGCTGTGGTTTTTCACCTTCCTGAAAGGCTTCCGACTGAAACCTTCCGAGGTGGAGGTGAGCCAAGACGAGGAAGGTCATTTGCACATCACCGTCACCGGACTGTTGTGGCGCACCGTGTTTTGGGAGATGCCCATCTTGGCCACCGTCAGCGAACTGATGCACGAAATGAAAGGCGAATTTGAACACTACGATGCCGAGAAGGAATACCAAAAGTCATACGACAAGGCCATCCGACTCATCGGCAACGGAGTGAAGTTCAGCGACTTCGGAACACGCCGACGTTTCTCTTTCGACCATCAGGAACGTGTCATCCAGAGCTTC
Source organism: uncultured Bacteroidales bacterium (assembly GCA_946610645.1). GTDB lineage: Bacteria > Bacteroidota > Bacteroidia > Bacteroidales > F082 > Limimorpha. Next base: position 13,423 of record CAMOCK010000134.1, read on the forward strand.
ATTGCGGCACAAAAGCAATTCACCAAGACCTGCTTTGTGGGTACCTCCAACGTACTACTCGCCATGAAATACGACCTCACCCCCATTGGCACAATGAGTCACCAGTTCATCGAGACCTGCTCGCTTTACGGCTACAACGAGGCCAACTACCTCGCCATGGACTACTGGCAGGACGTGTATGCTGGTAGCCTCGGTGTGTTCCTTTACGACACCTACACCCGCAAGGCCTTCTTCCAAAACTTCACCACGCTGCATGCCAAGCTGTTTGACGGCTTGCGCGTCGACAGCGGCGACAACTACGAAGCCTTGGAAGAGATCATCGCAAAATACAAGGAACTCGGCATCGACCCGGCGCAGAAGTCCATCATCTTCAGCAACGGTCTCAACGTGGACGAAGCCTTAGCCATCCACGAGGCAGTGAATGGGAGAATGCAAGACTCGTTCGGCATCGGCACCCACCTCACCTGCGACGTCGACAACGGGAAGGCCATGAACATCGCGGTGAAACTCACCGCCGCCAAGATCACCGAAAAGAGAAATTGGAAGAAAGTGGTCAAACTCAGCGACGACCTCGGCAAGTACACCGGCGACCCGGAGGAGATTGAGATTTGCAAG
>CAMOCK010000135.1 GCA_946610645.1 uncultured Bacteroidales bacterium
CCATAGTCGACGATGCCCGTTGGGTCGATGAGTTCCTCGCGCCCGCCGAAGGTGGTCTCACCGAGAGCCACTTGGTGTTCGTTGATGTAGCCTACAACTTGGTAAGTGTGAGGCGGTTGCGGCACACTGCCACGCGGCGCGTTGGTGCCACGGTCGTAGCACACGCGTACACTGCCCGCTGGCCAATCTGCTGCAGGAGTGAAGTAAAGCTCTCCGTAGCGGATGTGCGAGTCGGCGCAATAGCTGATCATTGTGGAGCCGTCCACGCTGGCGCCTTTGGTAATCAAGAAGTTGGTGCAGGCAAACGCATTGCCGAACAAGCCCCAAAGGGTGAGGATTAAGAATGTTTTGGTGTTTTTCATAGAGATGTCTTGTCGTTATTGTTGAAAAATTGTGAGCCAAAAATAGGGAAAATATCGCAGTTTTGAGTTGTGAAACAAAATTTTTTGTTTCTTTGCATTGTCCTTTTCCCAAAAGAAGAGGATGACATAACAAGAAGGCGTTTGCTGACGCTTGTTTTTGGTGACTTTGAATCTAGGAAATTCAAACTCATGAATCAAGGACTATGCAGAGGTGGATGTCGCGCGGTGAAGTGTATTACTTCCCCCGAACAAATAGAAATGAAAAACAAGGAAACAAAAAAGCATTACATTCGCAAGATATTGCTTGCGCTGCTTGCAATGGCCATAATGGTCGGTTGCATATTTTCTCACTTTGGAGGTTTCGGGACGGGACAATGCGCTGACACTTCGGAATTTGCGAAATACGCCCACGGTATTTCTGAAATTTCCGTTCCTGCACAAGCCCGTGTTGTCGCCTTGGGAGAAGCCACGCACGGCAATGCAGAGTTCCAACAACTCAAGTTGGATGTTTTCAAGGTGATGGTCGAGAAATACGGGGTGCGCGCTTTTGCCTTGGAGGGCGATTACGGCGGCTGCGAGGCGGTCAATCGTTATATCCATGGTGGCGAAGGAACAGCACAAGAAGCGGTGGCAGCTATCGGTTTTCCCATCTACAGGACCGAGCAGATGGAGCAACTGGTCTCGTGGATGCGCGACTACAACGCAACGGCAAGCGAGGAAGACCAACTCTGCTTCTACGGCTTTGATATGCAGCGCTATGAGCACAATTACAAGTATCTGCTTGATGCCGCAAGGGAATTTGGGTTGGATACGAAAGATTTGGAACAAATATGGGATGGTGAAAAAGACGGTTTCTCGGATACCTCTAAACCTGACGAGAACGCGAAAATTATTGAAGTCGTGAAGCAGGAACTGATGCAACTGAACGACTCACTGACCACGAAAGCCGTGCATCATGCGGATGTGTTGCTCCAAAACATCTCCGTTGGAAAAGTCATCAACGATGCAGCGGCGGGGAACGCTTTGCGCGACAAGTTTATGGCCGACAATGTGTGCTGGATTTTGGAACAAGAGCAGACGCGTGGCAAAGAGCGGATTTTTGTTTCTGCCCACAACGGCCATATTCAGCGGTTCAACAATTATGGGACGACAGGAAAAGGGACGGGCAATCTGCTTGCCGATAAATTTGGAGAGGAGTATTTCGCCATCGGAACAGATTTCCATAAGGCGCGTGTCAACCTGCCAAAAGGCAAAGACCGCAAACGCAGCATCCACACCTTTTATTCCTATGATCCTTTGGCCAAAGCGTCCAAGAAATGCGGCTATGAAATGAGTTGGCTCGATTTCTCAACGATTCCAGAAGATTCCCCACTCAAGCAGCAAATTGCAGGTTACATTTGGATGGGTTCGGTAGGCGAAGGCTACTCTCCGCTCATGGCTGTCTTGCCGATGGCGTACCGCATTTGGGGCTCGCCTACGGAAATTTATGACGGACTGATATTGGTCTCGAACGCACATCCAACCGTGATACGATAATAACGCCAAACATCCATCCATGAAAAAATAAAGATGGAAACAAATAGAATACTATTGCGCCCTTGGCGTGACGATGACGCAGAAACACTTCCCGTTCTTCCGCATTTGCAATGCTGAAACCGTGAATATAAGCATTTGCAATGCGGGAAAACAACGATATTCGACAGCCGCAGATTTGTTTAGATTTATGTGAGATTTGTTTCCTCAGCCGTCAATCGTCCAGCACAAACTCCTCATAATTATCTGGCGTAATCACCATGAATGTTGCGGTGGGATATGCTTCCGTGATTTTTTCTAAAATGATAGCAAACCAAAAATAATTGTACCTTTGCCGAAAAATCCAGCCATGCAATCCACCATCCCATTAGCGGAACGCCTGCGCCCGAATTCGCTCGACGACTACATCGGGCAGAAGCACATCATCGGCGAACATGCCGTGTTGCGCCGTGCCATCGAGACGGGGCGCGTGCCGTCCATGATTTTCTGGGGACCGCCCGGCGTGGGCAAGACCACTTTGGCCTTCATCATCTCGAAGCAGGTGAAGCGCCAGTTCTTCCAGCTGAGCGCGGTCAGCAGTGGCGTGAAGGAGGTGCGCGAGGTCATCGACCGAGCGCGGATGCTCCCCGAATCACCTATTTTATTTATAGACGAAATCCACCGTTTCAGCAAGTCGCAGCAGGACTCGCTTTTGGGCGCAGTCGAGAAGGGCTTGGTTACCTTGATAGGCGCGACCACCGAGAATCCCAGCTTCGAGGTCATTTCGCCGTTGTTGTCGCGTTGTCAGGTGTATGTGCTCAAGTCGCTGGAAAAGGAAGACCTCGAAATCCTTTTGGCGAAGGCCGTGAAAGCCCTCGAATACGACTTCGGCAAGAAAATCACCGTCAAGGAACCAGAAGCTTTGATGCAAATCAGCGGAGGCGACGGACGTAAGTTGCTGAACGCCGTGGAGTTGGTCGTCACCTCGCTGAACGACTTGGACGAATCGGCTCAGGAGTTAGTTGTAACCAATGAATTTACAACGAATTGCATCCAAAGCAACCTTGTGAAATACGACAAGCAGGGCGAAATGCACTACGACATCATCTCGGCCTTCATCAAGAGTATGCGCGGCAGCGACCCCAATGCGGCCTTGTATTACCTCGCCCGCATGATCGAGGCAGGGGAGGATCCGCTTTTCATCGCCCGCCGTATGCTCATCCTTTCGTCGGAGGACATAGGCAACGCCAACCCCAACGCGCTGTTGCTCGCCAATGCCTGTTTTGATGCTGTCAACAAGATTGGCTGGCCGGAGAGCCGAATCATCTTGGCGCAGACGGTTACTTATTTGGCCTCGTCGCCGAAGAGCAATGCAGCCGTGGCCGCCATCGACGCGGCACAAGAACTCGTTCGCAAAACTGGCGATTTGTCAGTGCCCTTGCACTTGCGCAACGCCCCGACCAAACTGATGAAAGACCTTGGCTATGCCGATGGCTACAAATACGCTCACGCATATACTGGCAACTTCGTTGAGCAGGAATTTCTTCCAAATGAGATTTCTGGCACGGTTTTGTATGAACCACAAGATAACCCGCGCGAGCGAGAACTGCGCAAGAACTTGCGCGAGAAGTGGAAAGAGAAATATGGGTATTAGGTTGGAGGTATGAGGTATGAAGTATGAGGTGTGAAGTATGAGGTATGAGGTAGGAGGTAGCCCTGAAAGGGCGATTTAATTCAGCCCGACGCGAAACGTCGGGAAAAATGGCGGATGCCAGTCCCGTAGGGACGACATATCAGTAAGCAGGCGACGTAAGTCCCTGCACAACAAAAAGCGATAAAATGAGCGAAGAAAACAAAGAAAAAAGCCTAACCCTCTGGAACAGAGTGCTCTCCACGAGTCTCAACCTGCCTTTCGTGAAGGTGGATCGCGACGAGTTCCTGACCAAGGAACTGTCGAAGTTCTGCACGCCGATGGAACTGATGACCGCCTTGGACGAAACGCCACTTAGAGTGCTGACCAAGAAGGAGATAGACAAACTCGCCAACCAATGCATCAGCTATCATTTGACGATGGTGTGCGGCACATCCGCGCTGATGGGCTTGCCGGGCGGCTGGTGGATGGCGGGCACGATTCCCACCGACCTAACGCAGTTTTACGGCCACATCCTATCCCTTATGCAGAAGTTGATTTACCTCTACGGTTGGCCCGCCTTGACCAATGTAAACAAGCAGTTGGACGACGGATCGCTGCAAATCATGACGCTCTTTGTCGGTGCGATGATGGGCAACAAGATGGCTGTCGAGGCCTTGACGAAGGTGGTCGGGCAAGTCTCGAAAAACGCCGGACTGAAGGTTTCGGAGGGCATTTTGGCGCAATATGCCATCAAAATCGCGCAATGGATTGGCATCAACATGACGAAGGAAAGCTTTGCCAAAGGCATGGGCAAGGTGTTGCCTTTGGTTGGTGCGCCCATTTCGGCCACCATAACCTATTACACTTTCCGCCCCATGGCACGCCGTTTGAAGGCGCACCTCGACGACTTGTACGAAATGCGCCAACTGCGTGAAAGCGCAAGGGATTAACGCTTGTATTCCTTCAAGTAAATGTCGTGCAGCTCCGAATCGGCGGTTTGGAGGATGGCCTTGTAGTTCATCTGTTTTTCTGTCATCAACCATTCTGTGAACTCGTCCACAAACGTCTTGATGCCAGAATGTTGCATCTTGATGTAAATCAGGTTGAGCTTGGCTTTGGCCTCGGTTTCGTTCAGGCCGTCGTTGGTCATGATTTTTTCGGTGAGTTTGTCCATAGTTATGTTTTTTTGTATCAGACTGCAAATATAGAGAAAAAAACTGAATTTGTCAAGAAACGATTTGTTTTTTTTCTGCAAACCGTTTGAAAAACAATCATTGCACAAACTGATACGCACCCATGTCGGGCCTTCCGATGCGCTGAACACCGTCCAAGTCGTATGGGATTTCATTGCCAAACAAAGGATTTCCAGTGCCTATGACAGGCGAAGCAATACTGTCGATGCGGAGGTTGTTGTGACGGTAATCAGCGAAATAAGGTTCAAGGTTGAATAGGCAGTGTCTGAAACCCGATGATGTGTTGGCGTATTTCTCGCTTTTGATGAGGCAATGGTCAAATAAATATGTGGAGTCGGCATCAGGGCCGAAACTTGTGACCAATTCGTCTTTTTGTGCGCCGTAAACGATGCAATTGTCCACTTCCATGTTGAAGGGATAATAGTAAAACTCACCGCTTTGGCTGTCTTTATATCGGTTTTGTATGGTCATGCCGGTGCAACTCTTGTGTTCGTTGCCGTTCCAATAATTGGCAATGGTGCCGTGCACGAAGCGGTAGTCACCACCATAAGCCCAGACGTTGCTCGTGCCGCAGTTGGCAATCGTAAAGTTCTTTGCCTCAACGGCATAGAGTATGGAAAACAATCCGTATCCGCTCTGGTTTTCGATGATGGTGTTGTCGATGCGCAAGGCACATTGCGTGACTTTCAAGGCGGATTGACAATTGATTCCGATGTAACCGTTGCGGATGATGGCGTGGCTGACGCGGTGGTCGTGACCCGCTCTGCCGTCCATGAGCATGATTTGCTCCCATTGTCCGGGCGTGTCGTTGTAATAAGATTCGAGCCGGTCGCCCTGGATGACGACGGGATTCTCTGCTGTGCCGTCAATGATCAGTTGTCCGTCGCTCCATGAGAAGATGCCGCTGCCTTGGTGGCAATAGACTTTCGTTCCTGCCTCTATTTTCAAAGTGCCGTAACTGTTGATGAGAGCCCACCCGTAAATGACGTAGGGTCGTTCAGGGGTCCAAACGGTGGTTTCAAGGCTGTCGGCCACGATTTTGTATTTTCCCATGATGGCACTCGTCACTTTGTCGCCGATGATGTAATTGGCATTTTGCCCCCATGCCAATAGTTTGATTCTCTGAGTGTTGCCGTTGGTGACAAATTCCAGTTCGTCTTCCACCACAAAGGGCGTATTGGCCTCTGTTGGGTTGATCGTGACGCGAAGGAAAGATAAAAGGCTGTCGTTGGCAGGGATGATTTTGTCATAAAACTCAATATCATTTTCGCCGTCGAGGTTGAAGCGGAATGGGGAGGCTGAGCCACCAACCAAACGTATGGAGCTTATTTTCAGGTCGTCGTCGTGCAGATTGTAAACCCTCAATTGGTGTGTGGCCGAGCCCAAAGAGGTGAAAACCGTGTCGAACAATACCGTATCTGCTGAAAACGAGAGTTTTAGGTTGGAATCGGAGTTGATTTTGTTTTCCTTTTTGCATGCTGCAAAGGCGAGCATGGCAAGGACAAACAGATATAGAAAGGTGTGTTTTTTCATGGTTTTGGTTTGAAAAGGCAAAAATAGGCTTTTATCTGATACGGCGGTAAAAGGAATTTATTGTATTTTTGCGCAAAATTTAGAGAAATGAAACGTTTTGCAATTATCGCGGCCATAGGCCTCATGCTAATGGGTTTTTGTGGCAAAGTGTCGGCACAATTTCTCCCTGAGGTGCCCAATCTGAAAGGGAAAATGATTTACGGCGGCAACTTCGGTTTCGGAATGTCGGGGAATCACCTTAGTCTGTCCATCGCACCGCAGGTGGGTTACCGCATCTTCAACCCTTGGGAAATAGGTTTGCGCGGCACCTACCAACTCCAGTGCTATTTCGACCGCTACCATGGCAACGAATACTTCCATTATTTCGGCGTAGCTCCTTATACTAACGTTCAGGTTTACAAGGGATTGTTTCTCCATGTCGAAGACGAGATCATGTATGGAGTCTCGCGCTGGAACCATCAGACATCCTCCGGGCGTTGGTTTAATTCGGTTTTTGTCGGCGGTGGCTATAGGCAGTATGCATACAACGGAAGCTACGCATATTTCATGGTGCTTTACAACCTTTCATGGGGACAGGTCCAATCCAACTCGTGGGACACACCTTACTCCACGCCCATCCAAATCCGTGTGGGGTATTGTTTTTAGTTTGTCCGCAAGTCGGAGGCCGCTTAGTTTAACATCCTCTCCAACTCTCGCTTGTTGTCTTTGTTTTTCAGGCTTTCGCGCTTGTCGTAGAAGTGTTTGCCCCGGGCAAGGGCGATGTCCAACTTGGCCAGCCCTTTTTCATTAATAAATAAGGTGACGGGCACGATGGTGAAGCCTTTTTCCTGCGCTTTGTTTTTCAGCTTGCGCAATTCGCGGGCGTTGAGCAGCAATTTCCGGTCGCGTTTTGGGTCGTGGTTGTTGTAGGTGCCTTGCGCATATTCGGCAATGTGCATTCCAATGACAAACAATTCGCTGCCCTTGAAACTGCAATATGAATCCGCCAAGCTTGCCTTGCCGCCTCGGATGGATTTGATTTCCGTACCGGTCAGCACAATGCCAGCCGTGAGCGTTTCGACGAGGAAATACTCAAACGAGGCTCGCTTGTTCCTTATCTTGATGCTGTTTGTGTTCTTCTTTCCCATTGCGGCGGCAAAAATAGGAATTTTCAACGACATGAAGGCATCCTGCTCCAACACAATTTCGTATTTTTGCATTTTGAAAACCATTCCGCCATGATCGTCTGCATTGCCGAGAAACCAAGCGTCGCCCGCGACATCGCCAAAGTGCTGGGTGCCAACACTTCCCATGAAGGTTACATGGAAGGCAATGGCTACCAAGTGACATGGACCTTCGGCCATCTCTGCACCCTGAAGGAACCTCATGACTATACCGAGCAATGGAAACCATGGGCTTTGACGCGCCTGCCGATGATTCCGCCGCGCTTCGGCATCAAGCTGATTGCCGACAAAGGCGTTGAAAAACAGTTCAAGACCATAGAGAGCTTGTTTCAGAAGGCCGACGAGATCGTGAATTGCGGCGATGCCGGGCAGGAAGGTGAGCTTATCCAGCGTTGGGTGATGCAGAAAGCCGCCGTGAAGTGCCCAGTGAAGCGCCTTTGGATTTCCTCTTTGACGGAAGAAGCTATTCGCGAAGGCTTCAAGAACCTGAAGGACCAGTCTGAGTATCAGTCGCTTTATGAGGCAGGACTCAGCCGCGCCATCGGTGACTGGCTCCTGGGCATGAACGCCACGCGGCTCTACACCTTGAAATACGGCCAAAACCGGCAGGTGCTCAGCATTGGTAGGGTGCAAACACCCACATTGGCACTGATTGTCAATCGTTACCACGAAATAGTGAACTTCAAGCCGGAAGCCTATTGGGTGCTTTCCACTGTTTATCGCGACACCGTCTTCACCGCCACCAAAGGTAAATACGGCTCCGTGGAAGACGGACAAAAGGACTTGCAAAGCATTGAGGGAAAAGAGTTTGCCGTGACCGACATTGCCACCAAGAAAGGCACTGAAGCCCCGCCAAGGCTCTTCGATTTGACATCATTGCAGGTGGAATGCAACAAACGCTATGGCTTTTCCGCCGACCAGACTTTGCAGACCATCCAGAGCCTCTACGAAAAGAAATACACCACCTATCCGCGTGTCGATACGACCTATCTGAGCGACGACATCTACCCGAAATGTCCCGACATCTTGGCCAAACTGACCAACTACTCAGCCTTTACCGCACCTTTGGCGGGCAAGAAACTGCCCAAGAGCAAGAAGGTGTTCGACAACAGCAAGGTCACCGACCACCACGCCATCATCCCGACGGGGGTGGTGCCGACAGGCCTATCCTTTGCCGAGGAGAAGGTCTACGACGAGGTGTGCCGACATTTCATCGCCGTGTTTTATCCTGATTGCCAGTTTGCTACGACTACTGTTTTGGGCAAGGTGGAAGATGTGGAGTTCAAGACCTCTGGAAAGCAGATTCTGGTGCAAGGCTGGCGCGAGGTCATAAAACCAGCTAAGAAGGATGAGGTAGGAGGTATGAAGGAGGAAGGTGAGGGTGAAAAAGAGGACGAGGAGAAAACTTTGCCCATTTTTGCCAAAGGCGAACATGGGCCGCACCAGCCGCAGTTGGCCGAGAAGTGGACCTCACCGCCGAAGCCTTTCACCGAGGCCACATTGCTTCGCGCCATGGAAACGGCTGGCAAATTGGTTGATGACGAATCGCTTCGCGAGGCGATGAAAGAGAATGGCATAGGGCGACCTTCAACGCGGGCGGCCATCATCGAGACGCTGTTCAAGCGCAATTATATAAAAAAGGTGCGCAAGAGCCTCGAACCCACGCCCACGGGCATCGAGCTTATTGGCCTCATCCGCGAAGACCTCCTGAAAAGCGCCGAGCTGACGGGCATCTGGGAGAAGAAGCTCCGTGAGATAGAACAACACAAATACGAGGCGCGGCAGTTTTTGGACGAACTGAAACAGATGGTCACTGAAATCGTCACCACGGTGATGATGGACAACAGCAACCGGCGTGTGGCCGCAGCTGCGGTGGAAGAGAAGCCGAAAAAGACTGCACCAAAGAATAGCTCGACGACCAAAGCGAAAAAAGCCACAACAACCCAAGCCGAACCCAATTCCAATCATGAAGCCATAATTGGGCAGGTGTGTCCGCTTTGCGGAAAAGGCCATATAATAAAAGGTAAGACGGCCTTCGGCTGCTCTGAGTGGCGCAGCGGGTGCGGGTGGCGCCAATCGTTCTGATGGGTATATAAAAAAAGCACCTCGATTGAGGTGCTTTTTGGTTTCGAATCAAGCTTCGGTTAGAAGTTGAAGCGGAGGTTCAAAGCAGCTGACCAGGTGGAGTAGGTGCTGGCATACTCGCCCCAAGTCGGGTTGGTGAATTGGTAGGTGTACGGGTTGTCTTCCGAACCGTTGCCATTTATCTTGATGATGTCGCTGCTGCTCAGGCGCTGCATATTGCCCCAGCCTCTGTAGAACAGGTTAGCGAGGTTTTTCACATCCACGCCGAAGCTGATGCTTTCGCCGCCATGGAACTTGTAGGTGCGTTCATATTTGAAGTTGAAGGTGTGTCTCCAAGGGGCAATGGCACCGCCACGCTCGGCATACTGGCCACGATGTGCGCTCAGGTACTTGTCGGCCTTGATGAAGGAGTTAAACTCGGCCTTGTTCTCTTCGCTGACGAAAGGCATGGTTGCCAATTCGGCTTCCGTAGGAATGTAAGCCAAGCTGTTGGATCCGCCGTCGCCGTTCACGTTGGAGGTCATCGTGTAGCTGTAGCGTGTGTAGCTGTAGCCGCCCACATAGCAGTGGTTGTAGCCTTCATAGTAGAGGCCGATGGTCTCGTTGGTGCGTTGTCCTGTAGCCCAGTTCCAACCCAAGTTGAAGAGCACACGGTTGGGTGTGACGTAGCTGCTGTAGCCCAGTTCGTGGACATTGGAGCCGTTCACTCCGAAAGCGTTGGTGTTGTATGCCGAAGTGACTTGGTCGCCGATGGCATCGGTCACGTTCTTGCCTTCTGCGTAGGTGTAGGCTGCCATGAGGTCGAGGCCGAAGTTGAAGCGCTTGCTCAGCTGTGCGGTGGCTGAATAGTAGTAACCGTTGTTGGGCGTGTTGGTGATGAGGTAGGGAGTGACATCTCTGCCGAGGCTGTTCTTGATGCCTTCGCTCTTCCACTTCGTTCTCTCGCCAGGTTCTCCTGGGAGAAGGATGGTGCCGTCTTCGACAATGCCGAGTTTGGTCACGGCCACGGAGGTGATGTCATGGTTGTAGATACCTTCCACAGTGGCTTTGATGCCACCAGGCAGTTCGATGTCGGCGGCCAAGCTGCTCTTCCAAGTCTGGGGCATGCGGAGGTTCTTGTCCATGATGGTGGTGGACTGGGGAGCCGGCAGGTCGCCCGTCAGCAGAAGGTCAGCATTGTTGGCGATGATTTCGTTCGGGGTCGTGAAGAACTTGATTTGCTCTTCCTCGTTGCTGTTGATGTATTGGTTTTGCAGGCAGTTGGAGTTACCAACGGTCGATACGATCCACACGAAGGGCAGGCGGCCAGTATAGAGGCCCGAACCGCCGCGGATGATGTACTTGCGTTCGCCAGTGAGGTCCCAGTTGAAGCCCAAACGGGGCGAGAAGTTCACGCGGGCCTTAGGCATGTCGGCAGTTGACATTCCATACATGGTGTTGCCTTCACCGTCGGCGATGCTATGGTGCACACCGTCGGCATCGTTCCAGCCTTCTGCAAACTCCTTATTGTAGTTATATCCAGCAATCGAAGGATACCACGGCACCTCGACGCGGAGACCGGCAGTCAGTCTGAAGTTTTCGTTGAGGGTCAGCTCGTCTTGGGCATAGACAGAACCTTGCATGTAGTTGAAGGAAGGATACACTTGCTCGTGCTTTTCGTTGTTGCCGTAGGTGATGGCGAAAGCGCGTGGGTTGGCGTTGTTCACAAAGTCATTCCAGCTGTTGTAAACATAGTAGCCGGCGCCGCCTTGCATAAAGCCGTTCTTGGTGTTGTCGAACTCATACTGAAGACCGAAGGTGAAGTTGTGGATACCTGTGAGATAGCTGAATTCGTCGGTAACCACGGCGGTTTGCACATCACGGAGGTTGCCGTAGGTGAACGGGTCGGGACCGAAGCTGGTGTAAACAGCCGGAGTGCCGTCTTCGAGAGGCTCCAGAATATCCACGGTGGGGAAGAGGTTGCCTACGAAGCTGCGAGGCTCATACTGGTGCGAATAGGTGGCACGCAACATGTTGTTGGCGCGACCACTCAGGAAGCTGTGGTTCCACTCGGCGGCCACTGAGCTGAAGTTCTGTTCTTGGAAGTAGCGGTTGCTCTCGAAATAGAGGGCGTATTCAGAGGTACGGCCGTAGGTGTTGCGGTTGTAAACCGATCCGGAAAGCGGGTTGATGGAGCTTGACGGAGACGTGGAATACTTGTTCTTCACCATGCTGTAGCGGATGTTGAACTTGTCATTGGCACTGGCGTTCCAGTCGATACGTGCGAGCAGTTTGTAGTCGGGCGTGCTGGCACTGTAGTTTTGGTAGCGGCCGGGGTCGTAGCCGTAAGTGGTCATCAGGTAGTTTTTGATTTCGTCCATCTTCTCTACAGTAGGACGGTTGTATTGCGTTGTGCCGCCGAAAGCGTCGGATTCGCTTTCGCGGGCGAAACGGGTCTGGCCGGGGTCAACGTCGCTCTGGTATTCAAAGTTCACGAAAAAGAACAGCTTGTCTCTCAAGATGGGACCGCCCACGCTGATGCCAGCGGTATTGTCCAACGAACGAGAGAGTTTCAGGCGATCGGGATAGTTGCCGAATTCGTCCTTCTTGCCGAACTTGGTGCCTGTGAGGCCGTCGCTGGTGAAGTAGTCATACACGCTGACGTGCCAGTTGTTGGTACCGCTCTTGGTGACGGCGTTGATGGCGCCGCCCGTGAAGCCGCTATGACGCACGTCGAAAGGCGTGACGTTGATGGTCATGGCTTCGATGGCGTCCAAGGAAATGGGGCTGCCGCCGGCAGGTAGGTTGCCACCGATACCAAAGGCGTTGTTGAAAGCGGCACCGTCAACGGTGACGTAGGACGAGCGGTAGTTGCCGCCGCCGATGGCCAAGCCGTTGGAAGTGGCAGCAGCCTGAGGCGTCAAGGACAACACATCGTTGAGGCTGCGCGTGATGGTGGGAAGGGTGGCGATTTGCTCGCTGCTCACCGAAGTGGTGGCACCAGCGCGGTCGCTGTCCATGCCGTTGCTGATGGCTTCGGCCGAAATGGTGACTTCACCCAGTCCTATGGCTTCCTCGTTCAAGTGGACATTCAAAATCTTGGTCTCACCCAAAGCAGCGGTGACACCGTCTTGAATAACCGTTTGGAAACCAACCATGCGATACTCAATCTTGTAAGGACCGCCAGGACGGATGTTGAGCAAACGGTAGTTGCCGTTTGCATCGGCCACAGCATAATACTGTGCGCCGGAAGGAATGTGCGTTGCGACTACAGTTGCACCCGGAAGCGTCGACTTGTGATTGTCGGTAATCTTGCCGCTGATGCTAGATGAAGTCACTTGCGCCATCATGGTGATGGAGGCAATCATTGCCACGAAAAAAGTAAGTAACTTTTTCATAATAAAGGTTTTAAGTTAGTAATTGATTTTATTGAATTGTGTTTGCTTTACGATTTCTATCCTGATTAAATCGTTGCAAAAATAGGACTTTTAGGTTCATATCCAACAAATCGCTTATTAACATTTTGCTTTTTTTGGGAAAAAGAAATCAACAACATCTGTTAATAACTTTCTAAACGCTTGCAGTTGAAATTGTTGTAGCGGATATTCGAGGATACCTTAATAATAAAAACCGACGATTCTGAAAAAACACGATTCCGACTCACTTTTTTTTCTTATTTTTGGAGCCTCAAAACGTAAATAATACAGTTATGGGTAGAATTTCAATACTTGTCGTCCTAACTATCTCATTGTTAGGATTTTGTTCGTGTGGAAACAGTCGCTCCAAGGAATATCGAAACATGCAACAGAGCGTCAGTGATCTTCAGTTGAAGATACAGGAAACCGAGGATTGTGACGAACTTCAAATGCTGAGTTTCAGTATTTTGGGACTTCGCTCGGATTTGGACAACCTGCAACAGGAAAGCACGGTTACCGAGGCCGAAATCAGTGAATTGGGCGACCTCGTCGATGGCTTGGATGCCGCATGGAGGGGGAAAGTCACGGCTTTGGAATGTAACCAGTTCGATGGCAACGAGGAAGAATACGACACCTCGGGCGAGGAAGACTACCCTGAAATGTAAACCTTTAATCTATGAGCCATGGCATTCTTTTACAAACATAACCCGAAGAAATTCAACTACATACCACGCTATTACGACCCCGAACAGGAAGCTTGGGAGAAGAAAAAGGCTGAACTGGGATACGACGCCAAACTGAGCCACGAAGAGAAGTTCCGCGCCGAGATGCGCCGCAGATGGAGTGTCAAGGAGGCGGAGGAAAGTGCGGAGGAACGCCGCGCCAAGGCCATACGCCGCATAGCACTTGGCCTGTTTGCCGCAGTCATTTTCTATTTCGTTTTCTGCACTCCGCTGATGACCAATATCGTCAGCGGCCTGATGGGGAAATGAGCCATGCTTGACGTTATCAAATTGCTTCCCGACAGCGTGGCCAACCAGATTGCGGCAGGCGAGGTGATACAACGCCCAGCCTCGGCCGTCAAAGAACTGATGGAGAACGCTTTGGATGCCGGAGCCACCCAAATCGACTTGGTGGTGAAAGACGCGGGCAAATCGTTCATCATGGTCACCGACAACGGCTGTGGAATGTCGGAAACCGATGCGCGGCTATGCTTCGAGCGGCATGCCACCTCCAAAATCTCGAAAGCGGAAGACCTATTCGCCATACGCACGATGGGGTTCCGTGGAGAGGCTTTGGCCAGCATCGCGGCCATCGCCCAGGTGGAGCTGAAGACGCGCCGCAAGGAAGATGAGGTGGGAGTGAGAATCATCAACGAAGGATCGGTGGTGAAAGAGCAAAGCCTCGTCCCGATGCAGCCTGGCACCACTTTCAGCATCAAGAACCTGTTTTTCAATGTGCCGGCACGCCGCAATTTCCTCAAGTCGCCCCAGGCCGAAATGCGACACATCGTGGAAGAGTTCACCCGCGTCGCGCTGATGAACCCCGAAACGAGCTTCACGCTGACGAGCGACGGCAAGGAGGTGTATCACCTTTATTCAGGCAACCTCAAGCAGCGCATCATGGGCCTTTTCGGGAGCAACTACGAGGAAAAGCTGCTGCCCGTCAACCAAGACTCGGAGCGGGTGTGCATACATGGCTTCATCGTCAAGGCCGAATACGCCAAAAAGACGAGAGGAGAGCAGTATTTTTTTGTGAACAAGCGCTTCATAAAACACGCCTACCTGCACCATGCCATCGAGAATGCCTTCATGGAGATGATCCCCAAAGACTGTTTCCCTGGCTATTTCCTGAACATCGAAGTGGATCCTGCTGACATCGACATCAACATCCATCCCACCAAGACCGAGGTCAATTTCCTCGACGTAAAGCTGGTGTATGCCATCCTCCATGCCGCCGTGCGCAAGGCTATTGGGCAGCACAACCTTTCGCCCACCATAGATTTCACCGAAACGCCCGACCTCAACATCGACTTCGGCGAAGCGTCAAAGGCATCAAGACCCTTGGTTATGCCCAACGTGCCTGTGGATGAGTTTTATAACCCGTTCAGACAAACCGCTTCAAGTCAAGACTTCAAGCCGAAAAGTTACGAGTTTTCGCAGCATAGCGACAAGCCTTCGGGCGATTGGCGGCAACATTATGGCGAGCGCATCGACCTCCCTTTTAAAAAAGGTGTGGAGAGTGACACCGACGGGGACAAACCTGAAAACAGCCATTACCTTCAAGTGAACCAGTCCTTTATTCTCACGACTGTCAAGTCTGGTATCATGCTGATAGACCAGCAATTGGCCCATACACGAGTGCTGTTCGAGAAATTCCTGAAACAGATGGAAAACCATAATGGGGCCTCGCAGCAGGAGCTGTTTCCGCAAGCCATGACGCTCAACCTGAACGACGCCTCGCTGCTGAAGGAATTGCTGCCCGAACTTGAAAACATCGGATTCGTATTGGAACAGGCCAACCCGACCACATTCATGATCAACGGCACGCCCACAGATGCCGCCGGTTGCGAGCCGGTGGAACTGCTTGAAAAGATTTTGGACAACTATAAAATAAACCGCACCGATTTGCAGTTAGACAGAAAACTGGACTTAGCTAAATCCTTGGCTTCGCAACTGTCCATCAAGGCGCAAACGAAGCTTAGCGAGCTAGAGATGCAAAACCTTGTGGACCAACTGTTTGCATGCAATGTGGCGGAAGTTGCACCGAATGGGAAGAAGATTTTCGCAATTATCAGCATGGACGATATTTCTAATTTTTTGAATCTTAAATCTTAAATCTAAAAATCGAGATAAATGAACGAATCATACAGCCCAACAGGATTCAAATTCTTGCCAACGATAGTCAAAAACCTTTTGATTATCAATATATTGATGTATTTGGCGACCATCACGCTTGATCGTTTCGGCATTGACATGACCAGTCTTTTCGGCCTGCATTTCTTCAAGGCATCAGGCTTCCGTGTCTATCAGTTCATCACCTATATGTTCATGCACGCCAACTTCACGCACTTGTTCTTCAACATGTTCGCCCTGTGGATGTTCGGCAACACGCTCGAAAACCTTTGGGGCTCAAAGCGTTTCCTGTTGTTTTACATGGTATGCGGCATTGGTGCGGGTCTGTGCCAAGAACTGGTGCAGTATGTACAATATGCGACTTCGCTGGCCGATTATGCCAACGTGAACCTCGGTGGCCAAATTGTGTCGATGGATTCCTATCTCAACATGATGAACACTGTGGGCGCATCGGGAGCGGTTTATGGCTTGCTTTTGGCCTTTGGCATGATGTTTCCTAACTCGATGATTTACTTCTATTTCCTTATTCCCATCAAGGCCAAATGGTTTGTCATTGGGTATGCCGTCATCGAGTTGCTTTTGGGGCTTCGAGGTGTCGGCAACGTGGCGCATTTCGCCCATCTCGGCGGCATGTTGTTTGGCCTGCTGCTGATATTGTATTGGCGAAAGAACCCAGCCGGACCCGACAAGGACTTCCGAAGGCTGAAAGACGTCGTGGCCGCATGGAAAGAGCGGTTGGGCAAGAAATACACGCCCTACGAGGAAGTCAAGGACGGGCCGCGAGTGCCGCGCAGCGATGAGGACTACAACCGACAAAATGCTGAGAAAGAGCGCAATATAGACGTGATTTTGGACAAGATCGCGAAAAGCGGCTATGGCAGCCTGACGCAAGAAGAGAAAGAATACCTTTTCAAAAACAGCAGATGACATGGAAAGAAGCGAGCGTGGCATTATTGGAAGATTATTGGTGTTCGTCCTAACGCTGCTGGCGTTGGTCGGATTGGTGGCCATGGCCTTGAGCGTCATCAACGGCCATGTCGACCCAAAACGGTTCGTCTGGACATCGTTCTTTGGCCTCGGATTTTGGGTTGTTTTCATTTTCAACATAGTGGTTTTCTGTGCTTTGCTCATCTTGCGCTCGCGCCGCGTGTGGATTGCGGCATTAGCCCTGTTGGTTTCCGTGCCAGGGGTCGGCAAGTCGTTCTCTTTCGGTTCCAAGCAAGAATCTGAAGCCTCGCTCCGGGTGATGAGTTATAACGTGCACAGATTCAGGCATGTGGATGGGAAGACAAACACGGATGACTGCGCGAAAGCCATCATCGAAATGGTACGCAAGAAGAATCCCGACCTATTGTGCTGTCAGGAGTTTGCCGGCTTCCGTCCCAAGGTGCATCGCAACAAATGCATAGAAATCTTTGCAGAAGAAGCTGGTTTCCAATACGTTTACTACAACAAGAAGCGCAACTACGCCGGCAATGTGATTTTCTCCAAGTTTCCCATCGCCAAAGTGGACGAGAACTCCGGGTTCGGCTTAGAGAACACCTACGGCGTGATGGTTGAGGTGGATGCAGGCGCAAAAGGCAGGTTTTTCGTTGCCAACGTTCACCTGCTTTCCTACAACATCTCCGACAGCGAAATAGAACAGCTCACAAGTTCGTCGGACCGTCGTAACCAGATGGATACCATTGGGATGAGAGTTGTGCGAAAACTGAAATATGCCACCAAGAAACGCAGCGAACAGATCATGCTCATGCTTGATGGGAGACCCACGGTGGATGCGCCTGTCATCATGTGCGGCGACTTCAACGACCCGCCCTTGTCGTTCACCTACCGAAAGATGCAAGAGGCGGGGTTTGTTGATACGTTCACGAAGGTGGGCTGGGGCGTCAAGCCGACCTACGCAGGCGACTTGCCGCTGCTTCGAATTGACTACATTTGGGGCGATAAAGGTATCAAGCCATTGAACTTCAAACGTTTCAGATTCAAGGCATCGGACCATTATCCAATTGTCTTGGATTTTGCGATAAACAACAACTAACAATTCAACAATCAACAATTAAACATTAATGACTCTCATCAAATCCATCTCCGGCATTCGCGGCACCATCGGCGGCCAGCCTGGCGACAACCTCACGCCGATAGACATGGTGAAGTTCACCGCCGCTTTCGTGAAATTCATTCAACATCGTGGCGCGAAACGCCCGAAAATCGTGGTGGGTCGCGATGCGCGCCTATCAGGATTCCTTGTGAATCAAGTGGTATGCGGCACCTTGCAGGCCATGGGTGCGGATGTGTTTGATATAGGCCTGAGCACAACACCCACGACCGAAATTGCCGTCACCGGACTGAAGGCCGACGCTGGCATCATCCTTACGGCTAGCCACAATCCAGCACAGTGGAACGCCTTGAAACTCCTCAACGAGAAAGGCGAGTTCATCTCTGCTGCCGAAGGCGCATGGCTGCTCGACGTGGCCGAGAAAGATGATTTCGATTTCGTCACCATCGAGGGAATCGGTAGCTATCAGCAAGTTGAAGGCTGGATGGACAAGCATGTCGAAATGGTATGCCAGTTGCCTTTGGTGGACAAGGCTGTCATTGCGAAAGCCAACTTCAAGGTGGCAGTGGATGCGGTCAACTCGACGGGCGGCATCGCCATACCGAAAATGCTGCGTGCTCTCGGCGTGAATGAGGTGCTTGAGCTCAACTGTGAGCCTACGGGCAAATTCGCTCACACCCCAGAACCTTTGGCACAAAATCTGACCGATATCTGCCGTTTCGTGCGCGAACAGGGCTGCGACTTCGGCGTGGTTGTCGACCCGGATGTCGACCGCCTCGTGTTCGTCAAGGAAGATGGCGAACTGTTTGGCGAGGAATACACATTGGTCTCCGTAGCCGACTTCATTCTGAAGCATACACCCGGTCCGACGGTGAGCAACCTTTCTTCAACCCGTGCTTTAAGAGACGTGACTCAAAAGCATGGCCAACAATACTTTGCCGCTGCTGTCGGTGAGGTGAATGTAGTTGAAAAGATGAAGGAAGTCGGCGCAGTCATCGGCGGCGAAGGCAATGGCGGTGTCATCTATCCCGAACTGCACTATGGCCGCGATGCCCTTGTGGGTACGGCCTTGTTCCTCACCCAGTTGGCCGAGAAAAAGGTCAAGTGCTCCGAGTTGAAAAAGGAATATCCGGCCTATTTCATGTCGAAGAACAAGATACAGCTGACGCCTTCGACCGATGTGGACAGTATTCTGGCCAAGTTTGCCGAAAAGTTCAAGAACGAGCAGGTTACGACCATCGACGGCGTGAAAATCGACTTTGCCGAGGGTTGGGTGCACCTGCGCAAATCGAACACCGAGCCTATTGTCCGCATCTATTCCGAGGGCAAGACCGAGGCCGAGGCCGAGCGTTTCGCCAATATGATTTTGGATGAGGCCAAGAAAATGGTCTAAGATTACGTTTGTTCAAATAATTGAATGTCAATAATTTAATAACTAAATGTTTAACTAAAACTTTAACAAAATGAAAAAAGTGATTCGTATGGTTATGCTGTGCGCCATGATGGTTTGGGGCGCACAGTCCATGGCCCAAACCCGTGGCGCCATCTTCTTTGGTGCTTCAATTCCGACTGGCGACTATGGCAAGTTCGACAACATGAGCGATTTCGCCTTGACCACTCCTGATGCCAGCTATGCAGGTGCTGCTGTTGGATTCAACGCAGGCATCAAATGGTATTTCAACGTAGGCGTGAAAGGCCTTGGTGCGATGCTCTCCATCGACGGCATTTACAATGGACCCAATTCCGACCTTAAAACCGCCTACCGCTCAGGAGAGGTGGAGAACGGTTTCGGTTCTTTATTAAGTGGTAGTACGAAATACAATGCCACGTCCAAGATTATCAACGTGCCTGCCATGCTTGGCGTGAACTACACCTATGAAATCAACCCCAATCTTTCTGTGTTTGCCGAAACTGGTCTTGGTGGCAGTTACCGTGCGATTACCAGAATGGAGTATGTCGGAAAACTTGAAGTGATGGGCGTGGAAACGCAACAAACCATCACTCAAAAATACGATGGCGCTTTCAGCTTCGCATGGCAAATTGGCGCTGGTGTCGAAGTGTCCAAGAACTTGGTGATTGGTGCCAGCTTCTACGATTTGGGCAATGCCGAAGTGAAAGGCGAACAAACCATAAAGCGCAAAACAAGCGTCAACAACAATACGAACACCGAGGAGAAATACCTCACCTTCGGCACCGTACGCCCGAAGATGTTTTTGGTTCGTATAGGTTTCATTTTCTGATACTTAGCACAGATAGAGTTATTTAGGTGGAGCGTCGTGTCAGCCGTCGCTTTGTTTTGGAATAAAGAAAACGGCCTGCCAGAGTGAATTGGCAGGCCGTTTCCGCTTGAAAACCAAAAGATTATTCCACAGGAATGTCCTTGTTCACATTCTTCGAACCCACGAGGGCGTAGAAGAGGATGTAGGCGGCGCAGAACAGCACGACGACGTAACTTGTCATGTAACTGCCCGTCCAGTCGGCGATGAGGCCTTGCAGACCCACCATGATGGCGAAGCCGAAGACCATGGTCATGAAAGCACCTGAGGCGATGGCAGTGTACTTGCCCAAGCCTTCGGTAGCGAGGTTGAAGATGGCTCCCCACATCACGGAGGTGCAAAGACCTACAAGGATGAAGGCAAAGATGCCGACGGGGACTTGTGCCCAAATCACCTTCAAATTGGCCCAATCGATGCCAGGAACGTTGACTTGCCAAGTTTGCGGGGCAAGCATACCAAACAGCACAAGCGCGATAGCCGTGATGGAAACAGTGGTCACCATAGCCTTTGACGACACCTTTGCGCCGATGGCACCGCCGATGAAACGCCCGATGAGCATCATCAGCCAATAGACGGCCACGATGAGGCCTGCAATGGTGCCGCTCATGCCGATGCCAGGCGTGGCTGCTGTGGGTTCGGAGGTCAGATACTGAAGGATGTAAGTTGGCGTACCTACTTCAATGCCGCCGTAAAGGAAGATGGCCAAAATGCCGAGTTTGAAGTGGCGGAACGAGAACGCGCTGTACTTGTCCTTCGCTTCCGATTTCACTTCCACGGGCTGTTGAGGCTCCTCAATCTTAGTGAAGAGGATCACGATGAAGCCAATGACGAAGATGGCCAAGGCAATCAGCAGGGCAGGGGTGGCATCGGAAATCTTGGCTTTGGTGGCCTCGCCGATGAGCGCACCCATGAGGATGTAAACCGCAACGGCAGCCGCCGAGTTGAATACCCCGCCGATTTGGATGAGTTGGTTGCCTTTGTTGCCGCCGCCGCCGAGCAGGTTCAGCATGGGATTGACGACGGTGTTCAACATGCACATGCAGAAACCGGCGATGAAGGCTCCGATGAGATAGACCCCGAAACCCATGCTGCCGCTGGCCCATTGCACGAGGATGCCGACGATGCCCACGGCAAGGGCCATCAGAGCGGTCTTTTTGTAGCCGAACTTCTTGATGAGCATACCCGACGGGATACCCATGACTAAGTAGGCGATGAAATTGCCGTAGTTGCCGATTTGCGACAGGAAGTTGCTGGCGCCGAATTGGTTTTTCACGATGACGGCCATCGGTGAGCAGAGGTTGGTCACGAAAGCGATCATGGCGAACAAGGCGATCATGACGATGATAGCGCCCCATTGTTTCGTTTTTGTAGTCATTATTTTTTATTTTAAGGATTTTACTTCGATTTTTTCTAACTACGGATTTCGCTGTTTATACAGATTTTTTAGTCCTGAATACGGCATCTTCGTTGCAGATTATACATATTTCCGATTAATCCGCAGCATGGCTGCAAAATTTCGAATCGTCTTCCATAAAATCCGTAGTTTTCTTTCATTATAGCGTTGAGAATTTGAAGATGATAGTTTCGTTGTATTCTTCGCCGGAGCGGAGGATGGTGTTCGGGAAGTTGGGCTTGTTGGGCGAGTCGGGGAGGGCTTGGCATTCCAAGGCTACGCCGGAATAGTCCTCGTAGACGTGCCCGTTCTTTCCTTTTGGGCAGCCTGAGAGCCAGTTGCCTGTGTAGACCTGGATGCCTGGCTGCGTGGTGTAGATTTTCACCATGCGCCCCGTGCCTTCGTGCGAAAGCTCGGCGGCAAAGCAAAGTTTGTCTTTCTCGATGCCGTCAATGACCCAGCAACTGTCGTAGCCCTTGCCCTGAATGAGGTCGGGATAGGGTTCCTTGATGTCGTGACCAATCAGCTTGCCTTGGGTGAAGTCCATCGGCGTGTCGGCCACTTGGCGCATCTCACCCGTGGTAATCAGTTCCTCGGTGGCTGGCAGGAAACGCGATGCGTTCAGCCTTAATTTATGGTCGAGGATGTCGCCGTTGCCTTCGCCTTTGAGGTTGAAATAGGTGTGGTTGGTCAGATTGACGATGGTCGGGTCTGACGAATACGCGCTGAGGCGGATGTTCAGCTCGTTCTCGTCGTTAAGCGTGTAGCGCACCTTGGCCACCAGCTCGGCTGGATAGCCTGCCTCGCCGTCGGCGGAAAGGTAAGTGAACACAACGCTTTCGCCCACGATGCGGCTGGCCCACTTCTGGTTGGCGAAGCCGATGCTGCCGCCGTGGAGGTGGTGCTTGCCGTCTTTGTTCTGCTCAAGCTGGTATTCCTTGTCGTCAATCTTGAAGCGTCCGTAGCCGATACGGTTGGCAAAGCGTCCGGGAGTCTTGCCCGCACAGGGACCGTCGTTGTAGTAATCCCACGGATGGGGATAACCCAGGGCGATGTCTTCCATGTGGCCGTAGCGGTCGGGCGTGACGATGCTCACGATGCCTGCGCCGATGTCGCTCAGTTGCACCTTCACGCCGTTGGCGTTGGTCAAGGTGTAGAGCTTGATGTCTTTATTGTCGGGGGTCTTGCCCCAGGTTTTTACTTCGATGTTCATAGTTGTTTATTTTGACACGGGACTGCGGGACGCGGGACAAAACCATCGTCTCGCGTTTCGTGTCTCGAAGTCTCGTTTCCAAAAGTACTTACCATAAATGTTCAGGATAAACTCCCTTCTCAATCAATTCACGGATCTTGCGCATCACCTCGGGCTTGTCTTCCTTGTAGGTCACGCCGAACCACGAAGCGTTGCTCGACAGCACTTTCAGCTTGGCCGAACCGTCGTGGATGCTCTGGTTGACCATCAGCGGGATGAAGAACTCGGCCTTGATGTTGGTTTGGGCAGGGCCTTTCAGGAACTCGACGAAGCCTTTCTCGGAATAGGCGAAGAAGTCGGGCGTGAAGCCAAAGAAGTTCATCGAGACGAGCGAGTCCATGTCCAAAGGATGGCTTCCTGTCTCGTCAGTGTAGGCTGCGCCGTCGTCGGTGTGACCGATGGCTGTGCGCTCGACGATGGTTTGCAGGTGGCCTTCCGCATCAGCGGTGCAGATGCCGCGAGAGACCGTGCCGAAGTCCGACATGGTGTTGCGCAATTTGTAGGCCACCATGCTGTAGGCGCCCGTTTTGCCTTCGCAATCCATCAAGTACTTGGCCAGCACCTCGTAGGCTTCCTTGCCGTAGAAATCATCGGCATTGATGGCAGCAAAGGGTTCGTGAATAACATCTTTGGCCATCAGAACGGCGTGGCAAGTGCCCCAAGGTTTCACGCGACCTTCGGGAACGCTGAATCCTTCCGGCAATTTGTCAAGTGACTGATACACATACTCAACGGGGATGCCGAATTTCTCCGCGTTGTTGACTTTCTTGAACGCCTCGGCGAAGTCCTCGCGGATGACGAAGACCACCTTGCCGAAACCGGCACGCTTGGCGTCATAGATGGAATAATCGAGGATGGCCTCGTTGTTAGGACCGACGCCGTCCATTTGTTTCAAAGCGCCGTATCTGGAACCCATTCCAGCGGCTAATACTAATAGGGTTGGTTTCATTATGTTGAATGTTGTTTGTTTAATCGTTTAATTGTTGTATGGTCAAAAAAGTTTTAAGGATTTGTGATTATTATAATTTCCTTGCACCATCGGAGATGACCACATCATACACCTTCGGTTCGTGCCCGAATTTGGCGGCAAATTTCTCTTTCGCCGTGACGATGAAGGCATCATAAAGGTCTTCCTTCACCAGGTTGATGGTGCAACCGCCAAAGCCGCCGCCCATCACACGTGAACCAGTCACGCCACATTCTTTGGCGATGTCGTTGAGGAAGTCCAGTTCCTCGCAGCTCACTTCGTAAAGCTTGCTCATGCCGTGGTGTGTGCCGTACATGCGATCGCCAACGGTCTCATAATCACCTTTTTCCAAGGCATCGCACACATCGAGAACACGCTGTTTTTCACCTATGACGTATTCCGCGCGCATGTAATCTTCAGCTGAGATTTCGTTCTTCACCTCATTGAGCATTTCCATCGTCGCGTCGCTCAAGTATTTCACTTCGGGATGCTTGGCCGCGATGTGGGCGCAGGCGTTCTCGCACGATTCGCGACGCTTGTTGTAGGCCGATGAAGCCAATTCGTGTTTGACCAGCGTGTCGAGCAGCACCACCTTGTAACCCAGCGGGTTAAAAGGATAGTACTCAAACTCCATCGTGGCGCAGTTGAGGCGCATCAGGTGGCCTTTCTTGCCAAAGAGCGAGGCAAACTGGTCCATGATGCCGCATTTCACGCCGACGTAGTTATGTTCTGTTGCTTGCCCGATTCGAGCCAACTCAAACTTATCGATGCCAAGGCTGAGCATGTCGTTGAGCGCAAAGGCGTAGGTGCTTTCCAAGGCTGCCGACGACGACATTCCCGCGCCGAGCGGCACGTTGCCGAAGAAGGCAGTGTCGAAGCCTGCGACCTTATAGCAGCGTTTCTGTATTTCACGGCACACGCCGAAGATGTAGCGTGCCCAAGGCTCGTTGGGTTTGTCCGCTTCATTGAGACCGAACTCGCTATAAGCGTCATAGTCAGCGGAGTAGGCGCGAATCTTGTCGGTGCCGTTCAGTCGAATGCAGGCATACATGCTCGCGTCGATGGCGCCAGGAAAGACGAAGCCACCGTTGTAGTCGGTGTGTTCGCCAATCAGGTTGATGCGTCCGGGTGAAGCATAGACAACGCCCTCATTTCCAAAGTGTTGCTTAAATAGAGATTTTAATTCTTCGATAGTCATAGAATGATGATTAATTTGGGCGCAAGATAGGAAAAAACTCGACACCAAACATTGGTGGATTGATATTTTTGTATTTTTGCCCATTCAAACATTCAGATTTCTAACAAAATAAAGCTATTAGAGATGAAAAAGACCATTGTATTCCTGTTTGCCATTGCGATTTCAATCGTTTCGAGAGCGCAAGACGTTGATTTCGAGCAGTATTTCCAAGACGAAGGCTCGTTGCGCATGGATGTTTTCCAATGCGGCACGTCCGAAAGTTCGCATTATGTGTTTGAGCGTTTCATCATCGAGCCGCATTTCGGTGGCTCCAAAGTCAACCTGATTGACCCGTTCAATTTCGGCACTAATCGTGTGAAAGTGATTGACGCACAAACCAATACCTTGGTTTATTCGAGAGGCTACAACACCTTGTTCCGCGAATGGCAAACCACCGACGAAGCCCGCATGATGGAACGCTGCTATGAGGAATCAGTAAGCGTTCCGTTGCCGCGCAATGAGGCCTATATCATTCTAGAAATCAGGAATTTCAATGGCGAGTTTGAGGAAATTTTCTCAAAACTATACGACCCCGAAGAAATCTTCAACACCACGGAGCATCGTTATGTGTTTCCTGTTCAAGATGTTATGGTCAATGGATCGCCCGAAAGCAAGGTTGACATCGTAATCTTGCCCGAAGGATACACCGCTGCCGAAATGCCTAAGTTTCAGCAAGATTGCCAAAATTTGGCAAATGTGTTTGCACAAGCGGAACCGTTTGCTAGCCATATCAACGACTTCAATTTCCGCGCCGTGATGGCCCCTTCGGAGGAGAGCGGCATCGACATTCCGGCTTCCCACACATGGGTGCGCACCATCCTCAACGCGCATTTCTACACTTTTTATATCGACCGCTATTGCACCACACGCAACTATTTCGCGGTGAAGGACGTGGCGGCAAACGCGCCATACGACCAGATTTACATCTTGGTGAACAGCGACCAATATGGGGGCGGCGGGTTCTACAACTTCTATTCGATGAGCACGGCGGGCAACATGTCGGCATCCGATGTGATTGTGCACGAGTTTGGTCACGCTTTCGGAGGTTTGGCCGACGAATACGAGGAGCCTGACAATCCGTTGGCTTTGCTCTATAACCTGAACGTGGAGCCTTGGGAGCCTAACATAACCACTTTGGTGGATTTTGACTCGAAATGGGCCGACCTTGTCCAGCCCGACACCCCGATTCCCACGCCCAACAATTACCAGTATAACAATACGGTAGGTGCTTTTCAGGGCGGAGGCTATTTGTCGTCGGGCATGTATCGGCCCCAACGCCGTTGCATGATGCGCGACTATGCTCCTTTCTGTGCCGTGTGCAACAGGACGATTGAAGCCATGATAGAAGCACATTCCGATACTCCAGTTTCGGTGAAATCGGATTACATACAGACTGAACCCTCGCTTCGCGTTTGTCCCAATCCCGCCATGGATTTTGTCGATGTGTTTGTAAACCAAGAAGATGGCCTGGCTGAAATCATCGATTTGAACGGCAAGACTGTGATGACTCTTCAACTCAAAAACGAGGTAAATAGAATCTCAATCTGTGACTTGCCGAAGGGTATGTATATGCTTCGCGTGAATGGCGAGGTGCGGAAGTTTGTGAAACAATAAACAGACATTTGAAATGAGCCTTAAAAACCTGATACTCAATTCAAAAATGGTAGCCATGTTTGTTGGTTTCCTGATTCTGGTTTCTTGCGTCCATCAACCTGAACCAAGCTATCCCATCCCAACTGTCCAACAACTTGATTGGCAGCAACTTGAAACCTACGCCTTCATCCACTTCGGGCTGAACACCTTCAACGACATGGAATGGGGCTACGGCAACTCTCATACATACACCTTCAACCCCACCAGTATCGACTGCGAGCAATGGGTAAAAACGCTGAAAAACAGCGGAATGAAAGGCGTTATCTTCACCGCTAAGCACCACGACGGCTTCTGCCTTTGGCCGACCGAAACAACCGATTATTCCATCAAGAACACCTATTATAAAGATGGGCAAGGAGATTTGGTGCGCGAACTTTCAGAGGCATGCAAGAAACACGGCTTGAAGTTCGGGATTTACGTTTCGCCTTGGGACCGACATCAGGCTGAGTATGGCTATCAAGGCTATGTGGACATCTATCACAAACAGATTGAGGAACTTACGAGCAACTACGGCGAGTTGTTCGAGTTTTGGTTCGATGGTGCCAACGGTGGCACGGGCTGGTATGGCGGTGCCGACGAAATGCGTTCAATCGTTGCCGAAAAATATTACGACTACGAAAAGGCCCGCAACATCGTTTGGAGCCACAGCCCCAATGCGGCCATCTTCGGTGGAACGGTGCCCACCATGCGCTGGGTTGGCAACGAAAAAGGCTTTGCCGATGCTACGCAATGGTGCATGTACAAAACAGATTTCCAGTCGCTTAACGACGAAAAATGCCTTGTCAGAGGCTTCAAGGACGGCGAGGCTTGGCTGCCTGCCGAAGTTGATGTTTCCATTCGTCCGGGGTGGTTCTATCACGAAAGTGAGAACGCTCAAGTGAAGACCGTGGAACAACTTATGGACTTGTATTTCAACAGCGTGGGACACAATGCCAACCTCTTGCTCAATTTCCCTGTCAACCTTGATGGGAAGATCCCTGCCATCGACTCGGCCAATGCGGTGGAATGGTACCAGACCTTGCAGCGAGATTTTTCCGATAACTTGTTGAAAAAAGCCAATGTGACCGCAAATAGCACACGTTCAAGACGTTTCGCGCCGAAATATGTCGTCGATGATGAATACAACCAGTATTGGGCAGCCGAAGACGACGTAAAACGCCCAGAACTCATCTTTGAGTTTCCTGAAACAACCGCTTTCAACCGCTTGATGCTGCAAGAGTATATTCCTATGGGACAAAATGTAGAGGCTTTTTACTTGGACTATTACTTGAATGGTAAATGGCTTCCCATAGAGATAGACGAGCCTACAACCACAATTGGCTATAAGAGACTGATTCGTTTCCAGACAGTTAAGGCCGATAAGTTGAGAATTAGGTTTAAGGTTTTCAAGGGCACTTTGTGCATCAATAAAGTAGGGGCATATTTGGCTGAAGAAACGCTATGATTGAATACCATCCATTAAATCCTTTTTTGCCCGCCAATGCCAAAGTGCTGTTCCTTGGCAGTTTCCCACCGCCGAAGAAGCGTTGGTGCATGGACTTTTTCTATCCCAACTTCATCAACGACCACTGGCGCATCGAAGGCCAAATCTGGTTCGGCGACAAAAACCATTTCGTCGACCTTGAACATAAACGCTTCAAAATGAACGAAATCGTTGCCTTCCTAAACGAAAAAGGCATTGCATTCTTCGACACGGCCATGGCGGTCAATCGGCTGAAAGACAACGCCTCGGACGCTTTCTTGGAAATAGTCGAGCACACCGACATTGAGGCGTTATTGAAACAAATGCCGCAATGCAAAGCCATTGCCACGACAGGGGAGAAGGCCACTACGGAAGTGTGTGCTTATTACAAGACCGAATCGGTTCCTTCTCCGAATCATCAACTTGTCCTTAGAGACGGGCTAACACTCTATAGATTACCATCATCCTCACGCGCTTACCCATTGTCATTTGACAAAAAGGTTGAAGCCTATCGGAGGATGTTTGAGTTTGTGTTTACCTAGTCATCAAGGCGTCAATAGCAGGCAGAATCTCACCCGACTTGCCTTCGAGATAGATGTCTGAAATGTAGTTCGTATAAGTCGAAGGCTCCATATTGATTTCGATGATCTTTGAGCCATTGCGCTTGGCGATGCCAGGAATCATGTTGGCTGGGCTGACCTGTCCCGAAGTGCCGATGATGACAAATGCATCGCAGTTTTCGGCAGCTCTTACCGAGCCGTAATAGGCGTCCTCGGGGATGCCTTCGCCGAAGAAGATGAAGTCGGGCTTCATCAGTCCACCGCACTGGGCGCAACGGGGTGGTTCCTCGGTGAGTGTCAGGCTCTTGGCATCGACCTTGTGGCCGCATTTGGTGCAGACAAAGCGCGACATGTTGCCATGGAACTCATACACGACCGTGTTGCCCGCCACGGTGTGCAGGTCGTCGATGTTTTGCGTGATGACGCTGCTCAGGCGGCCTTCTTTCTCCCATTTTGCGAGGATGAGATGCCCGGGATTGGGCTTGATGTCCTTGTTGCTGAAGAAGTTATAGAACACTTCGCGGATGATGCGCCACGACTCCTTGGTGTGGCGATAGTAGAAGTCGATGTCCAAGGAGTTGGGGTCGTACTGGTTCCAGATGCCGCCCTCGCCACGGAAAGGAGGGATGCCGCTCTCGGCCGAAGTGCCCGCGCCGGTGAAGCCCACGATATTCTTGGCTTTCGAGAGAATTTCGGCGGCTTGCTTTATTCTTTCGGTATTCATGGATTTAAAATTCAAAATTTAAGATTCGAGTTTTATCAAGTGCAAAATTATGGAAAAAAGCATCATTCGGCAATGGATGGAGGAAAATTTGTAGTTTTGCAATTTGCAAATATAGCTCCTATGAAGGAAACCCAAAACATAGAATTCAAGCGGCAATGGCGCGATGATTTTCTTGCCGAATTGTGTGGCTTTGCCAATGCGCAAGGCGGCACGTTGTATATTGGTATGGATGACAAAGGAAATGTGGTTGGCATTGAAAACGCCAAGCAACTGCTTGAGAAGTTGCCCAATCTCATCAATCAGACAATGGGCTTGCTTGCCTCTGTCAATTTGATGGAAGAGGAAGGGAAAGAATATCTGTCCGTCAGTGTTTCAGCTGCCGAACAGCCCGTTTCCTACCGTGGTAAATACTATTACCGTTCGGGCACAACGCTTCAAGAGATGAATGGCAACGCTTTGCAAAGTTTTTTGCTTCGAAAAATGAATTTGTCATGGGATGCAATAATTCAGCCAAACGCAACTATTGAGGACATTGATCGCGAAGCCGTTGACTATTTCATGCGTCATGCGATAGAGGCTGAACGCATTGACCCAGAAACACGCAATGACAGCACGGAGAAAATCCTTCGCAACTTGAAACTCATTGATGACCAAGGACATCTGACGATGGCTGCACTGCTTCTTTTTGGCAAGGACATTGAACGATGGAACATGAGTGCCATTTTCAGAATAGGGCGTTTTCAGGTGAGTCGCGACAATCTGATCATCCAAGACAATATTATCTGTCCGCTGATTATGATGCCCGATAGGGTGATTTCCGCGTTGAGAGGCAAGTATCTTGTTTCGCCCATACACTACGAGGGATTGTTTCGCAAGGAACCTCTTGAAATTCCCGAGGATGGCTTGCGTGAAATCATCTGTAACGCCATCGTACATAAAGACTACACTGGCACCTTCATTCAGATGCGGGTGTGGGACGACCGTATTGAGTTGTGGAACATTGGCACGTTGCCTGAAGGCTTTACTGTTGAAACCTTGATGGACGAACATGACTCCCGTCCACGCAATATGCTTATTGCCAAAGTGTTTTATTTGGCGGGTTTTATTGAGTCGTGGGGACGCGGCTATGAAAAAATTCGCAAGGCTTTTGAGAGCGAGAAGTTGCAATTCCCAAAATTTGAGCAGGTGCGTGGCGGCATGTTGGCAACCATCCCAAGGGAGCGGTTTGTGACGATTAATAATGGCACATTACAGAAAAGCGACCAGGAAACAGAAAGTGGTACAGAAAGTGGTACAGAAAGTGGTACAGAAAACACAAAAGACAAAATCATTCAACTTATTTTGAGCAATCCTCAAATCACTTCGCGGGCCATAGCGAAAGAACTTGATATGGCACTTAGCGGTATCGCGAAACATTTGCATAATCTACAAGCAACAGGGCGCATTCGACGTGTAGGCCCACAAAAAGGCGGCCATTGGGAAGTGATTGAGAAACCATGAACGCCAAACAGAATAAATCCAACATAAGCAAACGGGAGAATAATATGGACTTCGATACTCTTGACAAACAGATGAGACGTTTCGAGCAGTCGCTTGACAGGACAATGCTGGAAGGAATATATGTCGTGGCACGCCTTGATGGTCATGGCTTTACGCGGCTTACCAAAAAGGAATGGAACTTGGAGAAGCCTTTCGACACCAAGTTTCGTGATGCCATGATTGAAACCACCAAACACCTGATGGACTGCGGTTTTCGCATGGTGTATGGCTACACACAAAGTGACGAAATCTCGCTGTTGTTTCATCTGAAAGATGATACTTTCGGGAGGAAGGAACGAAAGTTGATATCCATTCTCGCCGCCGAAGCTTCTGTGGCGTTCTCTATGCAAATGGGTAAAGCTGCTGTGTTTGACTGCCGTCTTGTTCCGTTGCCAACCGCCGAGAATGTGGTTGACTATTTCAGATGGCGGCAAGAGGATGCCCACCGCAATTCGCTTAATTCATACTGTTACTGGACATTGCGGAAAGAAGGTGTTTCGGCTGATGAGGCACAGAAACGGATGTCGGGCATACCAAACGGTGAAAAGAACGAAATCCTGTTTGAGCGGGGCATCAACTACAACGTCCTCCCTTTGTGGCAAAAACGCGGTGTGGGCATGTATTACCGTGACGAACAGCGCCAGGGCTTCAATCCCATGACCAAAGAAACCACGTTTTTCGTTAGGCAAGCATTGCATTTGGAGATGGAATTGCCTATGGGTCAGGAGTATTCTCAAATGATTGCGACGATATTGGAGGATTCAAACAAAGAGAAATAAATGACATGCACACCGATGAACGCCAAACAGATTGCACAGGGAGACGGGGAATTGATTTTGGAGGGTGGCGAAGAATGAAAAAGTTGTATATTTGCGGATGGAATCATTTGAAAACAAAGAATCAAGTTGAAATTAAAATATTGAAATACAAAAAGATAGAAATAAACTAACATAGTAATCATAGCGTTTGCTATCGTTCGGATTCATCTGAAATGTGAGAAGTTTCTAATGAGGAATACATCGAAAGAAGTTAGCAGATGCCACGCATAGCGTGGGTCTGGCTTCGGTGTATAGGCATCTTCTCACAGCCTCAGATGAAGAGTTTGGACTCACGCTTATTTTAAGACAATCTTAATTCAACTAATCATGAATAATAAATACATGAAAGAAACAATCTACGGAAAAGTAAAAGTGGTTGAACGTCAAGATGGTCAATATGCAGTCATTGATCTTGAAGGAAACGAGATTGTTCCATTTGGTAAATATGCATGGATTGATGGATTCGACCATGGACTTGCGCGTGTTCGGATAGGGCACTCACAAAATACGACGCATGTTTTTGGCCCTGATGGGAAGGAGGTTCCATTGTGGCGAAAATGGGGCATAATCAACAAACAAGGCATTGAGGTGTTGCCTGTTATCTATGATAACATTTGGAACTTCTTGGGCAAGAATCGTCTTTCTGTCCGTGTGGAATCAAAAGAACTGGGTAACAAGGATGTGTATTTTCACGACCTTGACTCATCGATTCCTTATCCTCCTCATTATCAAAAACAAAAAAGGAAAAAAACTTATAATATCAATGATAGCTATGGTAGTACTTATGGTGAATTTGAAGGCTCATACGCACAAGATATTATGGGATATAGTGACGATGTAATCAACGATGCATTTGAAGGCGACCCCGATAATTACTGGAACATTGATTAATCCAACTAAATCTAATACAAATGGAAATATCCTTGAGAAATAGTATTGAAGCTGTAAGAATGACTCTACTTACTGCAAAAATAGGCAACTTTCAGCTGACTTTTGATATTGATACAGGCTCTACGGAAAACATAGTGTTTGACTATGTGTATAACCAATTGAATAATGCTTTTAATCCTATTGACGGCAGCACAAAGGTCTTTGGAATTGATGGAAACTATGTGGAAAATCCTCATGCAGAAGCAGAGTTGTTGATAGGTGACAAGAGTATTCTAACCCAATTTAATGTTGTCAATGCAGACCAAACTGTAATCAACTTACAGAACGATTATGGGTTTCAGTTGCACGGCATACTTGGGATTCCTTTCCTCGTTGAAAACCATTGTGTAATAGATTTCAGCAATTTTACTATTACAATAGGAGAAAAATGAAATACAGACAATACCAAATAAGGGAAGTCACACAAGCGGATGATGAATTGCTTGGAAAAGTATGGATTGTCATAGCCAAACCTGTTGATTTGGATTCGGGTTCAAATGTTGGATTTGCGGAAACAGACTTGTATAGTTTATTGGATATTACCG
Source organism: uncultured Bacteroidales bacterium (assembly GCA_946610645.1). Taxonomy (GTDB): domain Bacteria; phylum Bacteroidota; class Bacteroidia; order Bacteroidales; family F082; genus Limimorpha. The sequence continues at coordinate 33,144 of CAMOCK010000135.1, forward strand.
AAAGTTTTATTTTGCCATATGACAATGAACTTATTGAGGAGATTGTGCATTTAACGAGAGGGGGACAGTTATGGTCTCCTGACATTGAGGATTGGAGTGTGGATAGTGTTTTTGACGAAAAAAAGAAAAGATTATCAATAGTCCATCGCTATGGTATGATGTCAAATAAGACATCAGAATGGGGGGCAGATATTCCTTGATTGTGTTGTCTATTTTAAATGAATAAATCCTTAGTTATGGAAAAAGAAACAAAACAGCGATTGGAATATGTGAAGCAAATGTTTAACGATACAGAACCAGAAGAAACTGCTACTTTATGGAAACATGATGCCGAGAAATATTTGGCAAATGGCAATTGGAAAGAAGCAATTGAATGCTATGAAAATGCAGAGGCATTTGGAGCGAATTGTGGCTATGAATTATCTCTAATTTATACTTTCCATTTGCCAGATTTTGAGAAAGCCAAGAACTGTCTTTTCCGAAGTAAATGGAATTCAATCTATATTAGCTTTTATTATGCTCGACTTTTATCGGCATTTCAAAGGTACGAAGAGGCTCTGGCTTATTACTTGGAGGCTATGTGTGGCAATATGCAAGGACAACGGTAGTGTTTCAACCAGTGTGTCCGAAGTCTGTAGACTTCAGGGATGCGGTGCAAAGTTAGACAAATATTTTCATTTCAATCATTGTTTTTAGAAAAGATCAGTAATTTTGTACTGCG
>CAMOCK010000136.1 GCA_946610645.1 uncultured Bacteroidales bacterium
ATCGGTCGGGACTTTATGGATATACCTATTTGGAGTAATCTGTTTTGGCCTTCGGCTTACGACTATGACAATGGCCGCTCCTACCTTAATTGCAGAGGCGGCCATTGTCATAAGCCATTGAACTTAGTATTCAAGCGAACATCTTCTCAATCACATCCTTATACTTTGCCGTGATGACTTTGCGCTTGGCTTTCATCGTGGGCGTGAGCAAACCGTTGGCGATGCTCCACTCGTCGGCAAGGAGAACGTGTTTCTTGATTTTTTCGGTCTCGCCCAAACATTGGTTCAAGGTATTCACTTCCTTGGCGTAATGCTTAAGCACTTCGGGATTCTTGATCATCTCCTCATTAGAGGTGTATGGGATTTTCTCGTAAGCGCACCATGCCTTCAGGTCGGTGAAGCTCGGGATGATGAGCGCACCGGCGAATTTCTGGTTCTCGCCCACCACGAGAATTTGCTCGATCAGCTTGGAGGCGCAGAACTTGGCCTCGATAACGTCGGGGTTGATGTACTTTCCGCCTGAGGTCTTGAACAGGCTCTTGATGCGTCCCGTTATGCGCAGGCGATTGTATTGGTCTATTTCGCCCATGTCGCCCGTGTGGAACCATCCGTCCTCGTCGATGACTTCCTTGGTGAGTTCGGGTTGCTTGTAGTAGCCCATCATCACGTTGTGTCCACGGCAAAGGATTTCGCCGTTTTCGGCAATCTTAACCTCCGTTCCGGGCAGCGGCTGACCCACATAGCCCACCTCACGACCGTGAGGGTTGCGGGTGCTCACGGCAATGACGGGTGATGTTTCCGTTAGGCCATAGCCTTCGAAGACCGGCATTTTGATGGCCGAGAAGAACCCCGCTATCTTTTGCGAAATGGCGGCGGCACCCGACACGATGATATCGAAGTTCTCGGCTCCAATGTTGGCGCGTATCTTGCTGTAAACCAATTTGTCGGCCACTCTCAACTTTATGTCGTAGAACCAGTGGCGGCTGACGGAATCGATCTTGTAGCGCTCGCCGAGGCGCAAGGCCCAGAAGAAGATCATCCTCGCGATGCCCTTCTGTTTCTTGCCCGATTGGTAAATCGCGTCGTAGAAACGCTCCAGCACACGCGGCACGGCACACATCATCGTGGGATGGATTTCGCGCATGTCGGCTGCGATGGTTGCCAAACTTTCGGCGTAATAGATCGACATTCCGCGATATTGGTAGCAATAGTTCAGCGCACGCTCGTATGCATGGCAAACCGGCAGGAAGCTGAAAGCCTTGTCGGAGTGGTCGCTGATGGTGTAATGGAAATTCTTGAATTGGTTCATAAGGTTGTGGTGCGAGAGCATCACGCCTTTGGGTGTTCCCGTAGTGCCCGAGGTGTAGATGATGGTGGCACATTCCATTTCATCGACGGCGGCCTTTCGAGCCTGAAGCTCCTCGGCGTGAGGATGTTCCTTGCCGAGTTGCATCAGTTGGTCGAAATAAGGGTATTTCTCGCGGTCAAGCATGGTATAGACCAGTTTCACGTTGGGCGCGTCGGGCAGGATGTTGGTCACCTTGTTCATCACCGAGAGGCCGTCGATGACGACCATCTTGGCATCGCAGTCGGCAAGGATGTAGCGATAGTCTTCCTCGCTGATGGTGGGATAAATCGGCACGGTGACGGCACCCACTTGGCTGATGGCCATGTCAAGCATGTTCCATTCAGGGCGGTTGGTCAGGATCATGGCCACCTTGTCGCCTTTTACAATGCCCAATTCGATGAGTGCATAGCTAAGGACGTTGGACTGGTCCTGATAGTCTTGGGCACTGTATTTCACCCATTCCCCATTCTTCTTTCCTGCAAGGGCGGCTTGCTGGTTGGGGTACTTCTCCACATAATTCTGGAGCAAGTCAAAGACTCTTTTGATTTCCATATCCAATATGTTTTCGTTTTCAATTGAATTGCAAATATAGAGTTTTTCCATATTCGCTCAACTTATTTTAGCAAAACGCCGATTTTTCGGCTTATCAGATGCAGAGGCACACCAAGGCTGCCAACACCATCAGCAGCGGGATGATCTTGCTGCGGATGTTTTTCTCCTTGAAGCCGAAAATGCCGTAAACGAAGGAAACCACAAGACGCACACCATAGAGAATCAACGGGATGAGCACTACCACGGCAGCTTCTTGTTTCAGGCCGGTGAGGTAAATGACATCGGCAACGGTGACAAAAACAGCCATCGCCACGATGCCCCAACGCCACTCGAAAGGCTGCTCCTTGCGCTTTGGGAGCCAGATAAGGAGAAACAGCACTGCCATCATGAGGAAGTCGTAGATCGTGTACCACGCTTGGATGGTGGAAGGCGAAATGCGCTCCTTGCTGAGGAGGAACTTGTCGTAAACGCCGCTCAATGCCACCAGAACGGCCGAAGCAAGAAGCATATAGACCCACTTGTTCGACTTGAACTGTATGCCTTCGAGCTTGCCCGAACGGTTCATCAAATAGAACGACACCAAGGCTAGGACTAACCCAACCCATTGGATCGCAGTCAGTTTCTCTTGAAAAATCAAGAAAAGCAGCACAACCGAAATGGCTGGCCTTAGCTGATTGACAGGTCCAACCACGGTAATGGGCAGGTGCTTCATGGCCGAGTAGCTGAACATCCACGAGCAAAGGATGATGGCGGTCTTGCCTAATATTAATAGGTGTTGCTGCGCCGTAATTGGCTCGATGAACAGCTTCTGCATGAATCCGCCCGCAAAAATCTCGGGGTTGAACGCCGACAACAGCACGAAAGGCAGGAACAATGCCCCGCTAATCATGGTGCTGTAGAACAAAACAGGGATGATGGCGTTTTTGACGACAGTTTGTTTCTTGAAGATGTCGTAAAAGCCCAAAAGTACGGCTGATACCAAGGAAAGGATGACCCACATGGCGAGTAGTTTTTGCGGCGCAAAAATAAAGGTTTTTGTTGAATGTTGAATTGTTTATTTGTTGAAATGACAATTCGCCGCAACGAAAAGAATAATTCAGTATGAATTCCTAATTAAATCGATGTAAACTGGCAAGTGGTCGCTGAAACCGCCGAAATAGCGCGGCCCAACATAGGTGCGAAACAGTTTCTTGCCGTGATACACATCATCTTCTTCAAACAAGAAATCGGCAGCGAAAATCCTTGCACTACCCATTTGATAATGAAGCCCTTCCCTATCATCCATTATGCCTTCGGTTACAATGATTTGGTCGAAAATCTGCCAGTCGGCTTGGTGCTTCAATGTGCCCTCGAAACCCAATCCATCGGCCTTGGCAAACAGGTTGAGGAAGCAACCCTTTTCCCTTTCTGACGGATGCCGCGCCTTCAAGACATCGTAAACGCTCGGGTCGGTAGGACAGTCGTTCAAGTCGCCCATCATGACGACTTTGGCCTGATAGCCTTCAGGCATGGAGGAGCAAATCGAATCGACCTTGGCACGCAAAATGGCCGCCGAGCAGGAGCGCGAACCCACCGTTTCCAACTCGCCACTATATCTTGATGGCCAATGGTTTACGAAAACATGAATGGTGTCGCCATGGGACGTTGAGCCTGCCGAAACGCCGACTTCTTTGGCGATGAACTTCGCATAAAGGATGTCGCGGGAATGGTAGGCCGGGTCATCAGGATTGTAATACGGAAACACCGCGCTCTCGACGAGCATGAAATGGTCGAGCGAATACACGATGGCCGGGTCGATGCCGCGCTTGTCAGGACCTTCGTAATGAACGATGCGGTAGTTGTGTTTGTTCAAGGGCGTTTGCTCGAAGACGGCACTCAGAACATACTCATTTTCCACCTCACACATCCCGATGATGCCGATAGGATAGTTCTCCGACATGGCGAGAATGGCCTTGTACATGTTGTTGCGCTTCTTGTAGAAACGGCTTTTCGTCCAGTGCTGCATCCCATCCTCGGTGAAGGCGTTGTAACTCTTCGTGCTATCCACGAAGGGGTCGAAGAAGTTCTCCATGTTCCAGAAAGCGATACGCACTTTATATTGCGCTAAAACACATGTTGTTACAAAAAATAATATCAAACAAATCAGAAAAAGTCTTTTCATAGTATCCCGATGATTTCCACTGCAAATTTAGGAAATATTTTTATTTTTGCACCATGAAATTGAAATTGATCATTCTGCTGCTATTCCTTGTTTCAAAACTCGGTCGAGCGCAAAACACGGACTTCTGGAACGGCATTGAGGCTTTCGACGGACCGACCAACGAAAACCCAATCCTCGCCGCACAGTTGGACTTCTATTTCGACAAAATGGTGGCACCCATACCCGACTCCATTACATTGGAAATCAGCCGCTTGATTGAAAGGACAAACGACAATCCCGAGCTCCGCGACTTCATACTTTGGAAACTTTTGGACAAGTACCAACATCCCGAATATATGGCACAAGACCAAGTGTTCGTCTGGCTCTATGACAAATACTTTTCCCAGCTGGAAATCAAGGACTTGAACACCGCCAACTTGGCCTTGATTCGCGACAAGGCTGAGCGGTTAAGGCGTTTGGCCCTGTTCAACGCTGCACCTGAAATCAGACTCGAAAACACGGATTTACAATCCGTTGAAAGCAAATACACTGTTTTGTTCTTCTTTGACCACGACTGTGACCTTTGCCATCAGGAGAGGCTGGATTTGGATTCGGTCGTTGCACAACACACTGAAATCAAGGTGCTTGCCATCGATATGAATACGGACGACCGTCGCGTGGATGCGCTGTATGGCCTTTACGACATTGAAACCACTCCCTTGATCTATGTCCTCGACCGCCACAAACGCATCATTGGCAAGAAAATACGAGCGCGACAAATCCCCTTTATCCTAAAAAGCCACATACCTTTCCAATAAAGGATTGACAGGCTCGTCTTGACCTATCAGTGCGTTGAGTTGATCCCAATCCTTAATCATGCCTCGTTTTTCGCGTTGGTTTACAATGCATTTCACTTGGTTGTAGTTTAGATAGGGATGTCTCACCAAGGCCTTGAAATCGGCACGGTTCACGTCGATTTTGCGGATTTCAGCCTCACCAATATTGATATAGCTTTGCACAACATTGTAACGCGCCTCATCCATGCCTTTCACTTCCAAAAGTTGCTCTTTGTTGAGGAAACCGCCCAACTTCTCGCGATAGGCCACGATGCGCGTTGCAGTATAGCCCCCGATTTGCGGCAGTTCGACCAATGTGGCCGAATCCACCTTATTCAAATCAACCATTGGTATGGATTTTGAAGGGGATGTATTAACTTTCTGATAATCTTTCACTTCCTCATTCGACTTCTTATAATCTCTTCTTGTCACCTCGGGCAAGACGATGAAAGATTCCAACTGGGCGAAGTCTTCCTCGCTGATGGTGTAGAGCTTGGCCAAGTCGTTCTTCGAATAGAATTTGCCTCCTTTGGCTTGATAATTCATGATGTTGCGTATTTGCCTGTCAGTCAGTCCGATTTGCCTCCATTCATCTTCTGTCAAGGTGTTGGGATTGAAGGGGAAAGGATGCAATTCGGCCACATCTTGTGTTTGCTCGACCATCTTGCTTTGCTGTTCCCATAGAGCGTGTTGGCGCAAAGCCAACAAGGAATCCAAATTGTGCAAAGAGGCTTCGCTCAGCGACTTACGACCTTGATGAAACACATTAGCCAGAACCAAGGCCAAGATAACCGCCAAAATCGAAATGACGGCCACACGCTCTCCTTTGCTGAATGACAACCATTTGCGAAAACCGTCCATTATCTATTGATTAATCCGCTAACAAAGACCAAAACTATAGCCAATGGAGCCAAATACTTGATAATAAAGTAAATGAGGCTTTTCAATGGTGCTTTCAACATTCCCTCGTTGCTCACCTCGGCGAAGAACCTTTTCTTGCCGAACCTCCATCCAACGAAGACGACTATCAACAATCCGCCTATGGGCAACATGATATTGGACGAGATGAAGTCCAAGCCGTCAAACACGGTATGGCCAGCGATGACAAGAGGCGTGTCCTTCATCAGGCTCAACGAGGCGAAGGCACCCATCAGCACAGTCACAGCACAGGCTATGATTGTGGCTTTTTTGCGATTGATGTGCAGTTCCTCGGTGATATAGGCGACCACAACTTCCAAGAGCGAGATTGTGGAAGTCAGCGCGGCAATGGCCAAGAGCACGAAGAAGATGATGCAGAAGACATAGCCGCCGGTCATTTGGTTGAAAATCATCGGTATTGTGTTGAACACCAACCCCATGCCTGCAGTCGGTTTAATGCCGAACGAGAAGGCCGCAGGGAAAATGACGATGCCTGCCAAAACCGCCACAAGGGTATCGGACAAGGTGACGGAGAGTGCCGTGGTGGTCAGGTTGTCAGATTTCTTGACGTAGGAACCGTATGTGACGAGCACACCCATGCCCATGCTCAACGAGAAGAAGACCTGCCCCATGGCGCTAATCACCTCCTTGCCTGTGATTTTGGAGAAGTCGGGCTTGAAAAGGAAGGCCAAACCCTCCTTGGCTCCCGGCAGGGTCACGGAGCGGATGCCGAGGACGACCAAAATAACCAGAAGCAAGGGCATCAGTATCTTGGAAAATTTCTCTATGCCGTTTTGAACGCCTCTAAAGACCACAAAACCCGTCAGGAAGATGAAGATGGCCTGCCACAACACATTACGCCATCCCGATTCGTGGAAGGTGTTGAAGTCCTGCTCGATAGCGGCCAAGTCCTTGCCGTGGAACGAGTTGGTGACTGCCTTGACAATGTATTCGAGCGTCCAGCCCGAAACGGTGGAATAGAACGCGAAAATCAACAAGCCGCACAACACGCCCATATAACCGACGAATGGCCAAAACGATTTCGGCGCCAGTTTTTTGAAAGCCCCAACTGCATTGCTCAGCGTGTGCCGTCCGATGACCAACTCGGAGAGCATCACCGGGATGCCAAGGAAGAGTACAATGCCGAGATACATCAACAGGAAGGCAGCGCCTCCGTTCTCTCCCAACTCGCATGGGAAACGATAGATGTTCCCCAATCCGATGGCCGATCCGGCAGCGGCGGCAATGATGCCGAGTTTTGATCCGAATCCGTCTCTTTTATTTTCTTTAGCCATGTTCTTGCGTTTATAGGATTAACGTTTCTCCCCGTATGCCAGGTCGCCCACGTCGCCGATGCCCGGCACGATGTAGGCTTTGGCGGTAAGTTCCTCGTCGATGCTGCCCACCCAGATGGTGACCGGCTTGCGCGACATTCTGCTCTTCACATGCTCCAGTCCATCGCTGCTGGCCACAACAGCCGCTATGTGGATGTGCTTGGGTTGCACTTCGTCAAGCAGTCCGTCCAAGGTCTTGACGATGGACTCGCCTGTTGCCAGCATCGGGTCGCAAAGGATGAGCACCTTGTCGTCGAGATCGGGCGAAGAGTAATACTCCACCTTGATTTCATAGTCCTCGTTCTTGTCGTATTTGCGATACGCGGCAACGAATGCACTGTCGGCGTGGTCAAACATGTTGAGCATTCCGTTGTGGAATGGAACTCCGGCGCGCAGTATGGTGGCAATGACGGGTTGCTCCTTGACGAGTTCTATTTCCTTGATGCCCAGCGGTGTCACCACTTCTTCCATTTCATACTCCAGGGTTTTGCTGATTTCGTAAGCCATGATTCCGCCGATGCGCTCAAGGTTGTGTCGGAAACGGAAACGGTCTTGCTGGATGGCGGCGTCGCGAAGCTCAGCCATAAAGTGGTTAAACACGCTGTTGGTCTCGCCCAAATTGTGAATCTGTATCATGGTTTGTGCATTTAATTGGCACAAAAATATAAGTTATTTTGATATGAAGCAAAATTTATTTCGTTTTTCGCTTTTTCCATAGATTCAGCAAAGCCTTCCCCATTGGCGACATAATATTATAGGTATAGGCCGGATACCGCTTCTCTTCGCCGCCGAAACCGAGGTAGAAACGCGCCAGATTGTCGTCGTCGGAGCCTTCAAAGTCGAAGGTAACTGGCTGGTTGGCAAATCGTTGAAGTGTTCTGTCGAGAAGAAAACTCATGGCTTGGACGTCCTTGCCACGGTCGCTGTTGCCAGAGAAAAGGAAGGTGACACGACTTTCGGTTTGCATGAACAAAGCACCACAAAGCGGTTCGTCGGAGCCGTTCTCCGTCACGCCAAGGGTGAAGGCGGCATTGCGTCGTTGCGCCGACTCGGCCAAACTAATCAAGGTGGCGTATTCCTCATCGCCCCAAACACCCACTGAAACGCCACGGTTTTCCCTGAAAAGTCGAATGATTTTTCTTATGTCGATATTTTCAACAATCTGTAAATCAAAGTTTTCCGATTTGGCGAGATTGCGTTTCGTGTTGGTGTGGTAATTGATGCGTATCGTGGCGTAGTCTTGGTTCAAATCCAAGGTGACATTCCTATGATAATCAATGCTTTGCAACTGGTTTTCAAGTACATTTCCCTCGTTCAGCCTGATTTCGGCGAAACGGAACTTCTTTGGGATGGCGTGCAGGAAACCTTGCAACATTTCAGTTGTCACTTTTCGCCTCGAAAACACGCCCAGCTGTTGCACGAAAAACGGCTGGAAGAGATAATTCACCCCAAACTTCTTCCCTCCGGTAATTGGCATAACCGCCTCATAGTCATTGAGGACCGATGCCGACCACTCGGGATGGACGATGTCCAAATACCAGGATTGGGCATAAACCAAGCCGCAGTCGGAAATGAGGGCGTCCCATTTCGCGCGGTCGATATGGCTATTTTCAAGGAAGCGTATCATTGGGTAATATACTCCAACAGTTTCCGATACATCTCAGGCCATCCGACCCAACGTTTTTCGCCGCCAAGGGTCTCGTTGTGAGTGAGATAGATAAACGTCCCGCCCACGGCTTTCACTTCATCGACGAGCTGTTTGGCAAGATTGAGCGAAGCCTCCACATCGAGGTTGAGGTAGTCGCGCATGGTGCCGTCCATGAGGGCGAAGGGATGCACCCAAAGGTTGGTGGCCATGTCGTTTTCGAGGTCGAAGAAGCGGAACGTGTCGGCGATGCCCGCACGGAATCCGGCCTGCGAGGCAAAGCCCATCGTATAGTCGTCGCTGATGTCCAACTCGATGAGTTTCTGGTAACTACGCGGCAAGTTCATTCTCAAAAAATGCTGTCGGCTCTTGGTGAGTGGGCGGTGCAGCACCTCTGAAAGCCCGTCGATTTCTGCTTGCATTTTCTCAAGATTTAGGTAGGATGAAAAAGAGGGATGGATGCCCACGTCGGCATAGTCGCCGAGCCGCTTGATGAGCGAGCGGAAGGCCTCGTTGCGGATGGAGATGTTCTTGTCGTTGGTGTCGTAATCGCCGCAGAGAATGAAGTATATCGGCTTGAGTTTGAACTCTTTCTGAAGTTCAAACATGAAGTCGAATGAGTCGAAAGGGTCTTGGCGTTTGCCGCGCAACACCGTGTGCCGCTCGCGCAAAGCCTCGCGGTTGCCGGCGGCCAAATCCTTAAAGAATCCGCCCAAAGTGCGGTAAAGTCCCTTGTTTTTGTAGGCCCAAGCCGCGTCGATGTCGTAGGTCGGGATGAACTCGAACTTGCGTTCCTTGAAAGATAGGTCGGAATAAACGTCTTTTAGTCTGGTTTTCAGCGCGATAGCCCAGATATTGACCAAAGGCTTTTGGAGCATTCCGTTCTCGAACATCCAGGTCGATTTGGCTTGGAAACGGCCGTATTTGTCGCGCACCTGAGGCAGGTATTCCTCGTAGCGCGAAACCAGATAGAACGAGGCCGCAAACACATCGAAGGGCATCAGCGTATCCTTTCCATAGACAGGAAACAGGCCTTTCACATTCTCAAAGTCCACCGAGCTTTTCTCTTGGTCGTTGATGTGCCGTTCAAAGAGCAGATTGACAGCCTTTTGGAAAGGGGCTTCGCCTATTCGCGACGGACCGTAAGCCATTTTCGGGGCTTTGCAGGCACTGAATTTCTCTTCGTCGGAAGTCAGCGTGAAATCAAGGCCCAGCAATTGCTTGAGAACCAGGTCGAAAGTATAAACCACGCGGTCGGTGATTTTGGGAACGTGGACGAGCATTTTCATGGGACAAAAATAAGACGATTTTCAATGCCAACGGCAAAAACGGTGAAAATTGTACACGTTAAGCGAAAAAGTTGTATCTTTGTCGATTGTTTCAACCCCACCGACATGGAAAATTTCGTCGTATCCGCAAGAAAATACCGCCCGATGACCTTCAACACCGTTGTGGGTCAAGGCTCCATCACCAATACCTTGAAAAACGCCATCCGCAACAACACTTTGGCGCAAGCCTTCCTGTTTTGCGGTCCGCGCGGCGTGGGCAAGACCACCTGCGCACGCATCATGGCCAAGACCATCAACTGCCTGAACCCCACCGAGAACATGGAGGCCTGCAACGAGTGCGAATCGTGCCGTGCCTTCAACAACAACGCCTCGTTCAATATCTATGAACTTGACGCTGCTTCGAATAACTCCGTTGAGGACATCCGTAGCTTAGTTGATCAGGTGCGTATTCCTCCGCAAATCGGGCAGTACAAAGTCTATATCATCGACGAGGTTCACATGCTTTCGGCGCAGGCCTTCAACGCCTTCTTGAAGACCTTGGAAGAGCCGCCCGCGTATGCCAAATTCATCTTGGCCACGACGGAGAAACACAAAATCATCCCGACCATCCTTTCACGCTGCCAAATCTTTGATTTCAAGCGCATTACGGTCGATGATATTGCCAAGCATTTGGCATTTGTCGCCCAAAGCGAAAGCGTGAACGCAGAGCCAGAAGCCTTAAACATCATCGCGCAGAAGGCCGACGGCGCCCTCCGCGACGCGCTCTCCATTTTTGACCAGATGGTGAGTTTCAGCGGCAAGAACATCACCTACAAGGATGTCATTGACAACCTGAACGTCTTGGATTACGACTATTATTTCCAAATCGTCGACCACATCCTGCAAGGTCAAACCAGCGACATCCTATTGATCTTGAACGACATCATCAGCAAAGGCTTTGAGCCACAGCATTTTGTGAGCGGCATGGGCAACCATTTGCGAAGCCTGATGGTGTGCAAGGATGCAGTGACGGTGCAGCTTTTGGAAGTCAGCGAACAACTGAAGCAAAAATATTTGGCGCAAGCGCAAGCCTGTCCCCTGCCCTTCTTGATTAAAGCCTTGGAAATCAATAACCAATGCGACATCGACTACCGCGCCGCCAACAACAAGCGGCTGCATTTGGAGATTGCTCTATTAAGAATGTGTGCTTTGTGCAGCAAGGATTTGACCATGCCGACGGCGCAGGCGCAACCCGTTCAGGTGGCGCAGAACAAGCCCGCCCAACAACCTGTTTCACAGGGAAACGGGCAGACACTTGGGGCTACTGCAACACCGACCGCACAACCCCAGCAAACTGCACATACACCAACTCCAACGCCCACACCACAACAACCAACAATTCAACAATCAACAATTCAACAATCAACAATTCAACAACCCAGCCCTCCCGTTTCGACAGGCTCAACGTCCGCCCAGCCCGTAGTAAGGCCACGCGGAACCACCAGTGGCATCAGCATCAACAGCGCATTGCAACAGGCTGAAAAGAAAAACGAGGAACCAGAAGAAACCTGGGACAACGCTTTCACGCAAGAGCAACTGACGGCATCGTGGGCCGACTTTGTGGGCCGATACAAGAAAATCTCACAAAGCTTTGTCGCCGCCATCGGGAAATACATACCTAAATTAATAGGCAACTCCGAAATCCATTTCAGCGTCGATAACATGCTTTTCGAGCGCGACACCGACGGAATGAACGCACTGAAGAACCACCTTAAAAACACCTTGCACAACAACCAGTTCAAGCTCGTGCCCGAAGTGATGGAACGCCCCGCCGAAATTGAGGCCTACACCGACAAGGACAAGTTCGAGAAAATGGTGGAAGAAAGGCCATATTTGCGGACGTTGCAGACGGAATTAAAACTGGAGGGAGACCTTTGATTAGTTGAAAGTTGAAAATTGATAGTTGATAATTAGATGGTGAAACCTAGTCCCAGAGGGACGGCAGATATTAGGCAGGCGGTGAAAACCCCTGCAAATAAAAAGAATAACGAATAAATTCCAATCAAATCATAATCAAATGCAAAAAAAGAATGTAATCGCCATGACGGTTTTATGCACAATGGCAATGGGTTGCGCTGAGAAACAGCAGCCAGCCGAACAACAGACCAAGAAAGAGGTGTTTCCGGCCATCGAGTTGGGCAACATGGACACCAACATCAATCCGGCGGAGGACTTCTTCCGCTATTGCAACAACAACTGGATGAAGAACAACCCGATTCCTGAAGAGTACTCCACCTTCGGGGCCTTCACCGAGATTGACCAACGCAACGAGAAGCTCATCAAGGACATCATCGACGAGGTGTCAGCCGATGCCAACGCCACACAAGGCAGCATGGCACAGAAAATCCGCGACTTCTACAACGCTGGCATGGACACCGTGGCCATCGACGCACGCGGTTACAGCGAACTGAAGCCATATTTCGAAATGATTGACGGCCTCACCGACAAGGCACAACTCGCCGAGCTGATGGGCAAGCTCCATAGCGACGGTATCGGCGGCTTCTTCAACGCTGGCGGCAGCCCCGACCCGAAAGACGCCAACATGGTCATCATGCACCTCGACCAAGGCGGATTGAGCCTCACCGACCGCGACGACTACCTGAAAGAAGACAAGCAGGAAATGCGCGACAAGTATGTGGAACACGTCGCAAAGATGTTTGAACTTACTGGCACTGAGGCCGAAGCAGCTGCCGACAAGGCCAAGCGCATCCTCGCCCTTGAGACCGAATTGGCCAAAAACTCGATGAGCCGTGTGGAACGCCGCGACCCCGACAAGACCTACAACATGCGCACACTCGACGAATTGCAGAAAACGACACCCAATTTCGACTGGAACACCTATTTCAAGAACGCCTGTGCCCCAGTGATAGAGAGCCTCAACGTGGGCATGCCCGACTTCATCGCCGCCATGAACAAAACCATCGTCAACGCCGACTTGGAGACCATCAAAGACTATCTGCGTTGGAAAGTCATCCACGGCAGCGCCCCGATGCTGAGCAGTGACCTCGATGCCGAAAACTTCAACTTCTACGACAACTACCTCTATGGTCAGCAAGCGCAACAACCCCGCTGGCGTCGCATCCTCGATGCCACTTCGGGCTGCTTGGGCGAAGCCATTGGCCAGCTTTATGTCGAAAAGCACTTCCCCGCCGAGGCTAAGTCCAGAATGATGGAACTCGTTGGCAACCTGCGTGTTGCCTTGGGAGAGCGTATCAAGAACCTTGAATGGATGAGCGACGAAACCAAGGCCAAAGCCCTCGTCAAACTCGATGCCTTCAACGTGAAGATTGGTTATCCCGACAAGTGGAAAGATTACAGCAAGTATGAGGTCAAACCTGACTCTTATTTCGAGAACGTACATCGCGCCATCCGCTTTGAGACCCAGAGAGAGATGGCCAAAATCGGCAAGCCCGTCGATAAGGACGAATGGTTCATGACGCCTCAGACCGTCAATGCATACTACAGCCCCGAGATGAACGAAATCGTGTTCCCCGCCGCCATCCTTCAGCCTCCGTTCTTCAACATGGACGCTGACGATGCCGTCAACTACGGTGGCATCGGCGTGGTGATCGGCCACGAAATGACCCACGGCTTCGAC
>CAMOCK010000137.1 GCA_946610645.1 uncultured Bacteroidales bacterium
TCGATGGCGGCCACCATCTCAAACAGTTTTGCAATCTTGGTGAAACCTTCCTCGCGTGCGGTCTCGGCCATGCCGGCATACATGTCGGTCCACTCGTAGTTCTCGCCTTCGGCGGCGTCCTTGAGGTTGGTCATCGTGTCGGGAATGTCGTCGTTGTGAAGGAGTTTGAACCAAATCTTGGCGTGTTCCTTCTCGTTGTTGGCCGTTTCCTCAAAGAGGTCGGCGATTTGGTTGTAGCCCTCTTTGCGGGCCTTAGAAGCATAATAGGTGTACTTGTTGCGGGCTTGCGATTCGCCTGCAAATGCTGCCATCAGGTTGGCTTCGGTTTTTGATCCTTTCAGTTCCATGTTGGATGGTTTTGATTTTGATATTGAATGAATTAAGAATTAAAAATTTTGTCGTAACAGAGGTGAGTGTTGCTCTTTATTCTGCAAAGTTAGGATTATTTTTCCACTCGACAAACGAAATGCGATGTTTTCTGAAAATTAATCTTCTAAAAGGAATTTTTCCGTACTTTTGCGCCCATGTTTTGGAGAAAGGAAAACGAGCGAAACAAGAATAAATTGGCCGACTGGCCCGATGCGGAATGGCCGTCATACGTCCCGAAATACCATCTGCGCGATTTTGCGGCTATTGACTTCGAGGCGGCTAACTCCGAGTTGACGAGCGCGTGCAGCATGGGCATCGTCATCGTGCGCAACGACGAGATTGCGGACGAGTTCTATAGCCTTTTGCATCCACAGCCCAACTATTACGACTTCTGGACGACCAAAGTGCACGGAATCAGAAAGAAAGACACGGATAACGCACCGCTGTTCCCTGAGGCATGGGGGCGTATTGCACGCAAACTGAAAGGACTTCCGATGGTGGCACATGGCAGCTTGTTCGACGAGCGTGTGCTGAAAGCCTTGCACCAGTATTATCATATAAGGTATCCCGGATTCCAATTCTATTGCACACACCGAGGCTCCGAAAAACTGCTTCCCGATGCTGAGAGCCACAAAGTGCAATCTTTGGCTAGGCATTTCGGCTATGACTACGAGCAAAAAAAACACCACAATGCCCTTTCTGACGCCGAAGCATGCGCGACTATTGCCATGCACATTTTCTGAAAATTTCACAGATTTTTGGATTCGGTTTGTAAAATTCATAATTTTGCAGGTGAAATCGATATAAAAACCAACTCATTATCCTTAGATTATGTTCGAAATTGTTCACAAAGAAACCTTCGCGGCGGAAACCTACCTGATGGATGTGTATGCCCCGCGTATCGCCCATTCGGCACTGCCTGGCCAGTTCCTTATCGTCAAGATGGAGGAAAACTCTGAACGTATTCCTTTGACCATCAGCGACTACCATCGCGTCAGGGGAACGGTGACCATCGTCTTCAAGGCCATTGGCGAATCCACAAGAAAAATGGCCGAATACAAGGAAGGCGATCGTTTCGCCGACCTCGTAGGGCCTTTGGGCAAGCCTTCGGAGTTTGCCAACATGACCGCTGAGGAACTGCGCAAACGCAGCTTCGTATTCATCGGTGGCGGCGTGGGCATCGCCCCAATCTATCCGCAAGTGAAATGGCTCAACGACCATGGCGCCACGGCCGACTGCATCATCGGTGCACGCACGAGAGATTTGCTCATCTTCGAAAAGGAATTGGCCGAAGTCTGCAACCTTTACGTCACTTCCGACGACGGCTCGACGGGTCGCAAAGGCTTGGTTACCGATGTGTTGCGCCAACTTGTGGCCAGCGGCAAGCAATACGACGAAGCCGTTGCCATCGGCCCGATGGTCATGATGAAGTTCGCCACCAAGACCTGCGAGGAGTTGGGCATCCGATGCACGGTGTCGCTCAACTCAATCATGGTCGATGGCACGGGAATGTGCGGTGCCTGCCGCGTGAGCATTGGCGGCAAGACCAAGTTCACCTGCATCGACGGTCCCGAGTTCTTGGGCAGGGACGTTGATTTCGACGAGGCCATGAAACGCCAGATGATGTATAATAACGTGGTGACACGCAAGCAGTTGGAGGCCGAAGAGAAAGCCGAAGGCCATGTGTGCCACATCGGCGGCATTTCCGAAGAGACTTTCGACAAGAAAAAGCGTATTCCCGTTCCGGAACAGAAACCCGAAATACGCGCCCACAATTTCGACGAGGTGTGCTTGGGCTATTCGGCTGACATGGCCATCATGGAGGCCCAGCGTTGCCTGCACTGCAAAAACCCGCAATGCGTGGCGCATTGTCCGGTGAACGTGGATATTCCCGACTTCATCGCCCGCGTGGCGCAAGGCGACTTCGAAGGCGCGGCGGGTGTCATCAGCTGCGACTCGGCATTGCCTGCCGTTTGCGGTCGCGTGTGCCCGCAAGAAACGCAATGCGAAGGCGCATGTGTGATGGGCAAGAAGTTCGAGCCTATCGCCATTGGCAAGTTGGAGCGTTTCGTGGGCGACTACGCCATCGAGCACGACCTGCACTTCAGCAGCCAAAGCATCCCCAACGGCCACAAGGTGGCCATCATCGGCAGCGGACCTTCGGGCTTGACCTGCGCAAAGGATTTGCTGTCAATGGGTTACGATGTCACTGTCTTTGAAGCTTTGCACGAATTGGGCGGCGTGTTGATGTATGGCATCCCGTCGTTCCGTCTGCCCAAAGACAGCGTCGTGAAGAAGGAAGTTGAAAGTGTGCGTAAGTTGGGCGCGAAGTTCGAGAAAGATGTGGTCGTGGGTCGCACCATCACCATCGATGAACTGATGAAACGCGAAGGCTTTGAGGCTGTATTTGTCGGTTCGGGAGCCGGTTTCCCGATGATGATGAACGTGCCAGGCGAGAACTATTGCGGCGTGGTTTCGGCCAACGAGTTCCTGACCCGCAACAACCTGCTCTTCGCTTATAAGGAAGGCTACGAAACCCCTAACTACGTCGGCAAGAAAGTCGCTGTTGTAGGTGGTGGCAATGTGGCCATGGATGCCGCACGCACTGCCTTGCGTTTGGGTGCGGAGGTGCATATCGTCTATCGTCGCTCCGAGGCCGAACTGCCCGCAAGGGTGGAGGAGGTGCACCACGCCAAGGAAGAAGGCGTCATTTTCGACCTGCTGACGGCTCCCATTGAAGTCTTGGGCGACGAAAACGGCTGGGTGAACGGCTTCAAGTGCGTGAAATGCGAACTTGGCGAACCCGACGCTTCGGGCCGCCGCAGCCCTGTCCCGATTGAAGGGTCGGAGTTCGTTCTTGATGTCGATATGATCATCATGGCCCTTGGCACTTCGCCTAACCCGCTGATTGGCAGCACCACGCGCAACCTCGACCTTAACAAGAAAGGCTGCATTGTGGCCGACGAAGTGGGCGCGACTTCACGTCCGGGCATTTTCGCTGGCGGCGATGCCGTGAGCGGTGCCGCCACGGTCATCCTCGCCATGGGCGCTGGCAAGAAAGCCGCCAAGGCGATTGACGAATACATCAAATCATTGCATTGATTTGTGATTTGTAGGGCTGTCGTATTACGGCCGCCGCAGATGGGGTATCATTTATGCGGCTGCCACGATGAGGCAGCCCTACAATTATTCCTTGATTTCCACATAGAACACCGTCGGGTCGTCGTCTTCGCAGAACGACTCGTCGGTATAGTATTGCCCAGGCTTGCCGTCGTCTTGGAAAAGGAACAAAGTCACCTTCTTGAAGGGAATCGGCTGGCCTTGTTTGCTATATCGCTCGATGTCGGCTTCGGTGAGGCCTTCCATGCGCATCATCTTCAGCATCATGGCAAGGTCGAGGTTCACGTTGAGCAGGTTCTCTTTCCATTCAATGCTGATGACCGCCGTGGTGTAGAGCTTGAAATTCTTCACTTCTATTCTTTTCATGGCAAGAAATTTTCTGCAAAGATGAGAAATTTGCATGAAATTTGCATTGGTTTGTGTCAAATTGTGTATTTTTGTACAACTTAATAATTCAATTGATATGCGTAAGATTTTGATTATCATAGCCTTGGTTTTATTAGCCATTCCTATGTTTGCACAAACCATCGAAAGTGTTGATGTCAAGAAAGCTCCTAATGGGATGTTTAAGACCAAAGGCGGTGATTGTCTCATTGAGGGCAATGTCCAAAACGGCATCAAGGAAGGTTCATGGATGGAGTATTACACCAGCCCAGCCTTGCTTCCCAAGCGAATTGTGACCTATGAAAAGGGCAAGAAAAACGGCGTTTCTTTGGAAATGGACAAGACCGGTACCGTGACGAAAAAGACTGAGTATAAGAATGATTTGCTTGACGGACAGGTGAGCGAATGGTATCGTGGAGGACGGCTTTCGAAATCGAACACCTACAAAAACGGCGTCATGGATGGCGAGCAAATCCTTTGTTACGAAAAAGGTGGCAAACTCGAAGTGTCGCATTACAAGAACGGCCAACGCGACGGCGTTTCGACCTGGTTTTACGAAAGTGGCCAGAAAAAGATGACCATCGAGTATAAGAATGGCCAGTTTGACGGCAAGCAGGAATCGTTCTATCCCGATGGGTCGCTGAAAAGCGAAGCTGTTTACAAGGCAGGCAAGCAACAGGGCAAGACAAAGACCTATGCCGAAAAGAA
>CAMOCK010000138.1 GCA_946610645.1 uncultured Bacteroidales bacterium
AAGATCGTGGTGGCCGACAACTGCGCGGTGTATGTCGACCAGGTGTTTTCAAGTTATCAGACGCAAAGCGGAAGCACGCTTTTGCTCGCTGCCATCTTCTTCACTTTCCAGATTTACGGCGACTTCTCGGGCTACTCCGACATCGCCATCGGAACGGCGAAGCTCTTCGGGATCAAGCTGATGCGCAATTTCAACGTGCCTTATTTCAGCCGTGACATTGCAGAATTTTGGCGCAGGTGGCACATCTCTTTGACTACTTGGTTCCGCGATTATGTCTATATCCCTTTGGGAGGCAGCCGCGTTTCGAAGGCAAAGGTGGTGCGCAACACCTTCATCATCTTCCTGTTGTCGGGTTTCTGGCACGGCGCCAACTGGACTTTCATCGCCTGGGGCGCGTACCACGCCGTGCTTTTCCTGCCGCTCATCCTCACTGGTAAGAACCGCAAGTACACCAACCAGGTGGCCGAAGGGCGCATCCTCCCGACCTTCAAGGAGGCTGGGCAGATGCTGCTGACGTTCTTTTTGGCGGTGTTTGGGTGGATTATTTTCCGTTCTTCTGGGATGCCGAGTTTGGTGCATTATTTTGATGGGATGCTGCAATTCGGCACTTTGCGTGCAAGTTATCGGTTCTTCACATTGCCAGAGATGTGGCCTACGAACTTGTTCATTGTTATTATGTTGGTGGTGGAGTGGCTGCAGCGGGGGAAGGAACATGGGTTAGAGATGGGTTATAATAAGAAGTGTTTTGGATTTAGACTTCTTGTTTATTATGTGATTATTGTCGTGATGTGGTGTTATGCTGCCCAGAATGAAACTTTTATTTACTTCCAGTTTTAATCATAATGAAGAAGTTTTTGAAAAGTTATATTGTGTTCTTATTGCCAATAATGCTGGCAGTCGTAATATTGGAGTTACTATTGCGTTCACTTCCTAATACTTATCGGTACAAGTATGAATGGATGATGGCAAATGCTGAAAATGTGGAAACAATTATACTTGGTAATTCCCATACGTTTTACGGAATCAGACCCCAATATTTGTCAAGGAATGCATTTAATATGGCTAATTCGAGTCAGGGCTTGAGAGAAGATCTTTTCATATTGGAGTATTACAAAGGAAAATACAAGCATTTAAAAACGGTAATCGTTCCCATAGCATATTATTCTTTGTTTTGGATTGAATTGGAAAATGATGTGGAATGGTATAGGGAACGGTATTATAAGATATATATGGATTACAATAGGCATTCAGACATCTCGATTTACAATTTTGAAATGACACATAGAACCAGTGCTTTTAATAAACTGAAGGCGTTTTCAAAAAATGTTGGTTGCGAAACATTGGGAAGCGGTTTGCTGTCACATAATAGTAGCAAATTGTCAGATGGAATGTCACATGTAAGGAGACATGAAGCGATGTCGAATATCAATGACTTGCATAATCTATATTATCTAAGGGAAATGATTCGGTTTTGCAAAGAGAATGATGTAGAGTTGATATTAATAACCACTCCAAGTTGGCATACTTATTACAATAATTTAGATTTTCATCAGACTTCATTAATGTATAGGTTGATTGAACAAATCCAAAAAGAATTTGATATACCATATCTTGATTATCTAAAAGATATTCGATTTGATTCTGTCGATTTTGCAGATCCTCAACATTTATCTGACATTGGAGCCGAAAAATTCACCAAAATATTAAATGCGGACATTAAGAAATTGAGGAAATAGCGATTATGGGTTCGTTATGATTTAATACACATTACATCCTAATATCTTGTAATAGTATTTCCAAAACTGAGGAAATCTCCCTTTTTCCGATAGATTTCCTCAGTTTCCAATTTCTACGAATTACCGTATATTATTGAATATTAAATAATTATACACATTATCAATATGAAGCGTTTTTGAACAAGTCCTCCATTGTCACCTGACTGTGTATATCATCGGAATAACCGCCTTGGGCGAGGCCGTAAGTTGTAATCATAGTCAAGTGTACAGCTTTCTTTGTCTTACTTTCGCGCATGAACACGGCTTGGCGGTGGCGCAGTTTGGCGTCTTCTTCCTTGTCGATGGAATAGAGATCGCTGGCGTATTTCATCTCGCAAAGGTTGATGATGCCGTCGTTGCGGTCGATGAGCAGGTCTATCTGCACACCGTTTTCATCCTTTTTCTTGTCCTTGGCTTTGAAAGTCCACGAATATGCCGTGCTGATGACCGCCGAAAATCCCAATGCAACCTTGATTTGCGGCAAATGCTGCAAGCAAACCCTCTCGAAAGCCAGTCCAGCCCAAGTGTTGTGAATGGGTGTGCCGAGGCTCGAAGTCCAAAAATTCGGGTTGGCGTTTAGATTCTCTTGCATAAACTTGAAATAAAACAAGGTGAAGTTGTCCATCAGTTGGTAGAGCGCGTCCTTGCTGACCTTGCCCAAACAGGTGTATTTCCTGACGAATCCGCATTGCTCAAGTTCTTTTAGCGTCTTGATGAAGGTGCTGTTGTCGTCAAGGCCCGTTTCAGAAAGGATTTCATTGCGCGTCAGACCTGATTTCTTGGTTGACAAGGCCTTGATGATGGCGATATGTGGTTGCGGGTGCCGAAACAAAGAGGCATAAAGTGCATCAAATTCCCTTGTCATCTCGCCGTTTTCGGCAAAAAACATCCGGTCGAAGTTTTGGGCAAGGCTTTGGCCTTTCTTCAGGAAACTCCAATAATAAGGAATGCCGCCAAGAGCCATATAAGCCTCCAAAAGTTGCTTTTGGGTGAACCCTAACCTGCGTCTTTGGCTGTATTGCTCACATTCGGCCAAGGTGAAAGGACGAAGGAAAATCTGGCGGGTCAGGCGGTTGTGCAGGCCACCGTAATTCATGATGATCTTGTTGATAATCCACGAAGTGGCACTGCCACAAACGATGATAATGATGTCCTTCCGTGCCGAAGCCCACCCATTCCAAAAGTGGTCCAACGCCCTGATGAAGTTGGAATTAGGTGTATCCATCCAAGGCAGTTCGTCGATGAAAACCACCTTTTTCTCCTCCTTAGATTTCTCCAATAAGTTGGCAAGCAGATGGAAGGCTTCGTGCCAATTGGCGGGTTCGGGGCATTTCCGATAGCCTGCCGACTTCAGGGATTGTTGAAATTCAGCCAATTGCTCCTGAAGCGATGCGTCCAAGATGCCCGTATGCTGAAAGGCAAAATGATAGTTGAAGGCTTCCCTTATCAAGTATGTCTTGCCCACGCGCCGACGACCATACACGGCCACGAACTCCGATTGGTCCGATTCCAGTAAATCGAGCAATTCCTGTTTTTCGCTGTTTCTTCCGATAAGCATAATTCATTGATTTTCGGCTGCAAAGATACAAATTTAAAATTTAGATACTGAGGAAATCTCGATTTTTTTGATAGATTTCCTCAGTTTCCAAATAGCGTCTTCCATATTTATATCTCGCCCATTTGGATAAAATTCCATAAAAAGGGCGATTTATATTTTATATTTCGCCCATTTGGATAACAATTGTATCTCTTGCGGATAATAAACCGCAGAATTTGCGGATAACAAGCCGCATCACTATCAAGGTTGGTTCGTATTGATTATTTTTCTACCTTTGCCGTCACAAAAACCAGCACCAGAATGCGCATCGTGGCGACCATATTGTTTCTCCTTCTTCTGCAATTGAACGGTTGCACAAACCTTTCTGTGTCAGACGTAAAGAAAGAAACTCAGGCCGAAAGCAGCGTGCTTGCCGACAAGGTGGAGACCGATTTGATGAACCTTTACAACGCCGCTGCCGACAATCGCAACGCACTGCAACAGAAGGCCAACATCTGCCTCCCGACCACAGTCGTCCATGTTTTGGCCCATCGCCATCGTGTCATTAATCACAATGTGAGCATCCGACATGCTTTGCTGCAAACGCACCGTCCCACGGTGTCGGAATTAATACACCATTCTGTCACCCAGTTAGTTGCGTTCCCGAAGGAATACCACGTTTTCCGGCTGAGACGCATCCTGGTTTAGTGGTTTCCGTTTTTTCACGTTTTTCCTTGTAGGGACACACCGCGTGTGTCCACAGAATTTCGTGTTTTCCCATGTGTCCACACCTCATATGTCCGTAAAAACCATGTTGGCATTTGCCAATCGCGGACGCACGCGGTGCGTCCCTACCACACAACAATTAAATCAACATCAAACAATTAAACAACAGAAAAAATGGAAACAATAAAATTCAAAGACTTAACCAAATACGAACTCCCCGAACTGACGCGCAAAGGCCTCTTCCGCCGTTGCATCTATCAACCCACGCAATCGCCCGTGAGCAAAAAGGAATACTATTTCGCCGCCGACGATTTCACCACCCTGACGGCAGCTATGGAACATCGCCACTTCGACCTATCGAAGAAGCTACACATCCAGCCCGATGGCAATGTGAAGCTCGTCGTGCTTCGGTCGAAAGACGGCAAGTTTGTGGCGGCGCAGGTGTTCCACTACCAGCCCTTCGAGTTCAGCCCGATGACCGAAATCGTGGTGCTGAAAGAGGACGAAATCGCCTCGTTTAACGCAATGTTGGCCAAGTAACGGCTTTTTTAAACAAGGTACAACAATTCCTTTGGAAACCCCAGAAATTGTTGTACCTTTGCACCGTGATTTCAAAATACGTATTTTTTAACATCAAATTATTCGAATAATTATGCAACCATCACACATTGAACACATTGGAATCGCCGTCACAAGCCTCGACGAGAGCATTCCTTTCTTTGAAAAATTGCTTGGCACCAAGTGCTACGCCATCGAAGAAGTCGCCGACCAAAAGGTGAAGACCGCTTTTTTGCGCTGCGGCCAGACCAAAATCGAGCTTTTGGAACCCACCAGCCCCGAAAGCACCATCGCCAAGTTCATCGAGAACAACAACGGTCGCGGCGGCATGCACCACATCGCCTTTGCCGTGGAGAACATCGAAGGCCATCTTGAGGAGGCCAAGGAATTGGGCATCCGCCTCATCGACCAGGCTCCGCGCCCAGGCGCCGAGGGCTTGAGCATCGCCTTCCTGCACCCGAAATCGACCTTCGGCGTGTTGACCGAACTTTGCGAAAACAAGAACAAGTAAGACGGCGGGACTGCGAGACTACGAGACTGCGAGACACAAATCCTCGAAGTCCCGAAGTCCCGTGGTCTCGAAGTCAACAATATATAGCATCAATTAAAATAATCTAAATATGTTAATAGAACAGAAAATCCAGGAATTGCTGGAGAAGCGCAATGAAGCCCGCCTCGGCGGTGGCCAAAAGCGCATCGATTCACAGCATGCCAAAGGCAAGATGACGGCCCGCGAGCGCATCGCCATCCTGCTCGACGAAGGCAGCTTCGAAGAGACTGACATGTTCGTGACCCATCGCACCGTCGACTTCGGTCTCGACAAGCAACAGTACCTCGGCGACGGCGTCGTCACCGGTCATGGCACCATCGACGGCCGCGTCGTCTACGTCTACGCTCAGGACTTCACCGTGTTTGGCGGTGCCTTGAGCGAGACCATGTCCCTCAAGATTTGCAAGGTGATGGACCAAGCCATGAAGGTTGGCGCGCCCGTCATCGGTATCTGCGACTCGGGCGGTGCCCGTATCCAGGAAGGCTCACGTTCCCTCGCCGGCTATGCTGAGATCTTCCAACGCAACATCAACGCTTCGGGTGTCATCCCGCAGATTTCGGCCATCTTCGGCCCCTGCGCTGGTGGTGCCGTGTATTCGCCTGCCTTGACCGACTTCATCATCATGACCAACGCGAACAGCTACATGTTCCTTACAGGTCCGAAGGTGGTGAAGACCGTCATCGGTGAAGACGTTTCGACCGACGACCTCGGTGGTGCCCGCATCCACTCGCAGAAGTCGGGCGTGGCCCACTTCGCCGTCGAGAACGAAGAGGAAGGCCTCGGCCTCATCCGTCGCCTGCTCTCCTTCATCCCGCAAAACAACATGGAGAACGCCCCGCTCGTGGAGTGCAACGACCCCATCGACCGTATGGAAGACGCTCTGAACCAGATCATTCCCGACAACCCGAACAAGCCTTACAACGTGGCCGACATCATCACGGCCATCGTCGACAATGGCGACTTCCTCGAAATCCACAAGAACTACGCCAAGAACATCATCGTCGGCTTCGCCCGCTTCGATGGCATGTCGGTCGGTATCGTGGCCAACAACCCGGCTTTCTTCGCTGGTGTTTTGGACTGCGACGCTTCGCGCAAGGGTGCCCGTTTCGTGCGCTTCTGCGATGCCTTCAACATCCCGATCGTGACCTTGGTCGACGTTCCTGGCTTCCTGCCTGGCACGGGCCAAGAATATGCCGGCATCATCGTCCACGGCGCCAAGTTGCTGTATGCCTACGGCGAATCGACCGTGCCGAAGGTGACCGTCACGCTGCGTAAGTCATACGGTGGTTCGCACCTCGTGATGGGCTGCAAGCAGCTGCGCAACGACGTGAACTACGCTTGGCCGTCGGCTGAAATCGCCGTGATGGGTGCCAGCGGAGCCGTTGAGGTGCTCGATGGCAAGAAGATTTCGGAAATCGAGAACCCCGAAGAGCGTGCCGAGTTCGTCGCCAAGAAGGTGGACGAATACACCAAGAAGTTCGCCAACCCGTATGAAGCCGCCAAGTTCGGCTACATCGACGACGTGATTGAGCCGCGCAACACCCGTTTCCGTGTCATCCGTGCCCTGCGCACCCTTGAGACGAAACGCCTCGCCAACCCCGAGAAGAAACATTCGAACATCCCGCTGTAACCGTAAATCCTTGAAACGATGAACCTGTTACAATTTACATTACTGTTGGCTCACGAAGATTGGGTCTACACCAAAGGCTGGATTGTCACCATCGTGGGATTCCTCATCGTCATCATCGCCCTCGCCATCCTTTCGATGCTCTTTAGCGGCGTGGCTTCCTATTTCAAGAAGAAAGACGCTGAGAAGTTGGCAGTTGACAGTTCGAAGTTGGCAGTTAACCAGAAAAAACTGGCAACTGAAAACTCACAACTGAAAACTGCGAAAGGCGAAATTCCCGCTGAGGTGCAAGCCGCCATCGGCATGGCCCTGTACCTCACGACCAACCTCCACGACGAGGAGAGCAACATCATCACCATCGAGCGTCGGCAGACCTCGTGGAACGACAAGAATTACGGAGTTAGACACTGGAATCATTAATCTATTCAAGCAATGAAAAAATTCAAATTCACCATTAGTGGGAAACCATACGAAGTAGAAGTCCAGAACATTGAGGGCAACATTGCCACCGTCAATGTGAATGGCACCGAATAT
>CAMOCK010000139.1 GCA_946610645.1 uncultured Bacteroidales bacterium
AAGAGATAAACTTTCGTTTACCTCTTCCTTCGTACGCCTGCAGGGGGTCGAACCCTGGACACCCTGATTAAGAGTCAGGTGCTCTACCAACTGAGCTACGGAAGCATCGTTTCAGACCGCAAAAGTACGCACTTTTTCCATACTCTCAACATTTTTTGGCAACTTTTTTTGTTTTATTTTCCAAACTATTGTCAATCAACAAATTATCACAGATTAATTTAGAAACCAACTCTTGAACTCGCTCACTTTTGCCTTGCTAATGATGATTTTTTCGGGCACTTCGACACTCAAATTGATGGACAATTTGCTTCCGAACCAAACCGAAATGTCCTTGATGGCTGAGCGTGCAATGATGAATTGCCGGTTGGCACGGAAAAACATCTCCGGATTGAGCAGGTCCATCAGGTCGTCCAAGGTCAGGTTCATGTAATAGCACTTGTGGTCGTAGGTAATCATCTTCACCGTCTTCGACTCGATGTAAACATAGGCTATGTTTGACACGAGCAGAGGCACCAGTTTGTCGCGCTCGGGCATCAAGAAGCAGCTTCTGTAGTGTTTTTGGCTCGGTTCCATTTGGGTCATGAATTTCTTCATTTGTGCGTTGCCCACGACCAAAGTCTTGTATTTCTCCATCGCTTGTCGCAAGTCCTTCTTGTTGATGGGTTTCAGCAAGTAGGCGATGCTGTTCACCTCGAAAGCCTTCAGTGCGTATTCGTCGTAGGCCGTGGTGAAGATGACGGGGCAGGTGACATCGACCTTTTCGAATATGGAGAACGAGGATCCGTCGGCCAAGTGGATGTCCATGAAGATCAGGTCGGGCATGTCGTTGTTCTCCAACCATTCTATGCTCTCTTCGATGGTTTCTATCACACCCATGACCTCGGCCTCTGGGCTCACTTCGCCCAGCAGTTTGCGCAAAGCCTGCGCAGCCATGACCTCGTCTTCGACAATCAGTGTTTTCATTTCTTTGTCTATTTAGTTTTCAATCAATTGCAAAACAACTTCAAACCGTGTGCCATCGTCGCAAACAAGCACTTCCTTGTCCCATTGCAGGCGATAACGCTCGGCGAGGTTGGCCAATCCGATGCCATTGCCCCTGTCGTCCAGCTTAGGCTGGCGGAGGTTGCTCACCTTGAGACGGGCTTCGACGTCGGTAACGATATGAATCACAAGCGGTTGCTTCGACGAAACCACGTTATGCTTGATGGCGTTTTCCACCAAGCCTTGGATTGCGAAAGGCAACACCTTGTATTTGCCGTATTTCGGGTCCACCTCTATCTCCACCTTCAGGTTGTCGCCATAGCGTATCTGCATCATGGCGCAATAGTCTCTTACACAGGCCATTTCGTCGGCCAAAGTCACTACTTCCTTGTTCTGCAAGGTGTAGCGCAGCACCGACGAGAGTTGCTGCACATAGTCGCTGGCCTTCCCTGGGTCAAAATTGATGAGCGATTGCAAGGTGTTCAAGGAATTGAAAAGGAAATGCGGGTCGAGTTGTTTTTTCAGGGCTTCGTAATGCGAGCGCAGGTTTTCCGTCCTCAGCTCCTCGTTCTCAACGGCAATGGCTTTTTGGTAGTAAAGAGAACGCACCAAGTAGCAGGTCATGATTGCGATGGACATCAAGGCGTAGTCGCGCACGAGGCAATCGATAACCACCCGAAACGAGAACGGTCCCTTGTGGTTGAAAGGGTCTATGACAAGGATGATGTTCGAAGAAACTGCGCTTACCACTGTGGTTATCAGCATTGAGCCCATAATGATGAAAAAGGCTTCCCTACCCTTCTTCCTGAAATCGATGGTCATCATTTTCCGTGCGAAAGCAAACACGATGAAAACCAGGATGAAACTAAATACGATGTGTACCGTCATCCTGTCAAACCTGAATCTCTTTGGGAAGCCGGGCATGCCGTTATCGCCGTCCCGACCCTTGCGATGGGGTGGAACCAACCGAGAGATGTCTTTGAATCTGAGCGTGTCATTCTCGTGCGAGGGGCCGTATTGGCGCTCCACCTTGCTTCTTTCGGCCGGCAGTTTCTCCGATCCGACAAACAACGACTCACCGAAGAAAAAGGCAAACGTAAACAAGAGATGGATGCCTACACTGATGGCGAGCGAAAACAATATGATTCGCTTCGTGGACAGGAATTGGTTCAGCCTTTCGCGAGTCCTTATGTTCATGGTTCTCTGTTTGTTTTTCTCCGTGCAAAATTACGCAGCACGGCAAAAAACCATCGTATGATTGTTTTGAAACGGAAAAAACTTGGATTGAAGCTACCGTTTTGGCGTTTGGTGGGAATATTTCACTTGGCCGTTTTTCCAGGCACATTCCACGGTTTCGCCGCCACGGGCACACAGTCCTTTGAAATACCCATCCTTCCATGCAGAGGGCAAGGCCGGCAGCAGGTGGATGTCGCCGTCGTGGCTTTGCAGCAGCATTTCGGCTATGCCTGCTGTGCCGCCAAAGTTGCCGTCGATTTGGAAGGGCGGGTGGGCACACAACAGGTTGGGATAGGTGCCAGCCGCGTGGCTGCCATCGGGCCTGAGTGCGGGTTGAAGCAGGTTCTTCAGCAGTTGGTAGGCATGGTCGCCGTCGCCGAGTCGCGCCCAGAAACAGATTTTCCACGCCCGCGACCAGCCCGTGCCCTCGTCGCCTCGCCGCAACAAGGTTTGGCGGCAGGATTCCATCAGCTGAGGCGTTTTGGAAGGCGTCAGCATCGTGCCCGGATACAGCCCGAAGAGATGCGAGACGTGGCGGTGCTGCGGCTCCACCTCTTCGTAGTCTTCCAGCCATTCCTGCAAATAGCCCGCCTCGCTGACTTGCATGGGGGGAAACAGCGCTTTCGCTCTTTTGAGGCTGTCGGCAAATGCAGCATCCATGCCCAAAAGCTCCGCCGACTGGCAAACCGCATCGTACAACTCGCTGACAATCTGCACATCCATCGTGCTGCCCATGCACACGCTCACCGCAGTGCTGTCGTTGAGCCAAAAGGCATTCTCGGGCGAGGTGGTAGGCGCGGTCACCAACCATCCGTGTTCGGGTTCTTCTATCATCGCATCGAGGAAAAAGCGTGCGGATTCTTTCATCAACGGATAGCTTTCTTTCAGAAAACCAACATCTTGGGTAAACTCAAAATGTTGCCAAGCGTGCAAGGCCAACCATGCCCCGCCCGTGTTGGTGGCGCCCCACGAGGGATGCTCGCCCGGTGCCGTGAAGCCCCAGGGGTTGCACACCACATGCGCCGCCCAGCCGCGTGCCCCGTAGAAATCGCGAGCCGTCTTCCGTCCAGATGACCTCAAGCCCTCGGCGAAACGAACCAAAGGCAGATGCAATTCAGAAAGGTTACACACCTCGCAGGGCCAATGGTTCATCTCCACGTTGATATTCAGGTGATAGTCGCCGTTCCATGGAGTTTGTATGGTGTTGGCCCAAAGCCCTTGCAGGTTGGGCGGCAACAAGTCGTCTCTCGTCGAACTGATGAGGAGATAACGGCCAAAATGGAAATAGCACACGGGAAGCCAAGGGTCGTCGTCCACAAGGAAGTCTTTCCAATGGTCTTCCAATGTAAGTCCTTGATTGTCTTTTGGTTTTCCGATTTGCAACTCCACACGACCAAACAATTCGCGATGGGCTTCCAGATGGTCGTCTTTCACTTTTTCGAAGCCTTTCGCGACGGCTTTTTGCAGCTGTCCATTGACATACATCTCCGGATTCTCGCACATGAAATCGGTGGCGGCGCAGAAATAGATGACATTTGCGTCTTTTTCGGCGACCGAAAGAGCCTTGGCGTAATACTTCATCCCTTCAACACCTTCCAGATGGCTGTCCAATTGGCCGCACATGACTACACCCTCCGCATCCTTGAAGACTTCAGCTTTTTCGGGACGCGACAAATCAATTGAAAACGAAGCCGCCCCTGACAAACGAATTACCGCCACGTCATCCTCGCGCGAAACGAAAGCCTCGCGCTCATAGTGTTGACCGCCTTTCGCAAACGAAACCTTGTGGATGGCATCGTTGAGGCAAAGCTCTCGTTTATAATTGGTTACGGGATCGACATTGGGATATTGGCATTCAATGGTCATGTTGCCCAAAGTCTGATAACACCCAAAGGGCACCGTTGCGCCTTGTCCATGCCCAGAGCCTTGGCCGCCGCAAACGAAAGTCTCGTACATCAGGTTTTGGGCTTCGTCGTTGCGGCCTTCCTTTAACAAACGCTGGATCTCGGGCAACGACTCCAAGGCCTTGGGGTTGCTGTCGTCGCTCGGCCCTCCCGACCATAAAGTTATGTCATTCAACACGATGGTTTCCGTTTCAACGCCACCGTCGGGCATCAAGCCAAGATGACCGTTGCCCAAAGGGAAACACTCCTCCCAAATCTGGGCTGGATGGTTCATGATAAGGTCCCATGAAGCCTCATGCGATGGTTTTCGACAACCTAAAAGCATGAAAGACAAAACGATAATTAAAAAAACAGGTTTCATTGAGGGTAATACTATGCTTGCAAAAATAGGGATTTTGGAGGAATTATGGCAAAGCGTTTCGTGACAATATAAAAACAAAAAAGGTGCAAAAACGAAAAAACCGTACTTTTGCAACCATTTCCAATCCTTGCCAAATGAAACCATCACCTATCATTGGCGTCACGCCGCTTTGGGACGCGGAGCGCAAGAGCGTTTGGATGCTGCCCGATTATCTGGACGGCATCAAGGCCGCTGGGGGCATTCCCGTCATCCTTCCCCTCGAAATGTCAGAAACGGATGCAGTCCGTATGATGGAAACCTGCGACGGTTTTCTGTTTACGGGCGGTCAGGATGTCGCGCCTGAGCTTTACGGGACGAAGGATGCCACTGGAACCGTCGTCCCCAGTCCTGAACGCGACCGCTTGGAAACGTTGCTGCTGAAGAAAGCCCTGCAAGCCGACAAGGCCATCCTCGGAATCTGCCGTGGGCTTCAGTTCCTCAATGCGTTTTTGGGCGGCACGCTTTGGCACGACCTCCCTTCGCAACATCCGTCAGACATCACCCACAAGCAGGCCAAACCCTACGGCCATCCAACGCACAAAGTCACCGTGAGCGGCGACCTGCGTACGCTGTTAGGCAAAGACACCCTCGAAGTGAACACACTACACCACCAAGCCATCAAAGACCTCGGCAAAGACTTGATTCCCATGGCCGAGTCCCCCGACGGTCTCATCGAAGCCGTAAAAATGGCGGGCAAACGCTTCGTCTGCGCCGTGCAATGGCATCCCGAGTATATGTTCAAGACGGATGAGGATAGTTTGAGAGTGTTTTCTTGGTTTGTGGAGAATTTTGAATAATTAGAGGAAATTTTCCGCAAATTTCCCCTAATTTGTGCAAAACGGGAAGAATTAACTTCGATGACTGCCTCCCCGTAGGCCTCATCGAAGCTGCTCAAATGACCAACATGCGTTCCGTCTGGGCCGTGCAGTGGCAGCCCACTGCTTATTTGGCAACTTAATCAGATGAAACAAAAAAAGGCGTAACCCTTTCGGATTACACCTTTCTTAAGCCCATCGACAAGGGTTTGTGGAAAAGTGATGGATTTTTTCCAATACCCAATAATCAAAGATAAAGGATGAAAAAATCCCATGCACCGAA
This sequence comes from uncultured Bacteroidales bacterium, assembly GCA_946610645.1. GTDB lineage: Bacteria > Bacteroidota > Bacteroidia > Bacteroidales > F082 > Limimorpha. The sequence continues at coordinate 5,620 of CAMOCK010000139.1, forward strand.
AGGACACGTGGGATAGATGGGGAATCATCTCAAAAAGTGAAATTTGATGCCGAAAAATGACAAAAAAGTGCCATTTATGGTTGTTTGTATCGTTTTTATGTGTATTTTTGCACGCTCATCTGAAAACAGAAGGAGTTTCGAGGCTCGGTTCGCCAAGATGCGGATCTGAGCCTTGCGTTTTTATAAGACTTCCTGTAACCGCTTCTTCATCTTCTTCTTCATCATTTTTTCTCCATAGTCTTCATCGAGATAGTAAGCTGTAAGCAAATAGTAAGCGTTGCCACTTCTCAACTGAGGTTCCAATACGATGACGTACTTTTGAGTTTTATTGTAGATATAAGTTCGTTTAATGTCCTTGCGGTTCTTATGGTCGCGCTCAACAATGCTGAACACTTCAATATCAGCCTCGCCTGTGGTTTCCTCCATGTGGGGCTTAATCCAATGCAGTCTGCGTGACCTATGTATATCGAACACACGATGCTTTACTCCATCTTCTTCAACTTCTTTGCAGGTGAGGTGCATCAGTTCTCTCGCCATTTCAACAGAGCCATCGTCCTTGATGGGATAGATGCGTTTTTCGCGGAACTTGAAAGAAGGATTGTCTTCAATGTCGCGCTCATAGATGGCTTTCAGCACTTCGTTGCGTTGCGTTTCGTTGGGATAGTGGGCAAGGTCGAGCAGTTCGGGGTATTTCTTCAAGAGATTGAACATGGCTACTTCAGTTTGATGAAAAACAAGTTGAACTTACGATTGCCCAGCGGAGTAGTTCGGGTGATGTCGCCATGCTCCTTGATTTTTTCAACCAACTTCACCTTGGCCAACGACCTGCCTTGCACATCGCCTTTCTCGCGGCGAAGGTTATAATTTACCGCGCCCATGATAACATCTGCCATCTGCACAAAGCAACTTTCATGTGACCTCACAAACTGGAGCTTTGAGATGGAAGCATTCCATTTCAGGATGTCTTGCAAGCGGTGCAGTTTGCCGGCACTGGAGGTGTCCTTAATGTCGAGATAAACATTGTAATTGTTCTCGAGGTTCATCTCATAGTGGAGCAACTGGTAATACATTCGGTAATAGAAGTCGTTGGAAGTGTAGTTGGGGCGAGATTCGTCAATCTGGCTCTTATCAACAATGACCGCACGGAAGTTCATGTCGGTCATGAAGAAATAGTCGAGCAGTTCATTATACATCTGGAAAGTAGCCTCGTGGACATTCGTCCATTTCAACTCGCCTTGGTAGCCGTGCTTTTCCTTGATTTCCTTGATTTGCGCCTTAGCCATTTCCATCTGGTTGTAGGCGATACTGACATAGCCCAGTACCATGTATGGATGCCCATCATGAGGTAAATGGGTGCTTTCGTCGCAGTAGATATTGAATGTCTTTGTGGTTTTCATTGAGCCTATCCAATTTGACTTCAAAAATACAAATTTTCCGTGAGTTAAATGACTACTACAACAAAAAAAGGCGTAACCCTTTCGGATTACACCTTTTTGATAGTGATTCAAGAAGCGTTTACTTCACCTCCTCAAAGTCCGCGTCAGTGACGGTGTCATCACCGCCATTGTTCTGCGGGCCTTGGTTCGGGTTGCCGCCCGTGAAGCCTCCGCCCATGTTGTTCGGGTCGAAGCCGCCTTGCGGGCCGCCTTGGGCACCGGCGTTCTTGTACATCTCCTCGCTGGCCTTCTGCCACATGGCGTTCATCTCGGCCATGGCTGCGTCGATGCCGGCGATGTCTTGGCTCTGGTGGGCGGTCTTCAGCTTGCCGAGGGCAGCCTCGATTTCAGCCTTCTTGTCGGCAGGCAGCTTGTCGCCGTATTCCTTCAGCTGCTTCTCGGTCTGGAAGATGACGCTGTCGGCTTGGTTCAGCTTGTCGACGCGCTCACGTTCCTTCTTGTCGGCTTCGGCGTTGGCCTGGGCTTCGTTCTTCATGCGCTCGATTTCAGCGTCGGTCAAGCCTGACGAGGCCTCGATGCGGATGCTCTGGGTCTTGCCCGTGGCCTTGTCCTTGGCGCTCACGTTCAGGATACCGTTGGAGTCGATGTCGAAGGTGACTTCGATTTGCGGGATGCCACGCGGCGCTGGCGGGATGCTGTCGAGGATGAAACGACCGATGGTCTTGTTCTGTGCGGCCATGGGACGCTCGCCTTGCAGCACGTGGATTTCAACGCTGGGCTGATTATCGGC
>CAMOCK010000140.1 GCA_946610645.1 uncultured Bacteroidales bacterium
AGGTCCATGTCCTCGCCCTCCTTTCGGCCCAGCAAACGGTCGGTCGTGTTGATGAGCACTTTCACGATGTCGATGTTCTTCCATTCGTTGAAGCCTCCGATGTTATAGGTTTCGGCGATCTTGCCTTCATGGAAAATCAGGTCGATGGCGCGTGCGTGGTCTTCCACATAGAGCCAGTCACGCACGTTCTCGCCCTTGCCGTAAACCGGAAGCGGCTTGCGATGGCGGATGTTATTAATAAACAAAGGTATCAGTTTTTCGGGGAACTGATACGGACCGTAGTTGTTCGAGCAGTTGGTGACCACCGTGGGCAGTCCGTAGGTGTCGTGGAAAGCGCGCACGAAATGGTCGCTCGATGCTTTGGCTGCGCTGTAAGGGCTATGAGGTTGGTATTTCAGGTCTTCGGTGAAGAATTTGCTTCCGTAGGCCAAATGGTGCTCGCCGCTGCTGGCCTTGGTGCTGAAAGGCGGTTCGATGCCATCGGGGTGGGTGAGTTCCAAAGCGCCATACACCTCGTCGGTCGAGATGTGGTAGAAACGTTTGCCGTCCCAATTGCCGTCCCAATACAGCTTGGCGGCCTGCAAAAGGCTCAACGTGCCCATCACATTGGTTTGCGCGAAGGTGAACGGGTCTTTGATGGAACGGTCCACATGGCTTTCGGCGGCGAGGTGGATGATGCCATCGACCTGCTCGTCTTGCATGAGCTTGTAAATCGTCTCGAAGTCGCAGATGTCGGCCTTCACGAACTTGTAGTTCGGCTTGTCCTCGGTGTCTTTCAGGTTTGCCAAGGTGGCGGCATAGGGCAGCTTTGCAAGATTAATAACTTTGTATTCGGAATACTTGTTCACGAAAAGGCGCACGACATGGTTCCCGATGAAACCAGCACCGCCGGTGATGATGATGGAGCGTTTGTAAGTCATTGTTTTTCTGTTTTATTGCAAGTTCTTGAATGTTTCCGAGTTGACCTCTTCCTTCATCTCGTCAATTACATGGAGCAGGTACTGCCCATATTCGTTCTTTATCATCGGTTGGGCAAGTTGGCGCATTTTTTCTTCCGAAATCCAGCCGCGACGGTAGGCAATGCCTTCCAAGCAACCGACCTTCAACCCCGTGCGTTTCTCAATGACCTCAACGAAAGTGGAAGCCTCACTCAGCGAATCGTGCGTGCCCGTATCCAACCATGCGAAGCCGCGACCGAGGGTTTGCACCTTCAGTTCGCCATCCTTAAGGAACTCTTGGTTGACAGTTGTGATTTCCAACTCGCCACGCGCCGACGGCTTGATGCTATTGGCCACCTTAACGACCTTGTTGGGATAGAAATACAGCCCCACCACGGCGTAGTTGCTCTTAGGATGCTTGGGCTTTTCCTCGATACTGAGGCAGTTGCCGTTTTTATCAAATTCGGCCACACCATAACGCTCAGGGTCGCTCACCCAATAGCCGAAAACTGTGGCTTTTTTGTTCTCTTCAGCATCCTTCACGGCGTTTCTCAAAAGGGCAGTGAAGCCATTGCCGTAGAAGATGTTGGCGCCTAAAACAAGGCAAGCGCAATCATCGCCGATGAACTTCTGCCCGATGATGAAATCCTGTGCGAGGCCGTCGGGAGAGGGTTGTTCGGCATACTCGAAATGCACACCATAGTCTGAACCGTCGCCAAGAAGACGCTTGAAGCCGGGCAGGTCGTATGGGGTTGAAATAATCAAGATGTCCCTGATGCCGGCGAGCATCAGTGCCGAAATAGGATAATACACCATCGGCTTATCATATATCGGGAGCAACTGCTTGCTCACGCCCTTGGTTATCGGGTACAATCTGGTGCCGGAGCCTCCGGCTAATACTATTCCTTTCATATTCAATATTTTAATATCCGTTAGGATTGTTCTTTTGCCAATTCCACGAGTCGCGGCACATCTCTTCGAGGCCGTATTGAGCCTTCCAACCGAGTTCTTTTTTCGCTTTTGCAGGGTCGGAATAACAGGTGGCAATGTCGCCCGCACGGCGTGGCTTGATGCTGTACGGAATCTTGATGCCATTGACTTTCTCGAAGGTCTTCACCACATCCAGCACAGAGTAACCTTGTCCCGTGCCAAGGTTGTATATTGCACAGCCACAGTTCTTTTCGATGGCCTGCAAAGCCGCCACATGACCTCGGGCCAAATCCACGACATGGATATAATCGCGAACTCCGGTGCCGTCATGTGTCGGATAATCATTGCCGAAAACACCAAGTTCAGGACGTTTGCCCACAGCCACCTGCGTGACGTAAGGCATCAGGTTGTTGGGAATGCCATTCGGGTTCTCCCCAATGCGACCGCTTGGATGCGCACCGATGGGATTAAAATAACGCAACAGCACGATATTCCATTCGTTGTCAGCCTTTTGCATGTCCATCATAATTTCCTCCAACATGCTCTTGGTCTGGCCGTAAGGATTGGTGCAATGCCCTTTCGGACATTCCTCAGTAATTGGGATGATGGCAGGGTCGCCGTAAACAGTCGCCGATGAAGAGAAAATGATGTTCTTGCAGCCATGTTTGCGCATCACATCAAGCAAAGTTAGAGTCCCGCCGATGTTGTTTTCGTAGTATTCCCACGGCTTTTCAACGCTTTCGCCCACGGCTTTCAGTCCGGCGAAATGGATGCAAGCATCAAAACGATGGGCTTCCATCACGCGGTTGAGGCCTTCGCGGTCGCGGATGTCGACTTCAAAGAAAGGTATCTCCTTTCCCG
>CAMOCK010000141.1 GCA_946610645.1 uncultured Bacteroidales bacterium
CACGTCGTTGATCGACTTGCCTTTGTAGCGCACTTCGAGGGTCTCGCGGTTGTAGCGTTTGCCTTGGCATTCCTCGCAGAGCACCGTCACGTCGGGCAGGAAGTTCATCTCGATGACGCGCACACCCGCGCCTTTGCAGGCCTCGCAGCGACCGCCTTTCACGTTGAACGAGAAGCGCCCCGCCTTGTAGTTGCGGATTTTCGATTCGGGCAACTCGCCAAAGAGCTTGCGGATGTCGTCGAAGACCTTGGTGTAAGTGGCTGGGTTGGAGCGAGGTGTGCGTCCAATCGGGGCTTGGTCGATTTGGATGATCTTGTCGATTTTCTCCAAGCCTTCGATGCTGGCGTAGGGCAGGGGTTCCTTCACCGAACGGTAGAACTTCTGGCTGAGGATGGGGGAGAGGGTCTCATTAATCAAGGTGCTTTTGCCCGAGCCGCTGACGCCCGTCACGCAGACCATCACACCCAAGGGCAGCTGCAAGTCGATGTTTTTCAGGTTGTGGCCGCTTGCGCCTTTGATGGTCAGGAGCTGGCCTTCAAGAGGCTTGCGCCTTTCCTTTGGTACTTCGATTTGGCGCAGGCCGTTGAGGTATTCGCAGGTGATGGAGTGTCCGTTTTTGATGTCGGCGGGTGTGCCGGCAAAGACCACTTCGCCGCCGTGCCGACCCGCACCAGGGCCGATGTCGACCAAATAGTCCGCGTTGAGCATCGTGTCCTTGTCGTGTTCTACCACGATGACCGAGTTGCCGATGTCGCGCAGCTCCTTCAGCGACTCGATGAGTTTCTGGTTGTCGCGTTGGTGCAGCCCGATGCTGGGTTCGTCCAAAATATACAGGACGCCAGTGAGTTGCGACCCGATTTGTGTGGCCAAGCGGATGCGTTGTGCCTCACCGCCCGAGAGCGATGCCGCCGGACGGTTCATATTCAAATAGTCGATGCCGATGTCCAAAAGGAAATGCACGCGCTTGTGGATTTCGCGCAGGATTTCCTTGGCGATGCCGTTTTGTCTTTCAGTGAGTTTTGTAGGCAGTTCGTCGATCCACTTGCCGAGGCTGATGGTGTCCATGTTGGCCACTTCGGCGATGTTTTTCCCGTCGATGCGGAACCATTGGGCCTCTTTTTTCAGCCTTGTGCCGCCGCAAACGGGGCAGGTGACGTGGTTCATGAACGAGCCGGCCCAGCGTGTAATGGCCGCCGAAGCCTCCTCGTTGTTCTGTTCCTCGATGAAGTTGACGATGCCCTCAAAGTTGACCTTGATGGTGGACGTGACGCCGAGCGTTTCGCGTTTCACGTCGAAGGTCTCGTTGGTGCCGTAGAGGATGACGTCTAAGGCTTCGTCGGAGAAGTCCTTCATGGGCGTGTCGAGCGTGAAGCCGTATTTCAGACCGATGGCTTCCAGTTGCTTGAAAATCCAGCTGCCAGGCTTGTAGTCGCCAGCGGGCGCGAGGCCGCCTTTGCGCAAGCTCAGATTCGGGTTGGGGATGATTTTCTCCTTGTCGACGACGGCGATTTCGCCCAAGCCACTGCACTTGGGGCAGGCACCGAAGGGCGAGTTGAATGAGAAAGTGTTGGGCTCGGGGTCCTCGTAGGAAAGGCCCGTGGTGGGGCACATCAGCAGGCGGCTGAAATAGCGCAGTTCGCCGCTTTCGTTGTCCATCACCATCAGCAATCCCTTGCCGTAACGGAACGCGGTCTGCACCGATTTCTTGACGCGGGTGAGGCTGTCTTCGTGCACTTCGATGCGGTCCACCACGATTTCGATGGTGTGGGTCTTGTAGCGGTCGAGCATCATGCCAAACTCGATTTCGCGCATCTCGCCATCGACGCGCACGCGCGTAAATCCCGCCTGACGGATATGCTCAAACAGTTCGCGGTAGTGACCTTTGCGGCCACGGATGGCTGGGGCCAGGATGTTGATGCGCTTGTCCTCGAAGCCCTTCATAATCAGGTCGGTGATTTGCTCTTCGGTGTAGCGCACCATGCGCTCGCCCGTGTTGTAGGAATAGGCCTCGCCGATGCGGGCATACAAAAGGCGCAAAAAGTCATAAATCTCGGTGATGGTGCCCACGGTGGAGCGCGGGTTTTTGTTCACGGATTTCTGTTCGATGGAAATCACTGGGCTTAGGCCTGTAATCTTGTCCACGTCAGGACGTTCCATGTTGCCGATGAATTGGCGAGCGTAGGCCGAAAAGCTTTCCATGTAACGGCGTTGTCCCTCGGCATAGATTGTGTCGAATGCCAACGACGACTTGCCGCTCCCGCTGATGCCCGTGACGACCACCAAGGCGTTGCGCGGAATGCTCAAGTCGATGTTTTTCAGGTTGTTTTCCCTCGCGCCGAGGATTTCCAAATATTTGTCTTCTGAGAATTCGTTCATGATGTTTTTTCGAGCCTGCAAAATTACGCAATTGGTTTCAAAGAAACATGGCCAAATACATAGGCATTGTAATCTTTTTCCCGTCGATGCCCACATTGCACATGCCAAACTTGTAGCCTTCTTCGATGCCGTCCCATGTGAGTACCGTGTTGAGCGACTGTGTGCGACCGCTTTTCGCTTTTACTTCCACAGGCAGCGGATGCGTCTGTTGGGTGAGGACGAACTCAATCTCAACGGAAGCGTCGTCTTTCCTGTAATAATAAAGAGGGATGCGCTTTTTGTGCAGGATGTCGGCCATAAGGTTTTCGTAGATTCCGCCTTTGGCGGGTCCTGAAAGCGTGTTTTCCATTAACGCGGCTTTCATTTCGAAGCCATACATGGACACCAACAGGCCGATGTCGCCCATATAGATGCGGAATTGGTCATCCTTCGCATAGGCCGAAAGCGGGAACTGGAGCGTCGACAGGTTGTTGCAATAAGCCACAATCCCAGCGTCACGAAGCCATTCAAGGGCATTGGCGAATTTGCGCGACGTGCCGTTCCGCTCCACAACGGAATACTGGAATTTGGTGTTCTCCTTGGCCAATTGTCTCGGAATCGACAGGAAGCAACTCCTCACTTTGGGTTTCTCTGTGTTGTCTGTATACTTGGCGATGTCGTTCAGATAGGCCGATGTGATTTTTTCTTGCTCTTGATGGACAAGGCCGAAATTGTTGGTCTCAAGAAAACAATTGACCACGGAAGGCATTCCTCCGACCACCATGTATTCGCGCAGATAGGCCATCATCTTGCCATGTATGGAATCGTCCACCTTGACTCGGTTGGCATAATGCTCTTTAAGCGAATCAATCACCTGTGGCGATAGTCCAACAGCCCACAGAAACTCCTCGAAATCAAGGGAGAACATGTCGATTTGCCGCTCATAGCCGACAGGATAGGAGGATACGGCTTTGTAGTTCACGCCTAACAGCGACCCCGAAGCAATCACGTCATAGTTGCCGTCGATGGCCCACGCCTTCAGCGAGGCCCTTGCCTGTGGGCACGATTGTATCTCATCGAGGAATAGCAAGGTCTTGTGAGGGACAAAGCGGGCTTCAGGCAGATGGACTGAAATCCTTTTTATCATTTCCGGCACGGTAAGGTCGCCTTCAAAAGCCGTCTTCAGGGAGGGCTGCAACTCGAAGTTGATTTCGACAAACGACTCGTAGTCGCTGTGCCCGAAATCCTCTATGATGAAGGTCTTTCCTATCTGGCGCGCACCCCTAACCAACAGACACTCGTCCCGCTTGTTTGCCTTCCATTGCCTCAAATACTCTGTAATCTTGCGTTTTAGCATGGTGTTTCATTATTGTTTTTCGCGGCAAAGATAGGGCTTTTGCAGATTTTTTGGGGATAATTTTTTAGTTTTTGCAGATTTTTCGGGGATAATTCTATGATTTTTGCAGATTTTTCGGGAATGAGTAACAACTCCTAACACCTAACTATTCGCTCCTCATTTTTTTATGCGTCTTGGCAAACTCGCCCGTCGGGATCTTGATGTCGTAGCTGTTGCCCGCCGAGATGGTCAGCGAATTGCTGCGCAGCCAGGGGTTGAAGTATTTCAGCATCTTCAGGTTGGTGCCTTGCTCATAGGCGAAGTCCACAAGGTTCGGGATGGATTGCGTGACGGTGACGGTCTTGGTCTCGTAGGGCCTGTACCATCCGTTGTCGCCAATCTGGTAGCCGTATTTCTCCGGGTTCTCGGTGATGAGCTTCAGCGCGAGGATGCGGAACACGTAGCGTTGCGTTTCTTCGGGCAAGAGCATGTCGTAGTAGGAACTGACGCGCTGCTCTTCCCTCGTCTTGCTGATGCGACCGTTGCCGCAGTTGAACGCCGCCGCCGATGCCGTCCAACTGCCGAACTTGCGGTAGGAGTCTTTCAAGTATTTGCAGGCCGCTACGGTCTCTTTCTCCACGTTGTAGCGCATATCCACCTCCTTGTTGATTTCGAGGCCGTAGTCCTTGCCCGTGCCTTCGAGGAACTGCCAGAAACCAACCGCCTTCGAGGGCGACACGGCGTTGGTCAGGTCGCTTTCGATCATCGAAAGGTACTTGAAGTCGTCGGGCAGGCCGTTTTTCGCCATGATGGGCTCCATGACAGGAAACCATCGCGTGGTGCGTTTCAGCAGCAAAATGGTGGCCGAGTGGCGGTAGGAGTTGACCATCAGTTCGCGCTCCAACCGCTCGCGGACGTAGAACAAGTGCAGCGGCACTTCTTCGCCACAGAAGGTCATCGACTCGGGCAGTTCGATGTCGTGCGTCGGATGGTCGATTTGGTCGAATGAAAGAAACTCGCGGTCGGTGCCTTCGTATTCTTCCAGTTGCTCGTCGTTGGATTGCGCTATCGCGAGCGTGACAGCAGCGGCTACACCTATTATTATAATGGCCATGCCACAGGCGAGGAGGAGGTTTCTTGTTTTCATATATGCTACATCAGTTTTCATTTTATAGATTAGTAACTACGAATGGCTCGAATGATACGAATAATCTTGAATTGAATTTCCAGCTTGCGCTGCTGATTCTTACGAATTTTGTATTCGTACAAATTCGCAACGAAGTTGCAAAATTATAGCAAAGACTTTCGTTAAATTCGCAAAATTCGTAGTTCCTTTCATTGCGCTTAATTAAAAGGGAGAGACAAACTCCTTGAACATCGGCGACACCTTGTCCTTCTCCGAGAGAATCGGGTTCTCAACGTTCCAATTAATGCCAAGGTCGGGGTCGTTCCAGCGGAGACTGCCTTCCGAGGCTTTGTTGTATACGTTGGTGCACTTGTAGGTGAACACGGAATGGTCTTCGAGGCACACAAAGCCATGCGCGAAGCCTTCCGGAATCCAATACATGAACTTGTTGCTTTCGGTCAGCACGACCGATTCCCACTGGCCGTAGGTCGGCGAGCCTTTGCGCAGGTCGACGGCCACGTCCATCACGGCACCTTTCACCACGCGCACCAATTTGCCTTGCGCAAAGGGCGGCTTCTGGAAATGCAGCCCGCGCAAAACGCCCTTCATCGACTGCGACTCGTTGTCCTGCACGAAATCCATGTTCAAGCCCTGTTGTGCAAAACGTTCCTTGTTGTAGCTTTCGAAAAAATAGCCACGCTCGTCCATGAACACGTCGGGCTTGATGACGAGCAGGTCTTTTATCTTTGTTTCTATGATTTCCATTGTGTCAGTTGTTCAGTTGTTCAGTTGTTCAGTTGTTCAGTTGTTCAGTTTTTATGTCCTGAGTTTTTGGTGATGCTATTGAATATTTTGTTTAGTTCTTGGCATTTGTCGTTGATGTCATCGTATTCAGATTTGGTCAAGTAATCTGTTCTGTAGAGAAGCTTCAGCCAATATCCTGTTTCAGCACATTCTTTCAAAGCTATGTATATCTTGGCAACAAAATCCCGATGACTTATGCCGTTTTGGGCTTCAACAAGATTGGCTCCAATACTGGTACCACTTCGTAGCAGCTGTTTTGACAAAACATATTCTTTCTTGTCCTCGCAAAGATGTTTGTACATGTTTACAATGTCAACAGCAAAATCCAAACATTTTTCTCTAATGAAATCTCCAAAATTATCCATCTTACTCTAATTCTTAACTGAACAACTGAACAACTGAACAACTTCAAACTATTAACTCTTAACTTTTAGAGGTGCACGCATTCGTTATACGCCGCCGCCGCAGCCTCCATGATGCCTTCCGACATGGTGGGGTGGGGGAACACGGCATGGATGATGTCCTCGCCCTTGGCACCCAGCTCACGGCAGAGCACAGCCGAGGCCACCATCTCGGTGACGTTGTCGCCGACCATGTGGCAACCTAACCAGTCGCCGGTCTTGGCATCGAAGACGACCTTGATGAAGCCGTCGCGGTTGCCGGCAGCGGTGGCCTTGCCCGAAGCGGTGAAGGGGAACTTGCCGACTTTCACCTCATAGCCCGCAGCGATGGCTTTCGCTTCGCTCAAGCCGACGGAGGCAATTTCGGGCGTGGTGTAGGTGCATCCGGGAATGTTGGCGTAATTCAGCGGCTTGGGATTGAGGCCACAAATCTTCTCCACGCAGATGATGGCTTCGTGGTCGGCCTTGTGGGCCAAGGCGGGACCATGCACGATGTCACCGATGGCATAGATGCCTGGCACGTTGGTGCGGTACCATTCATCCACGTTGACCTTGCCGCGCTCGGTCGTAATGCCCAATTCCTCAAGGCCGAGGTTGTCGATGTTGGTCTGCACGCCCACTGCTGATAAGACGATGTCGGCCTCCACGGTCTTCTCGCCTTTCTTCGTGGCGATGGTGCACACGCACTTCTCGCCTGTGGTGTCGACATGCGTCACCGAGGCTTCGGTCATCACGGTCATCTTCAGTTTCTTGAAGGCACGCTCCACTTGCTTGGAGACTTCCTCGTCCTCGTTGGGAACCACGTTGGGCAGGAACTCTACGAGGGTCACTTTCACGCCCATCGAGGTGAAAAAGAAGGCAAACTCCGAGCCGATGGCACCCGAGCCGACCACGACCATGCTCTCAGGCAACTTGTCCAAAACCAAGGCCTGGCGGTAGCCGATGATTTTCTTGCCGTCGATGGGGAGGGCGGGCAATTCGCGCACGCGCGAACCCGTAGCCAAGATGATGTCGTCGGCCCCGTAGAGGGTCTTGTTGCCTTCGGCGTCGGTCACTTCCACTTGTTTGTCGGCGGTCAGTTTGCCGTAGCCGGCGATGACTTCCACGTTGTTTTTCTTGAAGAGGTATTGCACCCCCTTGCTCATGGTGTCGGCCACGCCACGCCTGGG
>CAMOCK010000142.1 GCA_946610645.1 uncultured Bacteroidales bacterium
GAAAGCCGAAGGGAAGACATGAAAGTGGAGTGGCAAATCGCGAAAGTGGGCGACAAACTCATCGTTTCCAACCCCATCGACGGACTTGTGAGGACCTACGACTTCAATGGCAACAAGATTTCGGAAAAGCCATTGGACTGGAAGCCGCAGATCCTGTCCGTCGAAGAGCAGATTGCCCTGCAAAACGCCCGCATCAAGGACTTGAAAGACGAGTTGCCGCGAGTGACCGACGAGAGAATGCTTCCAAAATACAATGAACTGATTTCCTTTTATGAAAACGGCATCCAACACATCAAGGAGCCTGTCAACATGGGTTGGTTCACCATGGCCATCAAGGGCAATGACGGCCAGATTCTCTTCTTCGGCGATGCCGAGGTGGCAGGCGAGAACACGTTCCACGCCTATTCTGTTGGCAAAGGCCAAAGCGTTTCAACGGGATCCTTCCAGTGCGAAGACTACGACCTCGCCCTCACGAAAAAGCGCTTCGTGTGCCACGGCGGATATTACTACGGCGTTCAGGTGCTGAAGGATTGCAAAGGGATGCCATTGCGGTTGGTGAGGTTTAGGAAGAAATGAAATAATACACGATTTTTGTAATAATGTTTTGCCTTTGGGAAATGTTTTTTCATTTACGAAACAAGATCGGTGAGCTTCCTTGTTTTGAAAAAATGTGTATCTTCGCACCTTCTAAAAACACATCATTATGATCAACGACTTCATCTACAACATCCCGACGAAAATCTATTTCGGGCGCGACCAACTAAGACACCTCGGCGCGGAACTCAAGAAATATGGCAGTCGCGTGCTGATGACCTACGGCGGCGGCTCCATCAAGCGGATGGGCCTCTACGACCGCGTAGTCAAGGAAATCAAAGACGCTGGCCTTGAGCTTTTTGAACTCAACGGCATCGAGCCGAACCCGCGCATCGAATCGGTCCGCAAAGGCGCACAGATGTGCAAGGAACACCATATCGACGTGCTGCTTGCCGTGGGCGGCGGTTCCACTATCGATGCCACCAAGATCATGGCCGCCGGTGCTTGCGTCGACCACGACCCGTGGGACTTCTTGGACCTAAACAAACGCGCTCCCATCAACAGAGCCTTGCCCATCGTCAGCATCCTGACGCTCGCTGCCACAGGCTCGGAGATGGACACGGCTGCCGTCATCAGCAACCCTGAGACGCAGGACAAACTTGGTCGCCTCGACCCCAACCTATTCCCCAAGGCCTCGTTCCTCGACCCGACCAACACCTTCAGCGTCAGTGCCTACCAAACCGCCTGCGGCTCTGCCGACATATTGTCGCACATCTTCGAGGTTTATTTCAACATGGAAGACGGCCTCTACATGCTCGACTGCTTCATGGAAGGCCTGATGAAGACCGTCATCAAATACGCCCCCGTCGCCATGCGCGAACCCGACAACTACGAGGCGCGCGCCAACCTGATGTGGGCCTCGTCGTGGGCCATCAACGGCTTCATCATCTGCGGCAAGCGCAAGGAATGGAGCTGCCACCCGATGGAACACGAGCTGTCGGCCATCTACGACATCACCCACGGCCTTGGCCTCGCCATACTCACCCCGCGCTGGATGGAGTATTGCCTCGACGAGACCACCGTCTCGAAATACGTCCAATTCGGCGTCAACGTCTTCGGCATCGACCCGACCTTGGCCCCGATGGACATCGCCCACCAAGCCATCGCGAAGCTCAGCGACTTCCTCTACAACACCTTGCAACTGAAACGCACCTTCCCCGAAGTCGGCATCGACCGCACCCACTTCGCGGTGATGGCCAAGAAAGCCGTCAACGGCGGCACGCTGCCAGGCTTCAAGTCCTTGCAGCAAGCCGACGTGGAGAAGATCTTCGAGATGTGCATGGAGTAAGACCTGTCATTGAAGATGAAAAGGTACATCTACATCGTCATCGGGCTCGTTGCAGTGGGGTTGGGGGTGCTTGGCATCGTGGTGCCGGGGCTGCCCACAACCCCATTCCTTTTGCTCGCTTCGTGGTTGTTCTACCGCAGCTCGCCACGCTTGCAGCAATGGCTGCTTTCGTCGAGATTGGGCAAATACATCCGTAACTACCATAGATTGGGCGGAATGACCTTTTCGCAAAAGGCTGGAGCCGTGGGTATTATGGTGGCGATGGTACTGCTTTCCACATTTGTATTCATCCCCAAAGGCTCCGTAGCCCGCATCATCGTCCCGATTGTGGGTGCCATCGGCGTTTTGGTGGTCGTTTTTGCGGTGCCTAATGCCAAAAAGGAGGAGTGATACCCTGCTTCCGATTTTTGTGATTGGTTTTTTTTTAACTTTGCAACCTATCAAATATCACTACAAAATGAAACGCACATTAATCCTTTTGCCTCTCGTCATCGGCATGGTGGCCTGCGGTCAAAACAACACAAAAAAAACCGAAACCGAACCGGATAACGCTGTTCCGACAAACGAAACCATGGCAGTTTACGAAACGGACACCTTCGCCACGCAAAGCGGCAAGGCGGTCACTTTCCACGCGCTCACTCACGCCAGCATCCGCATCGGGTTTGACGGCAAGGAAATCGAAATCGACCCCGTCGGCAAGATGGGCGACCGCGTCATCGACTATGCTGCCTTCCCCAAGGCCGACTTCCTTTTGGTGACGCACGAACACTTCGACCATTTTGACACTACCGCCATTGCCACCTTGACCAAGGAAGGGACGCAACTCATCACCAACCAACGTTGCGCCGAAATGCTGGGCTATGGCACGGTGATGGCCAACGGCGACAAACTCGACCTGAGCGACTGGCTGAGTGTGGAGGCCGTGCCTGCCTACAACACCACCGACGGGCATTTGCAGTTCCACCCCAAGGGACGCGACAACGGATTCGTCCTCAACATTGACGGGCTGCGGGTTTATGTGGCCGGCGACACCGAAGACATCCCCGAAATGGCCGAAATCAAGGACATCGACGTTGCCTTCCTACCCTGCAACCAGCCCTACACGATGACGGTTGACCAGCTGCTGCGTGCCGCTCGCACCATCAGGCCCAAGGTGCTGTTCCCCTACCATTATGGCCAAACCAACGTAAGCGGAATCCCGTCGCTGCTGAGGCAGGACGGCGTGGAAGTTCGGATTAGACACTACGAATAAATGCATAGAAAAACATGGCAAATCCTACCAACAAACAACAACTATTGGCGACCATTTCTGATGGCTATGCCAAGCTGAACGAGCAAATTGCGAAGATGACCGTGGAAGAGGTTGCCGCCTCTTTCGACTTCGCCGCCGACCCGAAGAAATGCGGTGTGCGCTGGCAATACGACCGCTGCCTCCGCGACCTGTTGGCTCACCTTTACGAATGGCAGGTGCTGATGCGCGAGTTCGTCAGCAACATCCGCGAAGGCCATCCGAAAGACTATCTTCCCGACGCATACCGCAAAAACTATCACGAAATGGACAAGATGCTGGTGGAAAAACACCAAAACACGCCTTTGGAGGAAGCCAAACGCCTGCTGCATGAGACCCACGAGGAGATGTCAAGCCTCGCCGAGAGCTTCACTGAAGAGGAACTCTTCACCAAAGGCTACTTCAAAAACACCTACACCACCGACATGGCGGCCTACTTTGTGAGCGTCACGTCAAGCCCATACGGACAAGCGGTGAAGCTGCTGAAGACACATCAAAAAAACCTGAAAAACCAAAGGAAATGAAAACACTATTGATCAACGGCAGCCCGCACACTAACGGCTGCACCTTCACGGCCCTCAAAGCGGTGGCCGACGAATTGGAAAAGAACGGCGTGGAGACAGAAATCGTCCACGTCGGCAACAAGGACATCCGAGGCTGCATCGCCTGCGGCAAGTGCGCCGAATTGGGCCACTGCGTGTTCAACGACATGGTGAACGAAATCGCCCCGAAACTCAAGGACGCCGACGGCCTCGTCGTTGGTTCGCCAGTCTATTATGCCGGCCCCAACGGTACGCTCACCAACCTGCTCGACCGCCTGTTTTTCAGTGCCCATTATGACCTGCGCATGAAAGTGGGCGCGTCTGTCGTCTCGGCACGACGTGGCGGCACCACAGCCGCTTTCGATAGGCTCAACAAATCCTTCACCATCAGCGAGATGCCTATCGCGAGCAGCCGCTATTGGAACATGGTGCATGGCCATACCGCTGAAGATGTGATGAAAGACGAAGAAGGCGTGCAGATCATGCGCATCTTGGGTCGCAACATGGCCTTCCTCATCCGCGCCATCGCCGCCGAGCGCGAACGCAATGGTCTGCCTGAAAAGGAAGTGACAAAATACACCAATTTCATCCGATAAACAATTCCATATTGGGACCGAAATAAAAGAACACGGCTCGGATTGCGGTGGTGTCGATGCGCCAAACGACATCGCAGACAGCGGCAAGCTGCAAGAGGCATTCGAGATAGGTAAAAACATTTGACCATGAACAACAACAAACCCACTGGAAAAGACCACGTCGGCAGCGACGCGCTGTACGAAGAGGTGAAGGAGTGTATGCGTCTGGTGGCCGAGATGAACTGCGGTCCCAAGACGGAGGCCGAAGTGCGCGAATACCTTCGGAAAATCACAGGTTCGGAAATCGACGACACGGTGCGCATCTTTCCGCCGTTCAACATCAACTACGGCAAGCTGACGACCTTCGGCAAAAACAGTTTCGTCAACTTCGGCTGTACCTTCTTGGCCTTGGGCAGCATCACCATCGAAGAGGGCGTTTTCATCGCACCGCATTGCGTGTTGGCCACGGAGTACCATCCGGAAGACCCCGAAAAACGCCATTCTCTGCTCACCAAGCCCATTGTTATCAAGAAAAACGCCTGGATTGGCGCCAATGCCACTATCCTTGCAGGCGTGACCATCGGAGAGAACGCCATCGTGGCCGCTGGAGCCGTGGTTGGAAAGGATGTGCCTGACAACACCATCGTCGGCGGTGTGCCGGCGAAGGTGATTAGGATGATTAAATGACGTTTTTTCGGAAAACATTCCGGGACGCCCTCCTCCGCGATTCTTTGACATCGGTTTTTGAAATCGAGAACGGCTATGTCATCGCGCTTTCGATAGGAAGTGAGACGAGTGCAATGGTAGAGTTTACTACTTTCGCGGATTTTTCATACTTTTGCACGATGAAAAGACATCAACCCGAAAAAAGACAACCAATGAAATCACCCGTCAAGAAAGAACTGTTTCGCACCTCGCAGAGTTGGGATGGCGCCGAATTGCCCGACTATCCCGTTGGGAAGCCCGAGCTGGTGGCCATGCGTTATGTGTTCGATCCTGGCTCGTCGCTCCATCTGCACCATCACGACGTGATTAATTTCGGCATCGTGGAGCAAGGTGAGCTGACCATCGTGAGTGCCGACGGCAAGGAAAAAGTCATCCACCAAGGCGAGGCGGTGGTGGAGATGGTCGGCACGGTGCATCACGGCGAGAACCGTGGCCAAGAGCCCGTCGTCCTCAACATGTTCTATCTCTCGCAAGAAGGCCTACCGCTGTCGGTCAGCGACGAGTGAACTTTCTCCAAAACTTGAAATCATCCAAGCAATTTGTGAAAAAATGTCCGCAAAATGTGTAACTCGCGTTTTGCGGATTTTTCGTTATTTTGCAACCAAATCCTACATCAAAATGAAATCACACACCATCATCATCGCAGCCCTGGCGACATCGCTCGCAGCCTGCACGCCGAAGACCGAAACGAAACAAGACAAAGACATGAACGCACTGACATTCAACAAGGAACAAGCCGCTGCCATGGCCGCGATAGCCTGCAACGAGGCCAAAGCCGACTATGCCGCCTTGGCCAAAGCCATCAACGAGGGCATGGATGCCGGCCTCACCGTCAGCCAGACCAAGGAAGCCCTTTCGCAACTTTATGCCTACACGGGATTCCCGCGCTCGCTCAACGCTTTAGGTACTTTGCAGAAGGTGATCGAACAACGAAAGGCCGAAGGAAAAACCACCGAAGAAGGTATGGA
>CAMOCK010000143.1 GCA_946610645.1 uncultured Bacteroidales bacterium
CAAGTTCAGTGTCGCCCATGGTGGAAACCGCTCGCCTCATCAAGAGAGGAGACCCGACGGCAAAGGTTGTCTTCATTGGTCCCTGCACATCGAAGAAGCTGGAATACAGGTTGGAGAAAACGGGTGGCGCTATCGACAGCGTCATGTCGTTTGAGGAGTTGCAAGCCTTCGTTGACGCTCGCGGCATTGACACTACACAGATGGAAGACTCTGAGCTGAACAACGCTTCCTACTACGGTCGTATCTTCGCCAAGTCGGGTGGCATTGCCAAAGGCATCGCCGACGTGGCCAAAGAAATGGGCGTGGAAGGCGTGAAGCCTATCGCCATGAACGGCATTGCCGAGTGTAAGGCCGCTTTGACCAAGTTGAAATTCAACAAGGCCACAGAAAACTTCTTCGAAGGCATGGCTTGCGACGGCGGCTGCCTTAATGGTCCAGTATGCATCACCCACAGCCCGCGCAACGTCGTCGACGTTGACAAATACGGCAACGAGGCACAGGAGAAGACTATCTTCAATTCGGTAAGACTTTACGAAATGCAGCATTGATTAAAACAATGATTGTCAGAGTGTTGTCCGTTAACGTTCTTGACAAACAAAACAAAAGATAATTTTTTATCGAAAAAGTTGGATAAATACAGAATAAAAACGTATTTTTGCAACCTCAATCGTTCTTTGAAATCTGCAACCACAGAGGTTCTCCTCCAAAGGAGATTAAAACGGGAATCGTGTGTAAATCACGAGCTGTCGCGCAACTGTAAGTCCAAGACGGATCATGCATATCAAAGCCACTGAAGCAATTTGGGAAGGCGTGCATGATGGACAAGCCAGGAGACCTGCCTCTGATGGTTTGGCAATGCTTTCGCGTAAAAAGCAGCGTCAAGTAGCACATCTCATCGTCTTATGATTATTACATCAAGGATAATCTGAGTCTACTTTTGGACAATACGATTATTACATCGATTTTCCCCCTTTTTCCGACCTACCTATTTCAAGGGCAAAAAGCCTTTGGGAATTCGTATTGGAGCGAAGGCATTTGTCATTTATTCCTTGGTCGATATTATTTTTTTATAAAACCATAATAATCAACTAATTAAATTAAAATCATAAGACATGATGACAAAAGACCAGTACATCGAAAGCCTACGCAAGATGAACCTCAAGGTTTATCTGATGGGCGAGAAAATCGAAAACCCTGTTGACCACCCGATGATTCGTCCCTCGATGAATTCGGTGGCCATGACCTACGAATTGGCTGAGAAAGAGGAATACAAAGACCTCATGACGGCCACCTCTAACCTGACCGGCAAGACCATCAACCGTTTCTGCCACCTGCACCAAAGCACCGACGACCTTATCAAGAAGGTGAAGATGCAACGCCTCTGTGGACAAAAGACGGCGGCTTGCTTTCAACGCTGTGTGGGTATGGATGCTTTCAACGCCATTTTTTCCACGACTTTTGAAATCGACCAGAAATACGGTACCGAATACCACAAGCGCTTCACCGAATACCTGAAATGGGTGCAGGACAACGACTTGACTGTTGACGGTGCCATGACCGACCCCAAGGGCGACCGCTCGTTGGGTCCCTCGCAGCAACCCGACCCCGACCTCTATCTCCACATCGTGGAAGTGCGCCCCGACGGCATTGTGGTGCGCGGAGCCAAGGCCCACCAAACGGGAGCCGTCAACTCGCACGAGCACCTCATTATGCCTACCGTGGCCATGAAGGAAGCCGACAAGGACTATGCAGTTTCGTTTGCCGTTCCTTCCGATGCTGAAGGCGTGTTTATGATTTACGGTCGCCAGTCGTGCGACACCCGCAAATTAGAGAAAGACGCCGACATGGACTTGGGCAACTCGCAATTCGGTGGCCACGAAGCGTTGGTCGTCTTCGACAACGTATTTGTTCCTAACGAGCGTGTGTTCATGTGCAAGGAATGGGACTTCGCTGGCATGATGGTGGAACGTTTTGCGGGCTACCATCGCCAATCCTACGGCGGCTGTAAGGTCGGTGTGGGCGACGTATTGATTGGTGCCGCTGCTCTCGCCGCCGACTACAATGGTGTGCCGAAAGCCAGCCACATCAAGGACAAACTCATCGAAATGATCCATCTTAACGAGACCTTGTATGCATGCGGCATCGCTTGCTCTGCCGAAGGCGTGAAAATGCCCGCCGGCAACTACCAAATCAACCTTTTGTTGGCCAATGTGTGCAAGCAAAATGTCACGAGAATGCCTTACGAGATTGCCCGTCTCGCCGAGGACATCGCTGGAGGCCTCATGGTCACCATGCCTTCGCAACAAGACCTCCGCAGCCCCGAAATCGGCAAGGTCGTGGAGAAATACTTCAAAGGTGCGCGCAACACCTCTACCGAAAACCGTATGCGTGTGCTTCGCCTGATCGAAAACCTCACTTTGGGCACCGCTGCCGTCGGTTACCGCACCGAGTCGATGCATGGGGCCGGATCGCCGCAAGCCCAGCGTATCATGATTTCGCGTCAGGGCGACCTTGAGAGCAAGAAAAACCTTGCCAGAGCCATTGCTAAAATCGATGTTTCGAAGGATATTTAAACAACATGATGGCAACTCTGAATGAAATCACGAGAGTTGTGGACGAGACCATCCGTCCAAGGCTGCAAGCACATGGCGGCGACCTCTCCATCATCAGCTTCGAAGAGGGCATTCTCCGAATTAAGTTGCACGGCGCGTGCAGCGGTTGTCCCTCCGCACAGTTGACGCTGGAAGAAACCGTCAAGGCAGCCTTGGACGGCCTCGTCAAAGACGTGTATGTCGTCACCACTATCGATGATGATTTGCTCCGTTATGCCAAAAC
>CAMOCK010000144.1 GCA_946610645.1 uncultured Bacteroidales bacterium
AAATGCTCCGCAAACTGCAATACATGGGCATCGACGCGGTGATCAGCATCGGCGGCGACGGCTCGCAGCGCATCTCGCAGAAGCTCTACGAGAAGGGATTGAACATCATCGGTGTGCCCAAGACCATCGACAACGACCTCTCGATGACGGAATGCACCTTCGGCTTCCAAACCGCCGTGCAAATCGCAACGGAGGCTGTCGACAAATTGGTCACTACGGCGGCTTCGCACAACCGCGTCTTCGTCCTCGAAGTGATGGGACGCGATGCAGGCTGGATTGCCTTGCACTCGGCCATCGCTGGCGGTGCCGAGGTGTGCCTCCTGCCTGAGTTCCCCTACGACATCAACATCGTCAAGGAACGTTTGGAGCAACGCTTCAACCACGACCGTGGCTTTGCCGTGGTGGTGGCTTCGGAAGGCGCACGGCCCAAGGACGGTACGCAGGTCTACGAAATCAGCGGCGAAGTCGGCTACGAAAACAAGAAATTGGGCGGCATCGGTCGCCAGCTGATTGAGCAACTGAAAGCCGTCGGCTTCAGTCACGGTATGCGCGAAACGACGCTTGGCCACCTGCAACGCGGCGGCGTCCCGATTGCCTACGACCGTGTGCTCAGTGCCGAGTTTGGCGTGAAGGCCTTCGAGATGATCCTCAACGGACAGTTCGGCCAGATGGTCGCCTACCAGCATCCCAACGTGGTGGCCGTCCCGCTCAAAGAAGCCGTGGCCCAACCCAACTTCGTCACCTTGGACAGCGACTTGGTGCGCACCGCACAGGGACTGAACATTTCACTAGGAATATGATCATCAGCGTCATACCCACTGCACAGCAAGCCCAAGACATCGATTTCGGCGGAAAAGTTGCCGTCGTGATCGATGTCTTGCGGGCTACTTCGGTGATTACCACAGCCTTGGAAAATGGCGCACGCGAAGTCGTGCCCGTCAAGACCATCGAAGAGGCACAAAGCCTTTATGCCCAACTTGAGCCCACGATGACCTTGCGCGGCGGCGAGCGCCACGCCCTGAAAATCGAGGGGTTCGACCTGTCGAATTCGCCCTTGGAATACAAGAAAAAGACCGTGGACGGCAAGACCCTCATCCTGACCACCACCAACGGCACCAACGCCATCAATAACGTAAAAGGTGCCGACGAGGTGGTTCTGGCATGTTTCCGCAACGCGGAGGCGGTGGTGCGCCATCTTATAGAGACGTCACAATGTGGTGTTTCTACCAACATCATCATCGTCTGCGCTGGCACCGAGGGCCGTTTTTCGTTGGACGACGGCCTTTGCGCAGGCATGATCATTGAACTGCTGAAACAAAAAACAGAAGTGGAAACGGACGATTTCGGCCTGTTGTTGAATCGTTTTTACAGCGAAAGCAAAAGCAACCTATTTGGCGTACTTTCAGAGTGTTATCATCTCAAACGCCTGTTTATGCTGGGCTTTTATGACGACATCAAGTTCTGTTTGGAAACCCATTGCACTGAAACCGTACCCATCTTGAAAGACGGAAAAATCGTAAAATTGTAAGTTTATGGCCAAGAACAGGTTTTATGTTGTTTGGAGCGGTCGCAACCCAGGCATTTACAGCGATTGGGAGGTTTGCAAGCGCGAAATCATGGGCTGCAAGGGTGCGAAATACAAGGGCTTCCCCGACCGTTTGAGTGCCGAGAAGGCTTTCAAGGAAGGTCCCGATGCGTATTGGGGCAAGGACATCGCGCCCGTCATCGACCTTGCGGCGGCCAAGGAGCGGCCCGTCAGCCCGTGCATTGCGGTGGACGCGGCCTGCGCGGGCAACCCAGGCAAGATGGAATACCAAGGCGTGTTCGTCGACTTCGGCACACAGCCGCCCTTGAAAAGCAACTTGTTCAAAAGTCCCGTCTTCCCCAACGCCACCAACAACATCGGAGAGTTTTTGGCTCTCGTCCACGCACTCGCTTTGCAGAAGAAACACGGCTGGAAATACCCGATCTACAGCGACTCGGTGAACGCGCAGATTTGGGTCAGGCAGAAGAAATGCAAGACCAAACTCGCGCCCAACGCCAAGAACGCGCAGCTCTTCGAACTCGTTGCCCGCGCCGAGAAATGGCTGGCCGAAAACGCCATCGAAGTGCCGATTTTGAAGTGGAAAACGGAGATTTGGGGCGAAATTCCAGCCGATTACGGGCGGAAATGAATTAATAATTCCCGCCAATCATGGTAGAAAGGGAAAATAATACTACTTTTACCGCCCGAAAACAAGATGTGATATGCTGAAATACGACTCGTATTATTTCCAATGCCCGCATTGCCAAGCCTGGCTCGAAGGTCGCAACCTGAAAACCGAGCTGGTGAATGAGGCCATCTTGTATTCCGACGGCAAAGTGTTGAATGACAACTATATACCAACTCCGCAAAAGTTGATTCTTTGTCCTTCGTGCGGCCACAATTTCTGGATTGAAAACCCTGTGGATCCGCTCATCACCTACGAGAAACCCAACGTGGAAGTCTATTCCTGGAACACATGGCGCTTCTTCGGCGTCCGTTATTCCGACAACAAAGGGAAACTGGCCCTCATCAACCACTACAAGACCTTCCTGAAGAAGAGCCACTTCGACCCCAAGAAAGAGATTTACCTGCGGCGTTTCCTTTGGTGGGCCTACAACGACCTGCACCGCAACCACCAACACGTGCGCCTGAAATATTTCCTCAACGGCTTCATGAGCTTCGGCGTATGGAACAGCAACCGCCGCATGATTATCGAAGGCGAGAAACTGTTTATCAAGAACTACAAGGACTTCACCGCCAACCTGAACCGACTTTTAAGTTTGCTTGAGAAACACCCCGACGAGCAACTCGACCTTGAGGTGCCCGAGATTTACCGCGAGCTGCGCCAGTTCGACAAGGCTAAGGAACTCCTCGACCAAACCGGCAGCCGCACCCACTTCACCAACGAGATGCTGCGCCATTCCAAATGGAAAGACGGGCGGGTGTTTATGGTTTCGGGCTAAAGGAAAACGGAGAAAATCATCCTATTGGATTTGCAAACCATTACAGCACGGCAGCCGCCTTCCGAATCTTCGCCATCCAACGGATAACATCCTTGTCTTTTCGGGCGGTTTGAAGGTTGTATTTGGTTTGGATGCGCATCAGCAACTCGGCGGGCAGGCCAAGAGCGGCTTCAAAAAGCAATGCCGTATTGGTAGTAATCGGACGATGGGCATTGAGCAGCTCGTTGAGCACGGAATAAGACATACCCACATTTTTTGCGAACTCGCGCTGCGAAATGCCACGGTCTTCCAACTCGTCTTTGATAATCTCCCCGGGATGCGTGAATCTGTATGGAGTAAGATTGTTGGCAATCATTTCATCTTTCATTCCTTCAACGTGTATCATGGTTTCTTCAATCATAATGGTTTGACAACTCAATAATATTGCAGATGGTGGCTATCGTTTCGTTCCCTTCCACCTGTTCCGTAAACTCAACACGGTATTTCTTGTTCACTCTTACCGAGGAAATCCCAGCCTTGTGTCCAGTCAAGTGCTCATAGTGGAGCCCACCGATTAGCGCAAGCACACTGACATTCTCTGCTTCCACCATAATGTCTATCACCTTGATATACCTCCTCACCACATCGGGCTGGAAACGATGCTTCTTGTCGGGCGACTTGCCTTTGGTATATAGTTCTTGTAAATACTCCTTGTCAAATAGTACCTTCATCTCGTTTGCAAAAGTAGTATTATTATTCCAAATATTCGCAAAAATAGTGATATTATTTTCTATAAAACTGATTTACAGAAGTATAATAACAACAATTCCGTTCCAATGGGCGTTGCCATTGGAACGGAATTGTTAGGTCTTGTCACTCTTTCGTCTTCTCCAACAGCAGCAAGTCGTTCACCCAAATCTCGGTGGTGGAGTGGCGCTGGCCCTTGTCGTCGGTCCACTCGTTGTTGCGCAGGCTGCCGGCGATGCCGATTTGCATACCTTTTTTGACGTTGTTCTCGATGCGCTCGGCGGTCTTGCCCCAAGCCACGATGTTGAACCACTGCGTGTCGTTCACCCATTCCTTGTTGGCGTTGCGGCGGCTCTCGTTCACGGCAAGGCGGAAGCTTGCCTTCTTGTTGTTGTTGCCAAAGTTTCTCACTTCAGGTTCTGCACCCGGGCGGCCCACCAATGTGACCGAATTTCTCATTGTACTCATGATTGTGTGTGTTTAATTGATTAATGTGTAAGTTTGATTTGTCGTGTCGCTCCTTTCGGTTTGACGGTGCAAAGTAACAACACTTGTCAAGACTAAGCCGTTGATTAAACGTTTGTAGTCGTTAGTTGTCGTTTGCTGTCGGTTTTTTATCTGATAAACAAACGATTAAATAAAAACACCAAAAATCGTTTTTTCTTGGTTTTCTTTTTATCTCAATGGTTTTTCTTACTTTTGCGCAAAAAACCAAGGGTCATGTTTCAGGAGATTGAAAGAAAGTTTTTGGTCAAAGGCGATTTCGCAAAAGAGATATTCCAAACCACGGAAATCAAGCAGGGTTATCTTTGCCGTGACAATGGGATAACCGTGCGCGTGCGCATCAAAGGCGACAAAGGTTTCCTTACCATCAAGGGCAGGCGCATAGGTATTTCACGTTTCGAATGGGAAAAGGAAATCACTATGGAAGAAGCACTTGCATTGCTCGAACAAACTGATTCGGGCTGCATCGAGAAGACGCGCCACATGGTGAAAAACACCGATGGCAGGCATATCTGGGAGGTGGACGAGTTTCATGGCGACAACGAAGGCCTCGTTGTGGCCGAAATCGAACTGGCTGACGAAAACGAGCCTTTCGACATACCCGAATGGGTTGGTGACGAAGTGACCGACGATTCGAGATACTACAACGCGCAACTGCTGGAAAACCCTTATAAAAACTGGAAATAATGGCAAAAGACCTCAAACCCCATATCGGCATCTTTGGTCGCAGGAACTGCGGCAAGAGCAGCCTTGTCAATCTCCTCACGGGACAAGACATCGCCATCGTGAGCGACACGGCCGGCACCACCACCGACCCTGTCAAGAAGAGCATCGAAATCTTTGGCATCGGGCCATGTGTGCTCATCGACACGGCGGGCATTGACGACGTGGGCGAACTCGGACAGCAACGTATCAACAAGACAATGAAGGTGTTGGAGGAAATCGACTGTGCCATCATCGTCATTACGGGGAATAATTTCGCCGAACCCGAAAAACAGCTGATTGCCCGAATGAAAGAGTTGTCGGTGCCGTTTTTCATCGTCCACAACAAGGCCGACCAAGAACCGCTCTTGGCCGTTTTGAAGGCGGTGATGGAGCAGAATACGGGTGCTACCGTGTTGGATTTCAGCGTTTCAAGAAATGACGACATCGCTCCGTTGGTCGAAGCCTTGAAAAAAGCCATTCCTGAGAGTGCCTATCAAAAGGTGTCGCTGTTGGGTGGCATCATCCAGCCTAACGAGGTGGTGGTTTTGGTCTGTCCTGTGGATGCCGAAGCACCCGAAGGCCGATTGATTTTGCCCCAAGTGATGGCCATCCGCGACGTGTTGGACAACGAATGTATCTGCGTGGTGCTCAAAGAAACGCATTTACAACAATACCTCGAAACCATGCCCAAGCCCGCTTTGATTGTCACTGACAGCCAAGTGTTTGGCTTTGTAAGCAAAATCGTCCCACAAGACGTCCCGCTGACCAGTTTCAGCATCGTCATGGCGCGTTTGCGCGGCGATTTCGACAATTATATTAAAGGTACACCTCTTCTTTCGCAACTCAAAGACGGCGACACGGTGTTGTTGCTCGAATCGTGTACCCACCACAGCACCTGCGAGGACATTGGCCGCGTGAAACTGCCGCGTATGATCCTGAAATTCACGGGAAAAGACATCAAATTTGAGTATGTGGCAGGCCTCTCCCCCATCGCCCAACCCGAAAAATATGCCATGGCCATCCAATGCGGCGGCTGCATGAGCACGCGCAAACAACTGCTCAATCGCACCAACCTCTTTGTCGACCAAGGTATCCCGATTAGTAATTATGGCATGGCATTGGCGTATATGAACGGGATTTTTGCGCGGGTGATGGAACCGTTTTGTAAATAAGTGCTTTTATTTTTCTGTCTCTTCTCCAATACGTGCCTTCATATTTTCAAGGAAAGCGTGCGAATAGTATTGGAAGAAATTGAAATGCATGGAGAGTGAAATGCGAAGCAGCAAATCGCCGTCAAGTGAGGGTTTGTTGAAAATCTTATAGACATGGTTGCGGGTGCAGCCAATCTCACGCGCCAACCAGCCTATACTGCGCTCGTCGGCCTTCAGTTGCGCTTGGATGAGATGCCCGATGTGGATATGGCTTTCATTATCGTTCATGACGGAGCAAAGATACTGCGGCAAAACCAGCCCAAGTTCATCCATTTCATCCATTTTCGTTTTTATTTGTCTTCACGAACAAATAAATGCTTACCTTTGCCCAAAATAAGCGAAACCATGTTATCCCTTCCCATCATAGAAATGATCAAGAAGAAGTCGGGGCTGGACTTCAGCAACGCCAAAGACTTCGAGGTGCTTTCTGCATCGTTTGCGGCCGGCGACCGTTTGGGTGTGAACACCTTGAAACGGCTGATGGGCTATGCCAAGTCGCCCATCGCGCCACGCAAAGCCACGCTTGACGCTTTGGCGCATTATCTCGGTTCGCCTTCATGGGAGGCGCTGACGGGTATGCAGCCCGTGGAGAGCGACTGGATGGAGAAGGCTTTCTTCGCCGACGAGATTCGCGAAGGCACAACGGTGGAGGCATCTTGGCTGCCCAACCGCCATATCGCTTTGCTGTGTATCGGCGAAAACAGATTTCGCGTGACCGAAAGCCTGAACGGCAAACTGCAAGTGAACGACGAAGTGACCATCTTCAACTTCCGTTTGGAGTATCCCTTGCAGGTGTTTCAGGTCATTCGCAACGGCGAGATTGTGCGCGATGCCGCCGGCAACGAGTTGGGCTATGTGGCAGGCCGGCAGAACGGATTGACCGAACTTTTCATCAAGGAGGCGGCATAATGAGCAATTCCGATTTTATCAGTCCCGCGCAACACGAACAGGAAGAGGTGCTTTTCGACAGCGGCGGCACCTGCGACTGCTACCGCCTTGTCAAAGACAACCGTGTGTATTGCGTCAAGCGACCCAAGAAAGACATGCGCTCTTCGGAGGCTTACATGAGTTTGTTCCGAAAAGAATTTGAACTCGGCATCGAATTGGAGCATCCCAACATTGTGCGTTACTTCGCCTACGACGAGGACGAAAATGGTCCTTTTATCCGTATGGACTACATTGACGGCAACAGCTTGGAGGCTTTTGTGGCCCAGCATCCCGACTATTTCAAGGAGAAAGAACACAGAAAACAGTTCTGCGACGAGCTTTTTTCGGCCATTTCCTATCTCCACCAAAAGAAGATGCTGCACCTCGACCTCAAGCCCAGCAACATCCTCATTACCAACAAAGGACATCATGTAAAGCTTATTGACCTTGGTTTTGGCTGGAATGAGAGCTATCTGCACGATTTAGGCTTTACTCGCGAGTATTGTGCACCCGAACAGCAGGCCGCAAAGACCGAGTTGTTCAGCCAAGCCACCGACATCTACGCCTTGGGCAAAATCTTGGAGCGTTTTGGCTTGGCCACGGATTCAATAGTGCAAGGCTGCCTCAAGGATGACCCGAAAGAGCGATACCAAAGCGTTGAAGCTTTACGCAAGGCCATGAAGCAGAAAGAGGTTGCCAAAACCACTTCGAGAATCGGGCTGGGTTTGGCTGCCGCGTTGTTGATTGGAGCCGTCGTTTGGATAGTGGGTTTCAGGGAAGAACCCTTGCCGCCGCGTCCCCCTGCGCCCGAAGGCGCCATTAATGGCTTGTTTACCATCAACGAGGCGGGCGACCAGGTGTATTTCTCGAAAGGTAACCTGCAATACAAGCCCACGATCAACACTTGGCGTTTTGCTGAAAACCAGTTTGATTTTATCGGCGGTGACAATGCCAATATTAGTTCTGCTGAAAAGTGCTGCAATTGGTTGGATTTGTTCGCTTGGGGTGCCAGCGGGCGTGAGCATGGAGCGATTTGTTACCAGCCGTGGTGTAGCCGCGATGTTTTTGAAGACGACGCTTGGCAATATAACGCCTATGGTGTTGACACGCTGAACCTATTTGATGGCGACGGTCAGGCTGACTGGGGTTACAATGCCATCAGCAATGGTGGAAATGAGGAAAACGTATGGCGCACTTTGACCATCGAGGAATGGGATTACATTCTTGAGAAGCGGCATACTGCCACAGGCATCCGTTTTGCAAAAGCAAATGTTGAGGGTGTATGGGGCTTGTTATTACTGCCTGACGACTGGGACAGCATCTATTGTCCACTACGGAAGTATAATGACGATGATGTCGACTACACCCCCAACAACCTCACCGAGCCTTTCTGGACAGAGAAGGCAGAGGCCCAAGGAGCGGTATTTCTGCCGGCGGCAGGCATCCGCGACTTCGGTTACGTGGGGCTTGTGGGCAAATACGGTCACTATTGGACATCTTCCTGCCTCAATTCCATAGAGGCCTTGGGCATCTATTTCAGCAACAGCTTTTTCTATCATTCCGTCACCACCGGAAAAAACGGTGGCCGCAGTGTGAGGTTGGTGAGGGATAAGAGGTGAGGCAAAACCCTATCCCCCCCCCAACGCCATGCATTTCAATTTCTTCCAGTATTATTCGGCGGAAGTGGCAGCGGGGATGAAGGAGCACCTTACTTCTATAAGTTACTCCAAAAACAATTGATCCATAGTCACCTCACTATGAACAAGGCTTGAGTATTTTCCGTCGGCAACGCCAAAAGTGGTTACAAAGGTGTTTACCAAAGTTTTGGTGCTTCTGGTTTTCACGCGGAACAGCCCCATACGGTCTCTCAGTTTCAACTCATAGTCGGAATTGATGCGGAAAGGCTCCTTGCTGAATTTCATTTCACAAAGATGTATGATTCGGTCGGCTCTTTCGATAATCAAGTCTATCTGCGAGCCATGTTCACCATCTTTCTTTTCAGCCTTGTCAAACCAAGCCGACACCTCTGTTGCCACCCCACCTATACCCAGTGCTTCCTTTATCTGACGCGTATGCATAAGACACAAAAGTTCAAAAGTAAGCCCTTGCCAAACCTCCACACTTCGTGAATCAAAGTGGTGGCTCCACCACTGCTCATCATACGAGTCCTTATTCGGCTCTATATATTTGTAATAGAACAAAGTATAAAAATCCGTAAGCCTATAGATGCGGTCTTGGCTTTTCTTCCCGTAGTAACGGAAACGCATCACAAAGTCGCAACGTTCCAAATTTTCGAGAGTCTTTGTCAGCCGATTGCCGTCTATTCCAGACTTTTTTGCCAAATCACTAAAAGTCATGCCATTGCGGTGTTCGGACAAAAGTCTCGCAATGGCAACATAGTTGTCGGCATGGACGAACAGCGCGTTATACAATTCGTCAAACTCAAGACGAAGTTCACCATTGCGGGCAAAGCAAAGCCGGTCCACATTCTGCGCGAGGCTCTGATTGGGATCCATCAGACTTAAGTAGAAAGGAATGCCTCCAAAAAACATGTAGCACAGCAATGTCTGGAATCTGTCCCACGGGCAATTCACACTTTTTAGATACTGCTCTGTTTCGTATAGTGTGAAAGGCTTCAGGTAAACATGGCTCGTGATTCGGGCATGAAGCCCACCTTGGTTCTCAACAAGTTTGTCAACCATCCATGATGTGGCCGAACCGCTGGCAATAAACAAAATGTCGCGGCGGCGGGCTGCCCAACCGTTCCAGAAATTCTCAAAAGCCTCCACAAAACTCGACTTTGGAGTGTCAATCCACGGCATCTCGTCGATGAACACCACCTTTTTCCTGTCAGAAGGCAAACTGGCAAGATGCTCCTCAAGCATGTCAAAAGCATCAAACCAGTCCTTGACCTCATCGCTCCTGACACGCTCGTTTTTGGCTTCGGCCAAAGCTTTGGTGAAATTGCGCAGTTGTTTGCGTCCCGAAAGATTGTGTCCGCCGACATAGGTGAAATCAAACTTCTCGCCAAAGAACTCATCCACAAGAAAAGTCTTGCCGACGCGCCTTCTGCCATAAACGATGACCAATTCCGAGCGGTCGGATTCCAAACATCTTTGCAACTCCGCCATCTCTTTCTCTCGTCCGATTATCTTTTGCTGTTCCATTATTCTTATCCTTTTTACAGGCGCAAAAATACAAAAATTGCAGATAAACGTACTTTTCCTTGAAAAAAAACAGAGAAAAAGTAAAATTATCTGCTTTTTTTAGTCATACTGCCCCGTCTTTCTATTTCCTCCAGTTTTATTCGGCGGAAGTGGCAGCGGGGATGAAGGAAAGGATGGGGGAAGAATGATTAAACCCAGCGAAACCTGA
>CAMOCK010000145.1 GCA_946610645.1 uncultured Bacteroidales bacterium
GCCGAGGTTTTGGGCCACCTCGAAGGCGGCTTGTTTGCCACGGAGCACGGCGCTGGTGCCTTCGCCGATGCGCACGGCATCGCCGCAGCCGTAGGTGTTGAGGCCGAAGACCTGTTTGCCCTTGTTGAGCAGCTGGTCGTCGGGCACGAGGCCGGTACATATATTAATAATGTCGATGTCGTCGATGATCTTCTCAGTGCCAGGGATGGGTTTGAAGTTCTTGCATTCGGCGATAACGGCACCCACGATGCCGGTGTGGTCGGCGTTGGGGATGGCCTTTAGCAACACATGTGAGGTCATGATCGGGATGCCGAGGCGGCGCACACGGTTGGCTTGCACGGGGAAACCGCCCTCGTGGTCCATACCTTCGATGATGGCCTTGATGGTCGCGCCGGCTTGCATTCCCTGATAGGAGGTCAGGTAGCCGATGTTGCCCGCGCCCACGGTGAGCACTTTCTTGCCCAACAGGGTGTGCTCTTGGTTCATCATCTTTTGGAAGACGGCGGCGGTGTAAACGCCCGGTACGTCGTCGTTCTCGAAGGTCGGCATGAAGGGTACGGCACCCGTGGCCACCACGAGATGTTCGGCATCAACGTAGCTGATTTCCTGCGTGACCACGTTCTTCAGGGCGATGCGCTTGCCCTCCAAGAGGTCCCAAACGGTGTTGTTCAAGAGGATGCCTTCGTGGCTGTCGCCGGCAAGGGTCTTGGCGATGTCGAAGCCACGCATGCCGCCAAACTTCTGCTCCTTCTCGAAGAAGAAGAACTGGTGGGTCTGCATGTTGAACTGTCCGCCGATGCTGGCGTTGTTGTCGATGACCATGTTGGGGATGCCGAGTTCGTTGAGTTTTTCGCGGCAGGCCAATCCAGCCGGTCCCGCCCCGATGATGGCGACGGTGGTCTTGTAAATCTTCACCTCGCGCTGCGGGTTTTCGGAAGGCTCGGGTTGGTAGCCTTTAGGGATTTCGCACACTTCCTTCACGCCGTCGACAAGGGTGATGCAGATGCGGCGTATCTTGCCGTCGACCAGCATCTCGCAAGCGCCGCACTTGCCGATGCCGCATTCGAGGCTCCGGTTGCGCCCGGCGATGCTGTGGCTGTGGATAGGATAACCAGCTTGGTGAAGGGCGGCGGCGATGGTCTTGCCCCGTTGACCGCGCACGGTCTGGCCTTCATATTTGAACTCCACAAGGTCTTCCTGTGGGATGTCCAAAATGGGGTGTTTTTCGATTTTGTACATATCGTGATGAATTTTTGAGTCGTGAAAAGTGACCGCAAATTTAGGAAAAACATAAAAAGCGAGCAAAAACACCTCGTTTTTTTCCCAAAAAAACAAAAATGTGCTTATTTTTGCATCCCGAATCCAAAAAAGCAAGAAAATGAACAAGAAGCTCTATCGTTCCATGGCCGACAAGAAACTCTGCGGCGTGTGTGGCGGCATCGCCGAGTACTTTGATTTGGACCCCACAATCATCAGATTGCTGTGGGTAGTGATGACGCTTTTCACGGCGGCTTTCCCTGGTGTGTTGGCCTACATCATCTGCGCCCTCATCGTGCCGCAGCAGAAGCAGTTGCCGAACCCTTGATAAATGCAGTGCCACATCACCATACGGAAAGGCCTCGACCTGCCCATCGACGGCAAGGCCGAGTTGCGTCTCACCGATGCACGGAACATCACCACATATGCCGTAAAACCCACTGATTTCGTTGGGCTTACGCCAAGGCTTTTGGTTGAAGAAGGCGCAACGGTCGGCAAATGCGATGCCTTGTTTGTCGACAAGCAGGACGAGCGGATTCGATTCACTTCGCCCGTCGACGGGAAGGTGAAAGCGATTGTCAGAGGCGAGAAAAGGAAACTTTTGGAGGTGGTTGTTGAAACGGAATGCAAATCCGAGCCAACAACGGAGCAAACGGCAAGCAAGCAGCCTCAAACCGCCGATGAAATCAAGGCGGCGATGCTGCAATGCGGCCTTTGGCCGATGTTGCGGCAACGGCCTTTCGGCACGGTGGCCAGCCCCGACGACACGCCCAAGGCCATCTTCGTCAGTGCCTTCGACAGCGCGCCTTTGGCCCCCGACTACGATTTCATCCTGCAAGGCAAGGAGGCAATGTTGGTCAAAGGCCTTGAGGCTTTGTCGCAATTGACGATGGGCAAAATCCACATCTGTTTTCGCCCCAATCAGCGTCTATCCTCAACAATCAAACAATTCAACAATCAACAATTCAACAATTCAACATCCACTATATCAAAGGTCCACACCCCGCCGGAAACATCGGCACGCAAATCGCCCACATCGATCCTATTAATATAAGGTGAGGTCGTCTGGACGATGAACATTCAAGATGTAGCGGTACTTGGCGAATTGGTCACGACAGGCATTTACAATCCAGAAAAAGTGATCGCCGTGGCCGGACCGCAAGCCGCCAACCCACACTATTACCGCATCACGGCTGGGGCTTGCGTGAAGTGCCTCGTAGCGCCGCAGCTGCCCAACCCCGATTATCCAAAAATGGGGACCGAAACGGTTAACCAAAACTATCGGGTTATCTCGGGCAACGTTCTGAGTGGCACACAAATCACCGTTGACGGCTTCATAGGTGCCTACGACAGCCTGCTGAGCATTCTCCCCGAAGGCGACTATTACGACTTCATGGGCTGGCTGATGCCGGGCTTCAAGAAATTCAGTTTCTCGCGGACCTTCCTCAGCGGTTTCATGCCGAAAAGTACCTTCAAGCCATTGGGAATCGACCTTCCACGCTTCGAGAAGTTTTGGAAATTCGACACCAACACCCACGGCGATGAGCGCCCCTTGGTCTTCACGGGCAACTTCGAGCGGGTGTTCCCCTTCAATATTTACCCTACTCAACTCATCAAGGCTTGTATCGTAGGCGATATTGAGCTGATGGAAAACCTCGGCATCTACGAAGTGGAGCCTGAGGATTTCGCCCTTTG
The DNA here is from genome assembly GCA_946610645.1 of uncultured Bacteroidales bacterium. Lineage (GTDB taxonomy): Bacteria > Bacteroidota > Bacteroidia > Bacteroidales > F082 > Limimorpha. Next base: position 2,953 of record CAMOCK010000145.1, read on the forward strand.
CGAGTTTATTGACACCTCGAAAACCAACATCCAAGCCATCGTCCGCGAGGCTTTGGAAAAACTGAGAAAGGAGGCCATGTGATGTTCGGAAAACTACGTTCATTCATCGACAAAATCAAGCCCAACTTCACGGAGGGCGGCAAATTTGCATGGCTCCAGAGCACTTTCGAGGCTTTCGAGACCTTTGCCTTCACGCCCAACCGCGTCACAAAGAGTGGCTGCCATGTGCGCGACGCCATTGATTTGAAACGCGCCATGATCATGGTCGTCATCGCCCTCGTTCCCGCCATGCTCTTCGGCATGTGGAACATTGGCTACCAGACTTCGCTCCACGCAACGGATTGGCCGTACGCCTTGGGCACTGCTGCCAGTTGGTGGTATTGCCTTTGGTTTGGTTTCCTAAGGATGCTTCCCATGCTGGCCGTATCGTATATTGTTGGCCTCGGCATCGAATTTGCCTTTGCCCAAATCCGTCATCATGAGGTGAACGAAGGCTTTTTGGTCACGGGTTTCATCATCCCGATGATTGTGCCGGTCACCACGCCGCTTTGGCAACTTGCTTTGGCTGTGGCCTTTGCGGTCATCATCGGCAAGGAGGTCTTCGGCGGCACAGGCATGAACTTCCTCAATCCCGCGTTGGTGGCGAGGGCGTTCCTTTTCTTCGCCTACCCCACGCGCATGTCGGGCGACAATGTATGGATCGCCGCTGACCTTTGGGGAACGGACGCCATTACGGGGGCCACGCCTTTGGGCGAATTGGCCGCCGGAATGCATCCAACCGCTTCGGCTTTGGACATGTTCATTGGAACCATTCCCGGGTCGACTTGCGAAACATCGGTCATTGCCATCGCACTCGGTGCGACCCTACTGTTGGTTACAGGCATTGCCAGCTGGCGCATCATGCTTTCTGTCGTTCTTGGTGGCGGACTCATGGGCTTGTTATTCAACGCCATCGGTGCCAACGAATACATGCAACTGCCCTTTTATTCCCACTACCTGATGGGCGGCTTCGCATTCGGCGCGGTTTTCATGGCCACCGACCCCGTCACTGCGGCGCAGACCAACATCGGGAAATGGATCTACGGCTTCCTCATCGGAGCGTTTGCCGTCATGCTGCGCGTGGTCAACCCTGCCTATCCCGAGGGCATGATGCTCGCCATCCTCTTGATGAACTGCTTCGCGCCGCTCATCGACCATTGCGTCGTCGCTCGAAATATTAAAATGCGCCAGAAACGCACCTTAGTCACCTCAAAAGCCTCTGCAAAATGAAGAAAGGCATCAACAGCAACGGTTATATCTTCTTGTATGCCACCATCTTGATTGTGGTCGTGGCCGTTTTGCTCACCGCTGCAGCCATCTGGCTGAAGCCGTTCCAAGACACGAACAAGCAGAACGAAAAACGCATCAACATCCTTCGTGCGGCAGGCATCGCCAACGTGAACGCCGACAACGCAGCGGAACTCTACAAGCTGCATTGCACCGACGAATTCCTCTTGGACGAAAACGGTCGCCCCGACAACAACGGCCTCTTGCCCTTGTTCGTCATCGACCGCGAAATCAGCGTCATCCCCATGAAAGGCAAAGGCTTGTGGGGCCCCATTTCGGGCTTCATCGCCATCGACACGAAGGGCAACATCGTTGGCGCCAACTTCGACCACGAGTCGGAGACACCAGGCTTAGGCGGCGAAATCACCACGGAGAAATTCCAAGGCCAATTCAGAGGGAAACAAATCCGCAAAAACGGACAAATCGCCCCCATCGAATTCGACGCCATCACGGGAGCGACAAAAACATCAAACGGTGTTAAAGAAATGATTGACAATACTTTGGAGAAATACAAACCATTTTTTGAGCAACTACAACCAAGCGATGCGATGAAATAATTTTATATGATACAAATTTATATCATATAATTTTATTACATTTGCGGCAAATTTGGAAAGATGAACATACCTTTTGCATACGGAAAGATTGTTGAAGACGCCGATTTCACCGACAGGACGGACGAAACAGCACATTTGATGGGCAACTTCCTGTCGCTCACCAACACAGCCATCATCTCGCCCCGCCGCTGGGGGAAGTCGTCGTTGGTCGCGAAAGCCATCAAAGCCACGCAAGCAGAGCAAAAAGACATTTTGTTCGTCAGAATGAACGTCTTCAAATGCGACAACCCACAAGAGTTTTACAGCCTGTTCGCAAAGAAGATATTGGAAGACATTTCGTCTTCGTCGGAAGCGCTGTTGGCCAACGCCAAGGAATTCATCGCACGGCTGTTTCCGAAACTGACCATCGGCGACCCGCTCAGCCAATATGAGCTTTCGCTCGGCGTGGACTTGCGAAACGACCCCATCGGAGAGGACATCTTGGACTTGCCACAACAAATCGCGACGAAAAAAAGGAAAAAGGTCGTTGTTTGCATTGACGAATTCCAGCAAATCGGCGAGTTTCGCGACACGCTGAAATTCCAAAAGACCTTGCGCACCCATTGGCAAGACCATTCGGATGTAGCTTACATCCTTTATGGAAGCAAAAAGCACATGATGCTACACATTTTCGGAGAGTACAACAGCCCGTTCTACCGCTTCGGCGACATGATGTTCCTGCCGAAAATCGCCAACGAGGAATGGCAGAAATTCATCGTCGAAAGATTCAAGGAAACGGGAAAATCCATCACGCCCGACCTTGCCGGATACCTTGCCGAACAAGTGGAGAACCACCCCTATTATGTGCAGCAACTTGCGCAATACACTTGGCTACGCACTACCGAAATTTGTTCAGAAACCATTATAAACCAAGCACTTCAGGCGATGCTTGATTCGTTGAATTTGCAGTTCGTCAACCTGATGGACACCCTGACCGAAAAACAACGGAGTTTCCTCTGTGCCGTTAGCGAGGGGGTGAAAAACCTTTCGGCAACGGCCACTTTACAGCGTTTTCAGTTGGGCACGAGCGGCCACATTCGCATCTTGAAAGACGCCTTGACAAAACGCGACCTGATTGAGGTGACAGGAAAAGAAATCGAGATGCAAGACCCGCTTTTGAAGCGGTGGATTGTTCAAGAATACTCAAAGTTATAAAACATTTCATCACAATGATTATTAAAGACAAAACCATCTATTTGAACTATGTGAATGATGTTAAATCCAAAATAGCCAACATATTGAAAAATATAGAACAAGCATCATTAACTGACACTACGAAAGAAAAAATACGTATTAATTGCTTAAAAATCGATGCAATTACATCACTTATTGAATTACACGCTAATTCACCGAGATTAATCCCTAACATAGAATGGCTGGGATGGCAAAAAGATATAGATGATTTATTTAACGAAATGCTTTTATCCAAACGGATGCTTGAATAGAACCATTATGCCTAACGCCAAAAAACTCGTCATAGAACCCCTCAGAAAGACCAACCCCGTCACGGTATTAGTGCTCGGCATTTGCTCGTGCCTCGCCGTGACCGCCCAACTCAAGCCCGCCTTGGTGATGGGTGCCTCCGTGACCGTGGTGACGGCCTTGTCGAACCTCATCATCTCGTTGCTGCGCAAGGGCATCCCGTCGCGCATCCGCATCATCGTGCAACTCGTCGTGGTGGCCGCCTTGGTCATCCTCATCGACCAGTTTTTGAAAGCCTTTGCCTACGATGTCAGCAAGCAACTCTCTGTTTACGTGGGTCTTATCATCACCAACTGCATCATCATGGGGCGTTTGGAAGCCTTCGCCTTGTCGCACGGGCCTTGGGAGTCGTTTTTGGACGGCTTGGGCAACGGTTTGGGCTACAGCTTGATTCTTGTCATCGTGGCGTTCTTCCGCGAGTTGCTTGGCTCGGGAACGCTTTTAGGTTATCAGGTCATACCGCAATCGTTTTACGAAGCCGGCTACATGAACAACGGCCTGATGATATTGCCGCCCATGGCGCTCATCATCGTCGGCATCATCATTTGGATCCAGCGCACCCGTCACCCCGAAATGCAAGAAAACCAAAACTAATCGGCCATGGAATTGTTCAAGCTTCTGATAAAATCGGTTTTTGTCGACAACATGATCTTTGCATACTTTCTCGGCATGTGTTCTTACCTTGCCGTGTCGAAGACAGTGAAAACGAGCGCGGGACTCGGTTTGGCCGTGACTTTCGTGTTGGTCGTCACCGTACCCGTCAACTACCTCATCAACAAATACTTGCTCTCGCCTGGCGCGTTGGCTTGGATAAGCCCCAAATTGGCTTCCGTTGACTTGAGTTTCCTCACTTATATCCTTTTTATCGCCATCATTGCGGCCATCGTGCAGATTTTGGAGATGGTCATTGAGACTTTCACGCCGGC
>CAMOCK010000146.1 GCA_946610645.1 uncultured Bacteroidales bacterium
ACTACCAAACTTAACATCCAAAGCCTGGCAGCCACTGCCAACAAAAACCTGAAAACCAAAACGAAACGCGCTTTCGCGCTGCTCTTGATGCTCGCCCTGTTTGCGCCCGTTGCGGCGTGGGCGCAAAGCACCTTCGGCGGCGGCAGCGGAACGGAAACCGACCCTTATCTTATCGCCACCACTGACCACATGGATGCCTTGGCCTCGCAAGTGAACGGCGGTAACAGTTTCAGCGGCACCTATTTCCTGATGACCGCCGACCTCGACTATTCTGAGAAAAGCTACACGCCCATCGGCAACGGGTACAACTTGTACAACCGCTTCTGCGGCCACTTCGACGGCGGCGGGCACACCATCAGCAACGTAACCCTCAGTGGCAGCGGGTATTATTATGGCATCTTCGGAGTAGTAGGCAACGGCGGCGTGGTGGAAAACCTCACCCTCGACCAAAGCAGCATCGGAGACTACGGTTATTATCTTGCAGGCATTGCCGGATTTGTGTATTACGGCACCATCAAAAACTGCATCAATAAGGCTTCCCTCATATTGGATGATTACACCCATGAAGGCTATTATTATGGCGGAATCGCTGGAGATGCCGAGAACAGTAGCATCATCGATTGCCAAAACCATGGAGATGTGCAAGGCAGTTTTAGCGGTGGCATCGTGGGAAGATCCAACAACACAATCATTACCGGTTGCCAAAACTTCGGGCGTGTTGACCCTCCTCCAGGATACTTTGGCTACATAGGAGGCATTGTCGGAACTGCTTATAACAGCACCGTTAGCCATTGCGTAAACGCTGCATCTGCATACATCGCAGGGCAATATTATGTTGGCGGCATCGTAGGAGAAGCAGAAAGTAGCTCGGTAAGCAACTGCTTGAATTTGGGGATAATGAGTTATGTTTATGAGTGCCAAGGTGGAATTGTCGGTAAGAATCAAGGGGCCGAAAACACCTACAGCAACAACTATTACCGTACACCCTATTACAGCAACATCGGCGGCATCCAAGGCAACGATGTGGCGGGGCAGGCGATGTATGGCTATGCGGTCAGCGGCGAGGAAGGCATCACTGTCGGTTTGGCAGGCAGCATCGGCTTGGCCTACGAGGGCATCGTTTATGCTGGCAACGAACAAAGCGTTGCCCTAAACATCAGTGCCCCGGTTGGCTACATTCCGTCTGATGGCTATTCCGCGTCGGCGGGCACCCTCACTCCAAGCGGAAGCGCCTATACGCTCGTGATGCCCGGGGAGAATGTCAGCATTACGGCCAACTTGGTCGAGGTCAAGTCATTCGCTGCCGAAGGCAACTGGTGCGAAGCCGCAAATTGGATGCCAAACGGCGTGCCCACCTTGGAAGACGACATTTATCTCTTTGCCAACGCCACCGTGCCCCAGGGCTGCGTGGCCGAAGCCAACAGCATCACCATCGTAGGCGGCAACACCCTCACCATCGAGGACGGCGGGCAACTGAAAAGCAACAGCGATGTCAATGCGACCATCAAGAAGCACATCACGGGCTATGGCGAAAGCACCGACGGCGGTTGGTATCTGGTAGGCTTCCCGACGAGTGTCTTCCCCGGTCCTGAACCCACGGCCTTGGGCCTCATCACCACCGAGAGCGACTTCGACTTTTACTTTTTCGCAAATAATTTCCCCGACGGCCTCGAATGGCGCAACTACAAGGCGGGGGCTATCACTAGGATACAGGCTATGCTCAGGTACGGTTACCTCTACGCCAATACCTCCGACATGGACATCGTTTTGAGCAACAGCCTCAACGCCTCCGCCGCCGACGATGTCATAAGTCTTATTTACAGTGGAAACTACGACTTTAAGGGCTGGCATTTGCATGGCAATCCGTTCCCTTGCGATGCCTACGTCTATGATAACGCCACGGGCGCATACCGCAGCTTCTACAGGATGAACACCGACGGCGACGGTCTCATTCCCGCCACGGGGGTCGTCCACCCGATGGAAGGCTTCTTCACGCAAGCCACCACGACCGGGGAAAAGATAAGAATTTCAAGAAACCCCATAGTCGCACAAAGCAACCTCCTCAGCATCGACTTGGTGGAAGGCAACGCAAACACAAACAGGGACGGCTCAACGCCCGCTGCCACCGACCGCGCCATCATCCGCTTCGGCGAGGGCAACACCTTGGAGAAATTCAGCCTCAGCGACCGCACAAGCAAAATCTATATCCCGCACGGCGGGAAGGATTACGCCGTGGCCAACATTGGTGATGTTTGTAGAGACGTTGCGCGCAACGTCTCCATTGATACAGACGCAAAATTTTGCGTCTCTACAGAGGTTCCCCTCCATTTCAAGGCCGCCAAAAACGGCACCTACACCTTGACCTTCAACACGCAAAACCTTGATTTGGAATACCTGCATTTGATTGACAACCTCACCGGCGCGGACATAGACCTCTTGACACCGGCAGGCCGTCCCCCTTTTAAGGGGGGCAGGGGGGATTCAAAAGACCCCCAGCAGGCAGAATACACCTTCACCGCCAAAACCACCGACTACGCCTCGCGGTTCCGCTTGGTGTTTTCCGAACCCGCAGACGAGATGTCTGCGAACCGACCGTTTGCGTTCATTGCCGATGGCGAAATACGCATCAATGAGGCGGACGCACGCGGTGCGTCCCTACAGGTGGTGGACGTGATGGGGCGCGTCATCGTTTCCATGGGCGGACACACGCGGTGTGTCCCTACGGCGGGAATGACACCGGGCGTTTACGTTTTGCGCCTCATTGACGGCGAAAATGTCAGGACACAGAAAATCGTTGTTGAATAATTCATTGAACAACAAAAAACAAGCGGTGCCGTAATCCTTCAGCACCGCTTGTTTTTTGCCTTCACTCTGGCCTCACCTTAGCCAGAGCACTTGTCCCGTTTGCAGTCGGGCCGACTGCAAGCCGTTCTTTTTCATGATTTTCTCGGGCTTCACGGCGAAGCGCAAGGCCACATCGCGGAGGGTTTCGCCTTCGGCAACGGTGTATTTCTTCGCCTTCCAGTTCTTGTTTTTCAGCCTAGCAAGATACACCACATCTCCGCTGTGGAACACCATCTCGTCGGGACGACGAAGGAGGTTGTAGTCGCAAAGTTTCTTGTATTTCACGCCAAACGCCTGAGCCAACTGCTCGGGCGTTTCGCCTTCTTTGGCGTAGGCGAAGCGCACGCCGTTGTTCTCGTAGATGAAACGCTTGTCAGCCGTCATGTCGACCAACTCGAAAGCAGAACGGTCGGTGGGCGAAAAAGCCAACTCCAACAGTTCGTCTTCGGGCGCGATGTCGGGCAATTGGTTGTCGTCGGTCATCTGGCCCAAGGCGATTTTGTCATATTTGGTGAGGTCGTAAAGCTCAATGCGGTCGATGAGCAGCTGGGCATACTTCGGGTTGGTGGCATAGCCCGCCGCCTTGAGGCCACGCGCCCAGCCTTTGTAGTCAGTGATTTCGAGGTCGAAAAGGGCGGCATAACGCGAGCGGCCACAAAGGAATTCCGAATGGTCGCGAAAGGATTCCTCAGCGTTTTTGTATTTGCGGAAGCACTCGTCTTTCTCATCGTCGTCCATGTGATACGTCTTGCCCGTCCAGCCCTTGTGGCACTTGATGCCGAAGTGGTTTTTCGCCTCGCGAGCCAAGGCACTGTTGCCCGCGCCCGATTCGAGAATGCCTTGGGCCAGGGTGATGGAAGCCGGAATCTTGTGTTCGCGCATCTCGCGCATGGCAATGTCCTTGTAAGTCTGGATGTATTCTTCTGGGGTGATGCGCTGAGCCCACAATGACAAGGGCAGCAACAGGAAAGCGAACAATAATCTTCTCATAGTGGTTCAAAATTAAGAGTGTAAAATTACAACAATTTCATTAACGCGCATCAACGCAATGAAATTTTCCGTATTTTTGAAGCGATTTTTTTGACAAATTATGGATACGACAAGCCTACTCAAGTATTTCCCCGACCTGACCGAGCGTCAGAAGGAGCAATATAACCAGTTGAAAGACTTATATTTGGATTGGAACAGCAAAATCAACGTGATTTCGCGCAAGGACATGGAGCACTTCTATGAGCATCACGTCCTGCATTCTTTGGCCATCGCCAAATACTTCGAGTTGCTGCCAGGCATGAAGGTGATGGACTTGGGCACGGGCGGCGGTTTTCCAGGCATACCCTTGGCCATCCTGTTTCCGCAAACCGATTTCTACCTCATTGATGGTACAGGCAAGAAAATCAAGGTGGTGAACGCCGTGAAAGACGCCATCGGATTGGAGAACGTGGTGGCCGAACACAAACGCGCCGAGGAAGTGAAGGAGAAGTTCGACGTGATCACCGGTCGCGCCGTGATGACCCTGCCCGAAATCGCCAACCTCGCGGGCAACAAACTGAGAATCAGGGGCGACGTGGAGGCCGGCGGCATCATGTATTTGAAAGGCGGCGACCTGACGGAGGAAATCAGCAAGCTCAACCGCTACTGGCGCTGCAAGAAAGTGCCGGTCGGCAAATGGTTCAAGGAGGAATATTTTGAGGAGAAGTTTGTAGTACATTTATATTAACGATGACGATGGCTGATGGCAACTTCACAATAAAGAAAAGGGGTTCCGCCTCGGTAAAAACGCCATAAGCCAGAGCCAGAGAGCATGAGCCAAACGAACAATCAAACAGTTAATCAACAAATACCAAACAAAATGAAAAAATTGACATTAACCTTAGTCGCAATGCTTGCCCTGAGCGCGACCATGCTCGCCCAGCAAGCCATGCCCGTGCCCTTCGACCAAAACGTCAGAAGAGGCAAACTCGAGAACGGACTGACTTATTACATCCGTCACAACGAGAAACCCGCCCAGCGCGCCAATTTCTACATCGCGCAGAAGGTGGGCTCCATCCTCGAAGAAGACGACCAGCAAGGCTTGGCCCACTTCCTTGAGCACATGGCCTTCAACGGCACGAAGAACTACCCGGGCAAGTCGCTCCTCAACTACATGGAGCACAACGGCGTGAAGTTTGGCGAAAACGTGAACGCCTGGACCAGCATCGAGCAAACCGTGTATATGCTCACCAACGTGCCCACCACCAACCCCGGCCTTGTGGATTCGTGTATGCTCGTGCTCCACGACTGGTCGAGCTTCATCTCACTCGAAGGCGAGGAAATCGACAAGGAGCGTGGCGTCATCCTTGAGGAAATGCGCCAAGGCCAAAGTGCCCAGATGCGCATCTACCAGAAGATGCTGCCTGAAATCTATCCCAACAGCCCCTACGGACACCGCCTGCCCATCGGCACCGAGGAAGTAGTCAGCGGCTTCAAGCATGACGCCCTGCGCGCCTACTACCACAAATGGTATCGCCCCGACCTGCAAGGCATCATCATCATTGGCGACATCGACGTAAACGAAATCGAGAGCCGCTTGAAGACCATGTTCGATGACATCCCCGCTCCCGTCAATCCCGCCGAGCGCACCCGCTTCGAAGTGGCCGACAACGCCGAACCCATCATCAGCATCTGCACCGACAAGGAAAGCACCAACTACGACCTCTCGGTGTACTACAAGCACGATGTGGTGCCAGACGAGGAAAAAGGCGACATCCAATATTGGCTGAAAGGCTACATCGACAACCTCGTGGCCTCCATGTACAACGACCGCATGGAAGAACTCACACAGAAAGCCAACCCGCCCTTCATCTTCGGCTACGGCTACTACGGCACCTTCTTCGTGAGCGACACCAAGGACGCCTGGACCAGCCTTGCCTATGCCAAGGACAAGGAAGGCATCGACGAGGCCATGAACGCCATCATCGCCGAAAACAACCGCATGAAGCAATACGGCTTCACCGCTTCCGAATTTGAACGCGCCAAGGCCGACCTGATGAAACGCGTCGAGAACCAATACGAAGAGCGCGACAAGCAGGAAACGGGCCGCTACCTCAACCCCATCCTTGCCCACTTCCTCACCAACGAGCCACTGATGGGCATCGAGAACGAGTATATGCTGCTCAGCCAAATCCTGCCCGCCCTGCCCGTGGAAGCCATCAACGAATATGCCAAGGAACTCATCCGTGAAGACAACATCGTCATCACCCTCACCGCCCCCGAAAAGGAAGGCGAAACGCTTCCCACCAAGGCCGAACTGCTGGCCATGTTCCAAAACGCCAACAAAATCGCGGTTGAGCCTTACAAGGAAACCGTCAGCAACGAGCCTCTCATCGCTACCATGCCTGTGAAAGGCGCCATCGACAGCAAGAAACACGACGACACCTTCGACGCCACCGTGCTCACCCTTAAGAACGGCGTGAAGGTGATCTACAAGCCCACCAAGTTCAAGGACGACGAAATCCTGATGTCGGCCTACAGCTTCGGTGGCTACTCCGTCATGGACCAAAGCGACCCCTACACCTTGCAGCAAATCAACGAGCTGGCAACGCTCGGCGGCGTGGGCAACTTCAGCGCCATCGAACTGCCCAAAGTCCTGGCCGGCAAGAACGTGAGAGTGAGCCCCAGCATCGGCAACCTGACCGAAGGCATCAGCGGCAACTGCTCCGTGAAAGACCTGGAAACCATGCTGCAACTCACCTATCTGTATTTCAACAACCCGCGTAGCGACGAGGAAGCCTTCCAGTCGTACATCACCCGCACCAAGTCGATGCTGGCCAACTACGAGTCGAACCCCGACGTGGCCTTCAGCGACAATCTCATCTTCGCCCTCTACGACAACCATCCGTTGGTCAAGCGCATGAAAGCCGAAGACTATGACAAGGTGGACTACGCCAAAGCCCTCAAACTCTATGCCGACCGCTTCAAGGACGCCAACAACTTCGTGTTCACCTTCGTGGGCAACATCGACCCCGAAACCTTCGAGCCTATGATTGAGCAATACATCGGTGCCCTGAAGACCAAGAAGAACGACGAGACTTGGACCGCCAACGTGCCCTCCTTCACCGACAAGGACGTGCGCAGCCACTACACCAAGGCCATGGAAAACCCGAAAGTGACCTGCTACATGGTTTATAACGGCGACATGGAAAACAACCGCAAGAACCAACTGACCATGCAAGCCTTGAGCGACGTGATGGACATCGTCTATACCGAGAAAATCCGCGAAGACGAAGGCGGCACCTACGGCGTGGGCGTGAACGGCAACCTGATCCTCCGCCCGAAAGAGTCCTTCATGTTCCTCGTCGGCTTCAACACCAACAAGGAAATGTACGAAAAGCTGATGGGCATTGCCGTGGCCGAGTTGCAGAACGTGGCCAACAACGGCCCGCGCCCGGAAGACCTCAAGAAGGTGAAGGAGTTCCTCGTCAAGAAACACAGCGAAGACCTGGAGAACAACCGCTACTGGATGAACTGCATCCAAACCCTCGACCGCGACGGCTACAACCCGATGGCCAACTACACCGACATCATGAACAACATCACCGCCGACGACGTGGCCAACATGGCGAAAGCCGTGCTGCAAGGCTACAAGAAGGAAGTGGTGCAGATACCTGAATAATTGTTTGGCGTTTAGCTATCAGCCATTAGCTGTTAGCATAATTGCTGCCAAGCTAATGGCTAACAGCTAAAGGCTAATTGCCCAATCTTGAATCTTAAATCTTAAATCTTTAAATCATAACGTTATGACAGAAAAACTCACATTGAGAGACAACCCCACCATGCGGTGGATTGCCTTGCTGCTATTGGCCTTGGCCATGTTTTGCAGCTACATTTTCATGGACATTTTGTCCCCCATCAAGGACCTGATGCAGACCGAGCGCGGTTGGGACAGCCTCGCTTTTGGCACCATGCAGGGTTCTGAGACCTTCCTGAACGTCTTCGTGTTCTTCCTCATTTTCGCCGGCATCATCCTCGACAAGATGGGTGTGCGTTTCACCGCCGTGCTTTCGGGCGCGGTGATGCTCATTGGCGGCTTGATCAAGTACTACGCCATCAGCGAGTCGTTCATGGGCAGCGGCCTTGAGACTTGGTTCAACAACAATCTCAACTACATCCCCGGCTTCGAGGAGTTGGGCGTTTCGCCGTTCTATCGCGGCATGCCCGCCTCGGCCAAGTTGGCTGCCTTAGGTTTTATGGTGTTTGGTTGCGGTGTTGAGATGGCCGGCATCACCGTGAGTCGTGGCATCGTGAAGTGGTTCAAGGGCCGCGAAACGGCTTTGGCTATGGGTTCGGAGATGGCTTTGGCCCGCTTGGGTGTGGCCACCTGCATGATTTTCTCGCCCTACTTTGCCAAGTTGGGCGGCGACATCAGCGTTAGCCGCGCCGTTGCCTTCGGTGTGGTACTAATGTGCATCGCCTTGATCATGTTCATCGTTTACTTCTTCATGGACAGCAAACTCGACAAGCAGACCGGAGAGGCCGAGGAGAAGGACGACCCCTTCAAGGTGAGCGACATCGGCAAGATCCTGACCAACAAGGGATTCTGGCT
>CAMOCK010000147.1 GCA_946610645.1 uncultured Bacteroidales bacterium
AATCATAGAAGGCAGAGGTCAAGTAACAGCCACAACAGATTGGGACAAAGTGCTTGATGCATACGAAAATTATGTTGACAGATACATCGCTTGTTTGAAAAGAATTGCTTCAGGCGATATGAATGCAATGTCGCAATATGCAAAGCTGTTGGAAAAAGCAGAGGAATTGGGAGAACAACTGGAAAACGCTTCGGGCAGCATGACAACGAAGCAAGTGAACAGATACACGAGGATTAACAAGAAAATGCTGGAAGCAGCTGCAAACGGGTTTAACTGACATGCAAGATGAACACCAAAGAAGCATTTGAAGACCCTCGCATCGTGATGTTGGAAGAAATCATCTTGGATGTGTACGAGCATGGGAAACAAGCCGAAGCGGAAGCAGTCATCAAGAATGCGCTGCACCATCGGTGGATGATACTGCGCGAACTGATGCAGTATGACGAGGAAAGCAAAAGGCTGCTGTCGGATTTCAACGACAGGATAAAGGCAGCAGCCACTGCCCTCTTCAACAAGACAAAAGCCATCCACGAGGGCATGATGAAACTCTACGACGGCATCGGCGACCTTGAAGTTGAAGGGAAACTGAAGTTAGGTTATACCTATCCTACGGCGCATCCAGTCCAGGCCGAGCGAGCGGAAACGATGTGGGAGGTAATGACTCAAGGCGGCTACGACCGAATGTATTCCACAGAGGGCTGCTCGTGGAGCCTGAGATGGGACCAAAACGGAATCATGTCGGCGCACGAAAGCCTTGAAGCATGGCTCGGCATGGCCGACGAAAACGACAACTGGAACGAGGGCCTAGACTATGAATGGTCGAAGGACATGCACCTTGTCTATCCTTTCCACAACCTCTATGACAACCGACATTTCAGCCTCTATGACCTCGTGTACGTGAGCGAGTTTGAGTTTGAGATTTGTATTCGGTTGGATGGAGGGCTTGATTTGCCTGAATAAAAAATCTTTGCGGCGAGCTTGTGTTTGAAAAACCATTATATTTGCAGGGATTTAGGTAAAAAACTAATACAAGAAACAATCTCTAACACGAAAAAACAGTCAAAATAACTAAATTGAATTACAATGAGTTACGAAAAATATCAAGATAATAGTCCTGATGTTATTATCTCTGAAGACAAAGAGACTTTTATTCATTGCCCAAATAGCATTAGTGGAGATTTCGATTTGCCAAGTGAAATCATTCACATTGATGATTTCGCGTTCAAAGGTTGCGACCAATTAGAATCCATCGAATTACCATATAACCTATTAAGCATTGGAGAAGAGGCTTTTGCTGATTGCAGAAAACTTGAAGAAATAGTTATTTCCAAAGGCACAGTATCAATTGGAAATGCCGCTTTTATGAATTGCCACCGCCTCCACTCCCTTCAAGTTCCCACAAGCGTAAAAAGCATTGGAAATGACGCATTTCTTGGTTGCTGTGGATTAACTGAAATCGAATTTACAAGCGCTGATATTTCCATAGGGGAAAATGTTTTTGGCTCTTGTACAGAATTATTGGAAATCTTCATTCCTGAAGGTAGCACTATAGAATTTGAAAAGAAACTACCAGGCTACAAAGAGCTTTTCATCGAAACAACCTATTCTGACCCATTGGCAATATATGATTACAACGAACCTGACGAAAGCTATTGCTCGGACAATGGAGAGTTTTTCTTACATTGTTCAAGGGATGCCCGTCGTATAAATATTCCAGATGGAGTGAAAGAGATTGGTCGTGAGGCCTTTTCTGATTGTAAACACATTAAATCCGTGTCTATACCAAAGAGCGTTGAAGTCATTCACGAAAAAGCTTTTGCAAAATGCATTGCACTAACCAAGATTGTCATTCCTGAAGGTGTTTCGATTATAAAGTATGGGGCATTTGGAGGATGCAGCAACCTCATTAGCATATCTCTACCAAAGAGCCTTACTATTGTTGAGGGTAACGCCTTTACATATTGCAATAGCTTAAAAGAAATCATTATCCCTTCTGGCACAAGAGAGAAGTTTGAGAAACTATTGCCAAAGAATTTGCATGACAAACTGAAAGAATTGATTTGACAAAAAATTGAAAATGATGAATACTGATAATGTATATTCCTTTGTTAAGGAGATCTTTGATAACATGTGTAATTCGTATAAGAGGATTTTTGGCAACCCTGATTTTTTACCCACAAACGACAAAGACAATAACAGAGCTACAGGATTTACAGAACGCAACTTAACATTCAACTTCTGTCATAGTTATTTGGAACTCAACGAAAAAGGAGTCATTTGGCAAGAAATGCCTATTATTGGGCAAAGCCATCAACATATTGACAGCGTCATTGTTCATTCTGATACTTTATTATTAATTGAGGCCAAACGGCTTCATTCTCCATATCATTTCGAAGAACTGACTTCGAAGCCAAGCCACAAAACAAAACGACAACACAGGACCAATCCATACGGTGACTTATACCGTTTACAGACTTACTATGAAGATATTCCAATTTTTGATAAACAAAAATACAAGGCGTGTTACGCTATACTTCTTGCTGATTTTTTAATACAACGAAGTAACAATAAACAAACTGTAAACGACACCTATCATTCATTCTACAAGGAATACTTTGACAATCAAGAGTATAAAGTATTTGGCAATGATAAAATGGAATACTATTTATATTACAAGGTGGTACCAATAATCACCAAATAACTTATTCGTTTCATTCAAAAATCCAACTCTGCCTAAAAATGGCAGAGTTTTGTTTTTGTTTTGCCGATGAAATCACAAAACAAAAACATCATGAAAGAAAAATCAACCGCATTGCTCGACATCGAAAAAATTGTCAAAGCATCAGAAGACTCCCAAATGAAAGGCCAATTCTTGGCAAAAAACGCACAACCGCTTGAAAGACTTGCCAACAAATTGGGAATCAGCAAGGAACAAGCCACTTTGTTCGCCATCATCGCCTACTCGTCATATTGCTCCATGTGTTCCCTTTCTGACATCAAACGTCACCTTGACTGCAAAGACCTCGACATGCTCCGGCTTGCTCCCGACCTCAAAGCACTTCTTCAGGCAAGGCTCATACGGAGCAATGGAAAAAGAGGATTGTATAGCGAAGAAAGCTACTACGTGCCAGAATACATCCTAAATTGCTTGTTGAACGATACGGAGATTGAGAAACAAGAAATCGGCAAGCTCAACTTTGAAACATTCATTCTGCAATTAGACTCGATATTCAAGGAAAAGGACGAGAAGGAAACCTCATTTGAGTGTTTCGTCTATGATGTCCATGAACTCATAACGGCCAACCCACAATTGGATTTTGCCACAAAACTTGACAGACTGAACTATGACGACAAAGAACTTGTCTTTCTACTGAAATTCTGTCTCAGCACACTCGTCGACAGGGAAGAAAAACTTGAATTCCGTGATTTTGACGACCTTTTCGACAATGAGCGACAAGCAAAGGCGGAGTTTAATCTGCTAAGCAACGGCCAGCATCGGCTCATTAAGGACAAGTTGGTGGAGCCAGCAGGCCATGAGCTTTTTGGCGGTGACACCTTCCGTCTGACCGAACACGGCAAGGAAACTTTGTTGCCCAAAAATTGCCTCAAACAGGCGCCTGTTGACCTTGATGAACTCACACTGGCAGCAAGCATTGCCGAGAAACAGTTGTTCTACAATGCGAATGACCAAGCCCAAATAGAACGGCTGAAAAGCCTGCTGCAACCGACATCATTCAGCGACATCAGGCTCAGGATGAAGCAACAAGGAATGCGCAGCGGCTTTGCTTGCCTGCTGTATGGCGCGCCAGGAACGGGAAAGACTGAGACCGTGCTGCAAATTGCCCGCGCCACGGGTCGAAACATCATGCAAGTCAGCCTTTCGGAGATGCGCAGCAAGTGGGTGGGCGAAAGCGAGAAAAGGGTGAAGGCCGTCTTCGACCGTTACCGCAATTTCGTGGAGTATTGTGACAAGGAACCCATCCTGCTTTTCAATGAGGCAGACGGTATCATTGCGAAACGTTCCACCAACGCCGTCCATGCCGTTGACCAAATGGAAAACACGCTTCAAAACATCATCCTGCAAGAGATGGAAACTCTGGATGGCATTATGATGGCCACGACCAACTTGACACAAAACATGGACTCGGCCTTTGAGCGTCGTTTCCTTTACAAGATCAATTTCCACAAACCTGATTGCACCACACGACTCCAAATCTGGCAAAGCATGATGCCCGATCTTCCTAAAAGCGATGTGGCCATTCTTGCCGAACGCTACGACTTCAGCGGCGGACAGATGGAAAACATCACGAGAAAAGCCACCGTCGAGCATATCCTGACAGGCCAAACGCCGAGCCTTGAAACGCTCATCGGCTTTTGCGAAGAAGAAAACATCGCTGAAAACAGACCGAGGATTGGGTTTTAGTATGTCCGTAAAAACCTTTACCTTTGCCCTCGAAAAGCAAACCGTTTATGGACAAACTCATCAAATGCATTTGGATTGCTAACACCATCGCCGACCGGCGCGACGCGGGCATCACGCTGAAAGAACTCAATGACCGTTGGACGCGGGACGGCGACAACGACCCAATTCCCGAAAGGTCGTTCCATAACTACCGCCAATACATTGCGGACGTGTTTGGCATCGACATTGAGTGCGACAAAAGCCGCAATGCTTATTACATTCCCCAAGGCGAGCGTGAGGAAATGCTTGGCAACGACTTGAAAATGTGGTTGCTTCACAGTTTTGCCATCAACAACAGGCTTTCGTCAGACCTCAGTCTGCGCAAGCGGGTGCAGTTTGAGCGCGTCCCAGGCGGCATTGAGCATTTGGAACCGCTGATGGGGGCTTTGGAGAAAAACCTTGAAATCGAAATGCAATACAGACGGTATTATGGCAAAGACGACATCAAACATTACCGCTGCAAGCCGCTCGCGCTTAAGCTGTTTAAGCAGCGGTGGTACCTTATCGCTCGCAACGAGAAGGAAGAAATTCGTTGCTATGCCTTGGACCGTATCGATACGCTCAACCTCACGGGAAAAACCTTTAAGGCTCCAGAGGATTTTGACTTGCAGAAGCATTTCCAAGACGCTTTCGGCATCTATGTAGAGCCTGAATTGCAGACAGAGAAAATCCTCGTCAAGGCCGACAAAGACCAAAGCAATTTTCTGAAAGGCTTGCCCTTGCACCACAGCCAGCGCATCATCGAAGAAACCGACGACTATACCATTTTCTCATGGCGGCTGAAACCTTCCTACGACTTCATCCAACAACTGCTTACGATGAACGTGCATATTGAGGTGCTGGGACCGATTTCGCTGAGAAACAGAATCAAGTCACTACTGGGAGAGATGCTCAAGAAATACTAGTATAATCACAAAACTGACAAAACCCACAAAACAGTTCTTACGATGAGCGACTTGCCCAACCGGGCAGTCGCGGGAAAGCCGCCGGTTGGCAGCTTTCCACACGATGCTTAATGAGTTTTGCTTGTTTTGTGTGTTTTGGTCAAAAAACTCTACTCCGTCGGCAAGGCCTTGAAGCCATTGCCCATAATCTCCGAGCTTTCAATCACATTGACGAAAGCGTTCGGGTCGAGGAAACGGAGGTTAGCTTTCAGTTTCACCAAGTCGGAGCGGTTGAGGGTGACATATATCATCTTGCGCTCGGCACCTTGGTAGAGGCCGCTCCCCGTGAACACCGTGCCGCTTCGGTCGAGATCCTTGAGGATGAAGTTGCGCACCTCCTCAATCTTGTCGGTGACCACGAAGGCCGTCTTGTAGCTCTTCACACCCTCCACAACAAGGTCGATGACCTTGCCTTCGATGTAAATCAGAAGGATGGAATAGATGGGCAGGCGGATGTCCTCGAAAGCAATCAAGGTGGTGAGTGAAATGAGGCTGTCCACAACCATCACGAGGGTGCCAAGGCTGATTTTCGTGTATTTGTGGATGATCATGGAGATGATGTCGGAGCCGCCCGAAGTGGCACCAGCGCGGAAAATGACACCGATGGCCACGCCATAGATGAGGCCTGAAACGATGGTGTTCAGAACCATGTCGGGCATGAACCAACTCTGCGAGCCGTCCTTGGCGATGTAATAAAGTGCCGATTGGGTGTCGGCGACCACGCTACCGCCGTGAATCACAGGCGCATAGCCCCAAGTGCTTTCAAGGATATAAGTGAACACAGGTATCAGGATGACTGAAATAATCGTCTTGATGCCGAACTTGGGACCAAGGATGATGGTGCCGATAATGAGCAGCGGAATGTCCATGGCAATGCCCGACACAGAGATTTTCCACCCCCACAGGGCGTTGAACACGTTGGCCAAACCATACACGCCTCCAGGCGCAAGATGGTAAGGATTTACAAACATCACGTCGCCGATGGCGAAAAGTGCAGAGCCAAGCACCAACAGGGCATAGGACAGGATTTGTTGCTTCAATTTTTCGTTATTCATAACTTAAACAATTGTAAAACAGTAATTTAAAAAATACAAAAGTTGGTTTTGTTTGAAGCGGCAAAGGTATGAAAAAAAATCGTCATGCTCGAATTACAACGTCAATATTGCTTAGGATAAGACACCAAGTATTATATTATCGAAATCGTACGAGTCATCATTTCCTGTAAAACCTATCCATTTCCCAACGCATTGGATTGTTTTCGATATAATCCGCGATGTGATTCAAAACATCGTTCTGCGGACGCATTCGATGCGTCCCTACAGACCATCCCAGAAAATAAAAAAACGAATAGCGGAAACATCCCGTCTCCGCTATTCGTGAAACATTATGTTGTGTAATCACAGCAACTTCTTCTTCAAGGTCTCGATCATGTCGACCGTCATCTTGTCGAGGTCGTACTTCGGGTTCCAGCCCCACTCCTTGCGGGCGCAGCTGTCGTCCATCTTGTTCGGCCAGCTGTCGGCGATGGCCTGACGGATCGGGTCGAACTTGTATTCCATCTCAAAGTCCGGATAGTACTTCTTGATGGCGTTGTAGATGATCTCCGGGTCGAAGCTCATCGAAGTGACGTTGAACGAGTTGCGGTGTACGAGCTTGCTCGGGTCGGCTTCCATGATGTCGACCATGGCATCCAAAGCATCGGGCATGTACATCATATCCATGAAGGTGCCCTTGCTGATGGGGCAGATGAACTTCTCGCCCTTCACGGCAGCGTAGTAAATCTCAACGGCATAGTCGGTGGTGCCACCGCCAGGCAAGGTCAGGTTGCTGATCAAGCC
>CAMOCK010000148.1 GCA_946610645.1 uncultured Bacteroidales bacterium
CAAGATGTCGGGCATCGAATACGGCAAGGCCGAGAAGACCGACGTGGCCATGCGCGTCATCGCCGACCACCTGCGTGCCGTCAGCTTCGCCATCGCCGACGGACAGCTGCCGTCGAACAACGGTGCGGGCTATGTCATCCGCCGCGTGCTGCGCCGTGCTGTGCGCTATGGTTTCACTTTCCTTGGCTTCGAGGAGCCTTTTGTGTGCAACCTGCTGCCCATCCTCGTCAGCCAGATGGAACACAACTTCCCCGAAATCAAGAAGCAACAGGAGTTGGTCAGCAAGGTCATCCGCGAGGAGGAAGCCTCGTTCCTACGCACCTTGGCCCAAGGCATCAAGCGTTTTGAGGGCTATGTGGAGCAACACCAAGGCCAGGACATCGACGGCAACTTCGCCTTCGAGCTGTTCGACACCTTCGGCTTCCCCATCGACCTCACCCAGCTGATGGCCTCAGAAAAAGGCATCAACGTCGACATGGAAGGCTTCAAGGCCAACCTCGAAGAGCAGAAAAACCGCTCGCGCAAGGCAGCCGAGAAAGCCAATGGCGACTGGGTGGTGGTGAACGCCAGCGAGGAACCTACCAATTTCGTGGGCTACACCGACCTGACTTGCGAGAGCCACATCCTCCGCTTCCGCGAAGTGGTGGCCAAGAAAAAGACCCACTTCGAAATCGTTTTGGACAAAACGCCCTTCTATGCCGAAATGGGCGGTGAGGTGGGCGACACCGGCACTTTGACCTCTGAAAACGAGACGATTAAAATCATCAATACCGTAAAGGAAAACAACCTGGTCATCCACATCACCGAGCAGCTGCCCCAGAATCCTGAGGTCGCCTTCACCGCCACGGTGGATGCCCAACGCCGTCAGCGCATCGCCAACAACCACAGCGCGACCCACCTGATGCACGCCGCCTTGAGGCAGGTGTTAGGCTCGCATGTCGAGCAAAAAGGCTCTTTGGTCGACGACCAGCGTCTGCGCTTCGACTTCAGCCACTTCGCCAAGATGACCCCTGAGGAAATCCGGCAGGTGGAAAAACTTGTGAACCAGAAGATCCGCGAGAACATACCCAACGTGACCTACGCCGAGATGCCCATTGAAGAGGCCAAGGCCATGGGTGCCACTGCGTTGTTTGGCGAGAAATACGGCGACAAGGTGCGCGTGGTGGTCTTCGATAAGGACTACTCGATGCAGCTCTGTGGTGGCTGTCACACCTCTGCCACGGGCAACATCGGCATGTTCAAGATCGTGAGCGAAGGCGCCATTGCTGCCGGCATCCGCCGCATCGAGGCCCTCACCGGCGAGGCCGTGGAACAATATTTGGACGAGCAATTGGACCTCATCGGTCGCCTGCGCGAGTGCGTCAAGAGTCCCGACATAGTGAAGGCCGTCACTTCGCTCAGCGAGCAGAACTCCGCCCTGAAGAAAGAGGTGGAACACCTGATGCAGGAGAAAGCCCAAGGCATGGCCGAGCGGCTCCACGAGAAGGCTGTCGACCACGAGGGCTACAAGCTCATCGTGGACACCCTACCCTGCGGTGGCGACCAGCTGCGCAACATTGCCTTGATGCTCAAGCAGATGAACGAGAGTACCATTGCCATCCTCGGCTCGGTTGCCGAAGGCAAGCCCTCGCTCTGCCTGTTGCTGCCCGAATCGTTTGCCGACCAAAAAGGCTTGGATGCCACCAAGCTCATCCGCGAGGTGGCCAAGGAGATCCAAGGCGGCGGCGGCGGACAGAAGACCCTCTGCGTGGCCGGTGGACGCAACGCCGACGGGCTGCCTAAGGCTATGCAGATGCTGCGGGAGAGGATTTGATGTTTTGTTTTTTGGGGAAGCAAATCTGAGCAAATCCTAAATAAATATTGGGGCTGCCACTCCGTGGCAGCCTTTTTTTCGCCGTTTGCGTCTTGCAGACGCAATGGGGCCTGCTATGTGCTTGAAGTGCGGGAGTTCGGGGATTGAAATCGCCCGATGAATTATTGTCGCCCTTTCAGGGCTTATGTATCCCCATCCTACGCCTGCATGGAACGACAACCGCTACACCCTTGCCGTCATGGCGGACAGGGATCCGCCATCTCTTGAGCGGCAAGTGATATCTTAAATGAAACCTTTGTTCACAACTTTTTCAACTGCTCAACCAGCCAACCCAATTCCTCCTTATTAAGTCGCAAGCCTCTAACATACCACAAGGCCGGTTCCGCCCGATGCCATTTGTTTGTTCTGACAGGTTCGGGCGATTTACCATTCTCAACGAAATCCGAAAAGTCGGGCGTTTGAGGCCAATCCACAATAGTCCCCTCAGCTTCAACAGCCAATTCAATATAGTCACCATAGCCCTTCTCAAAAGGAGGAATCAACTTGCTTGGCACATAACCACGAATTTGCCATATAGGTTGCCTATTGGCATCCAAAAGTGTATAGGTGCCTCCATCGCGCACTTTAGCCCACATCCGCAGATACTCATTTGCGTTCCACCCTATCACTTTCCGTTCTTTCAAATCTATGACAAATTCCATCAACTGGTCTTCATCGTTAAACATAGGAGGAACGAAATCGTCATCACATTCCAATTCCATCATCAAGCCGTCATCAAAAGTTATTAGATGATCTTCCTCATTATAAGGGATTGAAATCTGAAGATAGCGGGCCTCATGTTCCAATTTGCTTTGCAAGTCTGTATTCATGGTTAGTTCTTTTTAGTAAATCTTTAAATACATCTATGACAATGACAGTTGCAAAAATAAGAAAAAACTACAAAAAACGACAAAAACACTGAAAAAAAGGGGGTAATAGACTGTTTCGTGCCTCGCAGTGACGCGGAGCGACGACAAGCCCAAGCCCTAAAATCGAAGATTCGACGGAGTCAAAGGGCGAGCCTACTTCATCGGGCGATTTCAATCCCCGCGACCAACAAGTTTTTTTCGTACTTTTGCGCCAAAATCACATCCGCTATGAAACTTGCAGAAGCATTAAGCATCAGGAAAGACTTGCAGAAGCGCATCCAACAGCTCGGACAACGCATACAGAACAACGTGAAGGTGCAGGAGGGCGACACGCCTTCGGAAAATCCCACGGAACTGATGAAGGAACTCGACGCCTGCCTCACGCAACTCGAAGATCTCATCTGGCGCATCAACGCCACCAACATGCAGACCACCAACGCCGAAGGCGTCACCCTCACCCAACTCATGGCCCGCAAGGACGTGCTCACCATGCGCGCCGGCAACCTGCGCAGCATCTGCGACACCGCCTCGGCGGGCCAAAACCGCCACGCCCGCTCCCAAACGA
>CAMOCK010000149.1 GCA_946610645.1 uncultured Bacteroidales bacterium
CGGGCAGCGTGCGTGTGTGCTACGACCGTGGCACTAACGCACCGCGAGGCAGCGTGCCGCAACCGCCTCACACTTACCAAGTTGTAGGCTACATCAACGAACACCAAGTGGCTCTCGGTGAGACCACCTTCGGCGGGCGCGAGGAACTCATCGACCCGACAGGTATCGTCGACTACGGCAGCCTGATGTTCATCGCTTTGGAGCGCAGCAAAACAGCCCGCGAAGCCATCAAGGTGATGGCCGACTTGGTGGAAGAATACGGCTACGGTAGCGACGGCGAGTCGTTCTCCATCAGCGATGCCAACGAGGTGTGGTACATGGAAATCATGCCGAAGGGCTACACGCCGAAGGTGACCAAGGCCGGCGACACCATCAATGCCGACCGTGGCGCAGTGTGGGTGGCCATCCGCATCCCCGAAGGCTACGTGAGCGGTCACGCCAACGCAGCCCGCATCACCACCTTCCCCTTGCGCGACGGCAAGAAATCCATCACCGACAAGGACTGGAAAAAGCTTTACAACGAGCAAGTTGAAGTGATTTACAAGCACGATGTCATCGACTTTGCCCGCCGCAAGGGCTACTTCAGCGGCAAGGACAAAGACTTTGATTTCTCGGCAGCCTACGCCCCCGTCGACTTCAGTGCGGCCCGCGTGTGCGACCTGCGCGTTTGGACGATGTTCAACAAGGTTTGCGACGGCATGGACGAGTATTGGGACTACGTCACCGGCAAGGATTTGACCCACCGTATGCCGCTGTATGTCAAGCCCAACCGCAAAGTCACCTTGAGCGACATGATGGCCTTCCAGCGCGACCATTTCCAAGGCACCGAGTTGGACAAGACCCAAGACGTGGGCGGCGGTCCCTTCGGCTCACCCTTACGATTCAACACGCTGTATTGGAAGTATGATGGCAAAAAAGACCTCAACGAGCGCAGCATCGAAGTCGTTCAAACAGGTTTCTCCTTCATCGCACAGTGCCGCAATTGGCTGCCCAACCCCATTGGAGGCATCATTTGGTTTGGCGTAGACGACACCAATTCAACCGTTTACACGCCTTTCTACTGCTCTATCACCGAGGTTCCGATAGAATACCGATCGGGCAACGGCGACATGCTCACCTACAGCGACAACGCCGCCTTTTGGACCTTCAACCGCGTGGCGCATTTCAAATACCTATTCTATAATAGGGTCATCGGCGACATCCAAAAGGTGCAAAACGAACTGGAAAACGGCTATCAAGAGCAAGTGAAAGCCAACGACAAGTTAGCCTTGGACCTTTACGGCCAAGACCCACAACAGGCCATCAACCTCCTCACCTACTTCTCCAACCAAGCCGGACACAACACCGTCAGACGCTGGAAGGAACTGGACAACTACCTGTTGGTGAAATACTTGGACAGCAACGTCAAGCAAGAGGAAAACGGCGAGTTCAAGCGCAACGGTTTTGGTTATCCTGCCAAACCCCAACAGCCCGGTTATCCCGATTCATGGAAAAAGGCTGTGATTGAGCAGACGGGCGACAGGTTCAGGAGGCCGGAATAAAGGAAACAAATCTTACACAAATCAATCGTAAATAGAAGGTTCAGCCCGACAAAGCGAGCTGAACCTTCTTTTCATACATCTCAACGAAAAATGCGCCTTATTTGTCGATGACAATCTTTTGCGTCTTCACATCATCGCCATTGATCAGGCGCAGGACATACACGCCTGCCTGCATCCCGTTGGTTGAGACGTTGCGCACAGCATCAGTATTAACAATGGCGCGTCCCATCATATCAATCACCTGCAAGGTCGCACCAGTGACGTCACCGGTAACAATGATGTTCCCATTACTGATAAATGCAAAGGTCTCATTGTCGCCATTTGCGTCCTCGCAAATGGCAGAAAACACTAAGCGGAACCTCGATTCATAATCCGTCGTCTTGGCATCGAAGGTGTAGCCCGGCTCTGTCAGCAAGTCCACATCCGCACCCGTGAGGTTGTCGATAAGATGGAGATAGCTCATCTCAACGTTTTCGGGATTCACAGCAAGGGTATAGCTGCCATTTTTAGCGGCCTTGAAGTTGACGGGCACCTCGCCATGCTTGTCGGCATGAACCACTGCATAGTCATGTCGGTCTCGGGTGATAAACATCTTCGTTCCATCGGACTGCAAGCTGAACTTACTCAAGTTAGGACCATCGCCGAAGCGCACTTTAGCACGGTCAATGGCAGGCTGAGAACCCTTAGCCTGTCGAAGGACAGAACCCTCATACACATTCAAGTTGAGTGCACCTCCCTTGCCTTGGGTTTCAGGTTGCGTACTGGTGAAGGTCACAGCATCGTCACTGGCATTGGCAGCCTGCACGAAGATACCTTGAAGCGGGGCGATGACTCCGTTTTCGGACTCATT
The DNA here is from genome assembly GCA_946610645.1 of uncultured Bacteroidales bacterium. Lineage (GTDB taxonomy): Bacteria > Bacteroidota > Bacteroidia > Bacteroidales > F082 > Limimorpha. The sequence continues at coordinate 2,392 of CAMOCK010000149.1, forward strand.
GACTACCAGCTCATCCCTATCAGCATTCATCACATAGAAGTCGCGTGGCTCAGCAAGGTAGGCGTCGCAGGCGAAGGGATTGCCCACAAGGTTCCATCCAGAGAAACTTGCATTGGGATCATAAACAAGAGGCACTGATACATCCTCACCAACAGGTCTCAATTGGCCTTCCATATCGATCATCACAGAGGGATTGCTGCCATCACCGCTGTTGGCGTAGAGGTATCCTTGGCCATTGTGCAGCTTGAAGTAAGGGCTGAGGTAGAAATATTGGTTGTAGTTCTCCCATTCCAACACTGCGCTTTGGTTGAAGCGATAGAGATCGATGGAATTTGCGAGCATGCTTCCCGTAGGCTCAATGGCTTCTTCCATAGGCGAGGCGATGAGGTACCAGCCGTTAGCCTTATCCTCTCCATTGCTTCCCGCGATGGTGTAAGGCATGATACTTTTCTGTGTCGTGGCTTTCACCCCCGCATTGTTGTGTTTCAGCTGTCCGCCATCGGCAAGGGTGAGGCTGCCATTGGAGGTCAAGAAAATCTCATCGGCTTGCGCAACACATCCATTGGGAATGACCGCTGCGCCATCGACAATGGCCATCTCGTCAGCCTCAGGCAACACGCCTTTCGACCAGTTGGCCGTCTCAGTCCAATAGCCGTTTTCTGTATGCTTGGTGAAGGTGTTATGGTTGGCAAGGGTCACGTCGTAAAGGTAGAAGTAGGTTGATGTGGTAGCATAGAAATTGAAAAAGATTTGAATCGTCTGGCCGACATAATCATTCAACGAAATCGTGGTGACACCAGCAGACAAACCATCCGTCTCGGAACTCCAAAGAACCACACGCTCCAAACTTGGAAGGTCGAAGAACACTGTTATGTCGGCGGATGTGCTGGTGCTATGATGGAAAGTGAGCGTCAATCCAGGGGTAACCACGACCTCAGGCATAATCAAATTAGCTATTGTAGTGCCACTGCTATTGCGAGCATACGCACAATAGATGAGGTTGCCCTGTTCATCATAATCATAAGTAGCATAATTGAAATACCATCCATTGCCAATAGATGTTCCACTGCTCCAGCAAGCAGGTACTGTCCGCCCCTCAAAGCGCTGCTCGTAGGTTTCGTTGGGTCCGAGGTTGATGGAGGCACAATCGGTGGCGAAGATAGCGATATTGCTCCACTCGCTGTTGCCAGCGGCGCTGTGGGCTTTCACCCGTACCTGATAGCTATTGGGGTCCACCAACCCTTCAAGAGTATAAGGATGCGCCGTAATGCCGCTCACCGTAGTCCACTCACCAAGGCCGTCGATACGGTATTGCAGCGTCCAGGAGGTCTCGCCATGGGTTGTCCAGTCAAGTACGGCGCTGTTGGTCGTGATGTCGGAAGCCACAATCATTTCAGGCCTGATACATTTTGTGACGTTGATATTGTCGATCATCAGTCGGTTTGTTCCACTATTCCAGACAGTCGACTCCGCATAGAAAGCGAAACGGACAATCTTGTTGTCATAGGCCGAGAGGTCGAGGTTGACCTCGGAGAGGATGGCTGGGATGTCGTAATAGGCACGACCTTGGGTGGCATCGTTGTCCCACAAAGCCAAAAGGCTCCAAGAGTCACCGCCATCTTCTGAGATTACTACAGCAAAGCGGTTGTCGTCCAGGCCCGAAGTGGCAGAATGGTTGTAATCCAAGGCCAAGTCAAAGCTGAGTTGGTAGCCCTCACCCAATTCAATGTTAGGCGACAAGAACCAATAATAACAATCCGACATATTGATATAGGTATCAGCAAAAACTTCAGTGGAATAAGACATGCCATTCTCCGGGTTAGTGACAGATTGCAACGAACTCGTTTGCCAACCACCACCATTGCCCGCCTCCAAATGTGTGCCACCCAGTATTTGTTCCAATGTGGATCTTAATGCCCATTGCCAGCCTATCAGCGGAGGATAATCAAAACTGGAGCCAAAGTCTTCATAATAAGGTACGGCATAAGCGGTGATAAAACCGGCATAATCTGTCCAGTCGCTGGTTTCGGTGGAGGAGCAAACGGCCCTTACCCTGGCTTGGTATTTCATACCAGGGGTAAGGCCTTCCAAGGTGCATGGATTTTGGTTGACCGTCTGATAGGTTTCAGGCCATGCTTCTTCATCATAGAGTTTATACTGCACCTGCCATTGGGTTTCGTCGTTGTTGGCCGTCCATTGCAAAGTGACGGTGGAAGAAGTGGTGGCTGTCACGGTGAGTCCGGTAGGTTCGGAGCAATTGTAGATGGGGCGGACCTCGATATCATCAACATAAAGCTCAGTATCCTCACCATCCACCTTCACTTTACGAATCGCAATGTAAGTGCCATTGCCTGAATAGCCGTCGAAACTTACCCTGTATCTCAGGAAACCCACACCCGAATACCATGCATTGGGAATCTCCACGGTTTCTACCAATTCGAATGTTTCGGGGTCAGTCGGGTCGGTCATGATGCCCACTTGGCAAGACGTGGGATCATAGTAGCCTGCCGCATAAAACACCATTTCGTTTCCGCTCATTGGATGTTGCGCATCGATGGGAATCTGGGGCAGCACGGCCATTACGGTGTATTCATCTCCATAGCCGTAGAAATAGAGCGAATGAGTGCCAGAATGTGCTTCGGCACCGTATGTTTCCAAAAACACAAAAGGATACCCTTCGATGGTGGAATAGCTCGACCAACAGGGAGGAAAGCCTTCATCGGCCACATCCTCGAAGCCGTAGGAGTACGGCAAAGTGATGGAAGTGCAACCGGTGTAGAATTGTGTTTCCACCCAATCGCTGTAGGAATCGTTGCCGCAAACAGCCCTCAAGCGGGCCACATAGCCATGCGAGGGTTCCAATCCTTGTAGTGTGTAAGGATTGGTCACCGTACCTTCAACGGCAACGTAGTCAGCTTCGTCGGCCTTCCGGTATTGGAGTTCCCAGCCTGTTTGTTCGCTTCCCAACGCAGTCCAGCTCAAGGTGGCACCGTTGGTGGTGATGTCGCTCGCCTGCAAGTCGGTTGGTTTCATACAGTCGGGGAAGACATATTGGATGGTGGTCTTAGGCAGAAAATGCGAGATGCCGCTGTAATTATTCGAACTGGTGCGGAAATTGTAGTACGATGATCCGTAACCCGTTGTGTTTTCGACATTTGTACCAATCCAGTTTGTTGGGGCTGTGGTGGCACTGCTATTGCCATACGACTGGAAATACACCAACAGGTTGCCACCCTCGTAGAGGTATGGCTCGGACAATGTAACGACCATTTTATTGTTCACTACACTCAGATAACCGGAGAAATAGACCGTTTCGCTGGTGGTGAATGAATAACTAGTATTCATTTCAGTCGCGTCGACTTCTTTCATTCGGACATAGGTGACGACGTTTCCCCAGTTGATGTTGGCAGGCGAGCTTGTATAGAACGTCAGCTGCCTGATTTCAGCGTTGACCATTCCTTGCAAATCCGAAGCTGGAAGAATGAACTGGGAGCTAAAGCTTCTGTTGACATAATTGCCCGGCACGGGGGTAAGCGGGCCGTTGTCAAGGCCGTCGTTCAAGGTTATGCTTTCGACCATCAGAAATACACAGGAGCTGCTCCAGTCGCCCACCTCGTCGCCGCAGTTGGCGCGGACGTAAACATAATAGGTGCGCCTCGTAGGCAGTCCGCTCAATGTGAGTGGGTTGGTGCTGATGTTGGCAAATTGTGGATGCGTGTTGGCAGTAGGCTCATAGTTGGGGTTGTCGGTGTAAAACACGTCCCAATGGTCCACATCGCCAGATTGCGTCCACGATAATGTGGCTGAGCCATCGCTGACGTTCGAAACCGCGAGGTTCTTGGGCCTGGGGCAAGTGTTCTGTGCGGAAACGGCCAATGGTGCGGTCAGCAGCATCAGCAGAAAAATGTGGAGCGCCTTGCTCCAACTCTTGAAAAAATGTAAAGTTTTCATATTTGATGGTATTATTTAGATTAATTGCATTATAAAGCCGCAAAATTATATAAAATCATTACGGTTTAAAATAAAACTGGGGATTAATCATCAATAAGGCTAAAAAAATCTTTTATTTCCACCTCAATCATATTCCGGAAACCATATTCATGAACCACTTCCCCATTCTCCAAAAAAACGATGACGGGGAAGTTACCATTGGTGATTTTCAGCAAGTTAGGGACATCCACAAACAGCACGTCACGGTAACGCGCCGACTCCGACATTTCGTAGAATTTCTCCTTGCCTTCTTCGCTTCCCATAAACACGTTGGTTATGTTTTCGGGCGGAAAACCATAGAACTGCTGCATCAGCGAGAGCTTGTGCGCAGCCAGTTGGCACATTTCGCAACCCGTTGAGTAGAAGCAGATTACCTGTTTTCCTTGCCGAAGGTTCAAGCTGTCCAACGGAGGCTGGTCGAGGGCTGCGTCAAGATACTCAACTTGAAGGTTGTGTCCGGCGGAATAGTTGGGCGTGAAATTGTCGGGCGGCGAAGCCACGAAAACACCGATGCTTGAGGCCATGACGGCCACGCAAAGTATCAGCCATCGGAACGGCGTTTTCCATTCTTGGATCCTGAAAACCAACAGGAAAAGCAGCAGCAGAACGCCGTTTTTCAAGAGGCTTTGCACAGGGTCGAGCTGGAGATAGTCGCCGAAGCAATGGCAGCTGTCGGTGCGCCCGATGGCGTGTGCATATATTAATAATAAGGTGTAGCCTGCCAGCATGACAACGCTGCCCCACCAATAGAGTTTATGCAAAGTATTGGAAACCAAACCAATGCCAAGCACCAGTTCAAGAACGATGGCAGCCCGAGCCACCAAAAACGAGAAATTGAGGCTGAAGAAATGGTAGCTGTAGACATAGATTTCGAAACGGTCTATGCCGACGACTTTCAGCACGGCGGAGATGATGAAAACGATGCCGAGCAGCATTTTCAGCGCTATGGGCAGTATGGTTTTGGCTTGTTTCATGGGGCAAAATTACGAAAAAAAACGCACATCTTGTGACGTGCGTTCTACGTTTGATGGTTGTGAAATTATTTCACTCTCTCGCAACGGACTGTCCCTGTGCCCAAGTCGCCCAAATTGATGTTCCATCCATTGTTTTGTTCCTGGAAATCTTTGCAGCTTCCTTCGTTGATGTGATACACACCAAGATCTTGGGTTGCACTGTTTCCAATAATCGGGACGGTGTAGTCATAGTAGCAATGACAATCCTTTTCCTTTGAGCATGAGGCAAATCCAATCATGGCGACAACGGCCAAAGCCAAAAATACTTTTTTCATTTCTTTTAGTTTAAAATGTTAGTTATAAATCTATTAAATCACGGTTTATTGATATTAAAAAAGTTTTCCCACCATTTATTTTCCTCGCCGGTGGCTTCGTATTTTGAGATTTCGGTGCAAATCACCTGACCCCAGCCCTCGATTTCACGAGCGCGGTCGGAACAAGACGAACCATCCTCAATGTAGTAATAGTCTTCACCAAGCTCTACTACTTCCTCATTCTGAACAGTCGTGCATTTGCAATAACGCGTCTTCTTGCACGATGTTGCCGCCAAGACTAGCAGCGCAAAGGCAGCAATCAACATTTTTGTTTTCATGTTTTCTCCTATTTCGTTGCAAAAATAACGCTTTTTGTGGAAAAATCGTATCATGGCGAAAACTTTTTATTCAATCATGCGAGTCCATCAAAACCTCGGCCTTTTCTCTTTGTGCCACAAACCACACCAAGTCAGAGGGTTGGAAGGTGATGCGTGCCGATGGGTTGAGGATGAAATGCCCGTCGCGCTCGATGGCAATGACCATGGCATCGTATTTGTCGGCCAGACCTGAATCCATCAGAGCCACATCAACGAAGGGGCTTTCGGGCTGCACTTTCACCTTATACATCTCCACCTCACTTTCATCACGCTCTGGAATCAGTTGTTCATCAAACACCTCGATTCTCGGCAAGAGCAGACGCAAGTGGTCCTCATGGCCGACGAATGTGATTATATCGTACGGAAACAGCTGAAAATCAGACTTTGGCAACTCAAAATGCTGTTTTCCGCGCTCCACACTAACCACGCTCACGTTGTAGTTGTCGCGAAAGTCGGTGTCTTTGATGAGTTTTCCGGAATACATACTGTCGGGACTGAGCGTCATCTTCTGCAAATGGCAGTTCTCTTGAAGGATTTCGGGGATGGTGAAAATTTGCATCGACTGGCGTTTGTTCAAGTTGTCCATGAATCGCTCCTCTATGCGCTTGTAAAACCTCATCGCCGGACTCAAAATGCGCAGCAACAATGTATAAACCAAAGCGAAACCGATATTAATCAAATGAAACCAAGGCGAAGTCACACCTAAACGCGACCAAAATGTGGTGTTCAGAAAATGCTGAATGACTGAATAAGCCACCACAGCCACCACGATACAACGCAACGCGAAAACAATTCGTATGATGGTTTTATTGAACTTGTTGATTTCCATTAACTTATTCGTTATTTTCAACAAGGTATGCTTGAAACCCATCGCCCAAAGGAACGGTGCGACCAAAACTAACGAAACAGCGGCTGAAATGGCTGCACCCCAAGGCTTCGGGACATATTTAAGGATGAAAGAACCTGCGAAAAAAGCAATGAAAACCACAGCGATAATGATGGCCAAATAAATGACCATGTTCTTGAACTGTCGGGCCATGAAACTGCCCATATTGACCGTTTTCCCACTCTTCACCTTGATTCCTGAGTCGTTGTTTTCCAAGCGTTTAAGCCATCTTTCAGGGAAATGATTTGTCACCCAACGGTAACTTGGCACGGCCGATTTGATGGCATAGGGTGTGATGAATGTGGTGATGATGGACACCGAAACGATGATGGGATAAAGAAACTCGTCGATGACCCCGTAGCTGAGGCCCAAAGTGGCGATAATGAACGAAAACTCGCCGATTTGGCTGAAACAGAAACCGCCTTGCATGGCCTGTTTCAAACCCAAGCCGGCAATCAAGCGGCCTGCGACATTGCTCAAAGGCTTGAATATCAACAAGATTATGGTCACAACAAGAATCTGCCACCAATAGTCGACCAAGATTTGCGGATCGACCATCATTCCGACGGATACGAAAAACACGGCGCCGAAGAGGTTCTTGATGGGTGTTGTCACTTTGTGAATTGCCTCTGCCTCAAGCGTTTCGGCCAAGATGCTTCCCATGATGAACGCCCCCAAGGCCGAAGAGAAACCAGCCAAATTGGCCAGCACGACCATCATAAAGCACAACCCGACTGCAAACACCGTCAGCGTTTCCTCGCTCATGAACTTGCGCGACCAACGCAAGATGGTAGGCACCAAGAAAATGCCGCCCAAAAACCAAACCAACAGGAAGAATCCGAGCTTCAACATACTGGTAACCAACTGTATGCCATCGAATGACTTGCTCACTGCCAATGTCGAGAGGATGACCATCAACAAGACGGCCTCAAGGTCCTCGACCACCAGTTCGCCAATGACGTTGCCACTGAATTTCTCACGGTGCAACTTCATGTCGTCAAAGGCTTTAGCGATAATCGTCGTCGACGATATGGAGAGCATGGCGCCGAGGAAGATGCTGTCCATCTGGCTCCATCCCAAGGCCTTGCCGAGCAAGAAACCGACCACGCACATCGTCACCAATTCGGTCAGGGCTGTGATGCCCACCGTGCCGCCCACTTTCTTCAACTTCTTGAAACTGAACTCCAAGCCGATGCCGAACAGCATGAACACCATGCCGATTTCGCTCCAAGTCTCCACGCTTGTATGGTCCTGAACCACCGGAAACCACTCGAAATTGGGCCCGATGATGAAGCCCGCGATGATGTAGCCCAACACGACGGGTTGTTTCAACCATTTGAAAATCACGGTTGTAATGCCTGCTGTAACCAGAATGAGGGCAAGGTCGGAGAATAGTGCGGGAAGCGATTCCATTCAGTTGTCAGTTTTGCAGTTGCCAGTTATTGGGTGATCACCGTTTCTGGGGTGGATGTTCCGCCTTTCTTGTTGCTCTCGAAAAGTTCTTTGGCATGGCTTTCGGAGGCCACGAACCACACCTTGTCGCCTTCCTCGAAAACGATGGAAGACTTGGGGTTGAGGACAAACTCGTCGTTACGCTCTATGGCTATCACCAAGGCGTTGAACCTGTTTCGGATGTCGGAGTCGTGGAGCGTTACGCCCAAGTAGGCGCTGGTCGGCTTCACCTCCGAATAATAGATGTCGACGTCGCTTTGGGGGCGTTCCTTGACGAGCACGTCCTCCTCTATTTCTATGTGTGGCCTCAGCTTGGCCAACTGTTCCTCGGTGCCCAAGAAGGTGATTTCGTCCATCGGATAGAGCACGAAATCGCGACGGGGCAGGTCGAGCACCTCGTCAGCCCTGTCAATGCCCACCACACTGGCGCCGAAAGTCTCGTAGAAGTCGCAGTCGCGGATTCTCTTCCCGACGTAGCTGCTCTTTGCGCTCAGGGTGATTTTCTCCAAGGCGAAATTCTCCTGCAAAATCTCCGGAAGCACAAACGACTGCAAAGTCTCGCGGTTGTTCATGTTGTCCGTGAACCGCTTCTCGATGCGCTCATACCAACGCATGGCCGGGCTGAGGGTGCGCAGCAAGAGCAGGAAAACCAAGGAGGCCACGATGGCCATCACCATCACGTCCATCTGTATGTTGAGCGACCGCCAAAACTCAGCGTTCAGGCCATGCCTGAGGATGCGCGACGCGAAGAACCACGCGATGAGGAAGCGCAAGGCATCCATGATCCACACCATCGTGCGGCTGGCCTTGTTCGCCTTAACCAACTTCTCCGTCTCCTTGTCAAGGTCGTGCTTGAAGCCGATGGCCCAAATGAACGGCGAGGCTATCACCAACGAGACGCCCGCTACGATGATGCCGGAATAGGGCTGCGGCAAGCTGTTGAGCACCGGCTCGAGCAGCGAGAAACAGAGCAGCGTGATGGCAAGCAAGATGGCGGCATACAGCACCGTCGATTTCAAGCGGTCCACCACAAAGGTTTTCATCGTGATCAGGTTGCCGTTTTTCGCTTTCACGCTCCGCTCCTTGTTGCCGAAAAACTTGGTCCAGCTTTCGGGCACCTTCTTGTCGATCCATTGGTACAAAGGCTCACCGCCCTTAATTAAATAAGGTGTAAGGAAGGTGGTGATGATCGACACCGAGACGATGATGGGATAAAGGAAGTCGTCGATGACGCCAAAGCTCATGCCCACAGTGGCGATGATGAACGAGAACTCGCCGATTTGCCCGAAGCACATCCCGGCACGGACGGCGTTGTGGAGATTGTCGCCCGAAAGCAACATACCCACGCCCGAACTCAGCGACTTGAGCGTCACCACGACCACCGTGATGACCAAAATCTGCCACCAATACTGCAACAGGATGGCCGGATTGACCATCATTCCGACCGAAACGAAGAACACCGCACCAAAGAGGTTCTTGATGGGCGTGGTGAGTTTATGAATCATCTCAGCCTCAAGCGTTTCGGCCAAGATGCTACCCATGATGAAGGCACCCAAGGCCGAAGAGAAACCCGCTTTGTTGGCCAACCAAACCATGAAGAAACATAGGCCCACGGCAAACACCGTCAGCGTTTCCTCTGTCATGAACTTGCGTGCCCACTTGAGGATGGTCGGGATGAGAAACACGCCGCCGACATACCACACCAAAAGGAAGAAAACGAGCTTCAATACACTGAACATCAGTTCTCTGCCATCGAGAGCCGTGCTCACGGCCAAAGTGGAAAGGATGACCATCATCAGGATGGCGGCCAAGTCCTCGACCACCAAAACGCCGATGACGCTGCTCGTGAACTTCTCCCCTTTCAGCTTCAGGTCTTCGAAAGCCTTCGCGATGATTGTTGTCGACGACATCGAGAGCATGGCGCCGAGGAAGATGCTGTCCATCTGCTTCCAGCCCATCAGCTTGCCAAGCAGGAAGCCTATGATGCACATGGACACCAATTCGGTTAAAGCAGTAATGCCCACGGTTCCAGCTTGTTTCTTCAGCTTCTTGAAGCTGAACTCCAAGCCGATGGCAAACAAGAGGAAAACCATGCCGATTTCGCTCCACGTTTCCACGCTGTGGTGGTCGTTGATGACCGGAAACCACGGGAAATAAGGCCCGATGAGCAGGCCAGCAATGATATAGCCCAGCACAAGGGGCTGTTTCAACCATTTGAAAATCACTGTTGTAACCCCTGCCGTAACGAGGATTAAGGCGAGGTCGGAGAATAATGCAGGTAATTCAGACATGTTTTGTGGATTTTGCGTGCAAATATACTGAAAAACAGGTTCTATTTGCGTCAATACCGAATAATTTCAAACAAAACACCCACCATAATAACGAATCAACCCTATGGAGGGCGATTGCAACACATCACCCATCGAGAGGCCTTGGTCGGCAAGTGTTTCGCGAAGTAAACCCTGAAAGTGATAGGCAACAGAGCCAACAAAACTGACTTTCAACGATTTGCAACAATTAAAACGAACAACAAAAGCCTCAATGAAAGCCTTGAAACAATGCTTCACCATGGCCTGAATATAGGGATGCGCTTGATTTTCGCCCGCAAACCTGGCAAACGAAGCCAAATACTTGGAAGGCTGTTTGTCATGGTAAAGCGTTTGTACGAATTCGGGCAATCCCAAACGATAGGATTCGGCAAACTTTTCGCGCAAGTCCTCGGGCATAAAGCCGTAAAAATAACGCCTCGCCACTTCCCTGCCAATGTGCATCCCGCTACCCTCGTCGCCAACGAGATAACCCAAGGAAACGGCCTTTTCTTCAATGTTCTCGCCGTCGTAAACGCATGAGTTTGAACCCGTTCCAAGGATACAAGCAATGCCTTTTTCATGTCCTAAAACGGCATGGCAGGCCGCCATCAGGTCGTGGGTGACATGGATTTCGGCTTCGGGGAAACGTTGTAGGAACACCTTTTTTATTAAAAGGCAATTCTTTTCCGAACCGCAGCCCGTGCCGTAATAATGGATGGATTGGATTTCGTCAGGCAATGATACGTCCTTGCACGTTTTAGCAAGAATCTGAATATCAGCATAATTCGGGTTAAATCCTTCAGTTTGGAAACGGTTTGTCACCGCATTTCCGTCCAACAGAATCCATTCAGTTTTCGTGGATCCGGCATCGAGGATTAGTTTCATGCCTCTAATAGTTCGGTGGGGTTACGCTTGATGAGAAGCGGATAGCGTTCTGGATGACGAAGGCTGTCAAGTTCCAAATCGATGTCCAAGGCTGGCCACTCAACAGCTTCATTGCCACACATTTGCACATTTAGTACATCATTGATGGATGCTTCGCGCATCCACGGAATACGGTTATATGATAAGAAATAATCCTGACCGCCAACGCTAATCATAATGCCTTGACCATTAATCATCAATACGCTTACCGATGTGTTGTTTGAATTGTTCCTTGAATCGTTCTGCATGTTTCTCTACGATTTTTTGTATATAGTTCAGTTCGTGCTTGGGAAAGCCGCTGTTTTTGGCCAACTCAATTCTAGGTTCCAACCAAAACTTGGCCTCATGACCATCTCCTAACACATGGATATGCATACGTTCTTCTTCGTTGGAGAAAATCTTGAATACATAACTGCTTTCCCTACCAAAAACTGGACTCATTATTATTGGTTTTTGAGTGCAAATTTACACTTTTTTCCAAAAACAACACAAAAACTTCAGTAAACAAACACTTTTTTTATAGTTTTGCAGCCCAAATAAAAACCGATAGACATGAGAAAATGGCGCATTGAAGATTCCGAAGACCTTTACAACGTGAAAGGCTGGGGCGGCAATTACTTTTCCATCAACGAGAAAGGCCACATGGTGGTGACACCCAAGGAAGGCTGTGCCTCTGTGGACCTTCCGGAACTGGTTGATGAACTGTCACTTAGGGATGTTTCAGCCCCCATGCTGCTACGTTTCCCCGACATTCTTGACGACCGCATCAACAAGATTGACTCTTGCTTCAAGGAGGCGGCCAAGGAATACGAGTTCCACGGGCAGAATTTTGTGGTGATGCCCATCAAGGTGAACCAAATGCGCCCTGTGGTCGAGGAAATCGTCAGCCACGGCAAGAAATGCAACATCGGCCTTGAGGCTGGCTCCAAGCCCGAACTCCACGCCATTCTCGCACTCGGCACGGATTCTGACTCGCTCATCGTGTGCAACGGCTACAAGGATGAGGAGTTCATCGAATTGGCCTTGCTCGCCCAAAAGATGGGACGGAAGATCATCATCGTCATCGAGAAACTGAACGAGTTGAAAACCACCTCCAAGATAGCGAAACGCTTGAAAGTCACGCCGAATCTGGGTGTGCGCATCAAGTTGGCCAGTTCCGGATCGGGCAAGTGGGAAGAATCGGGCGGCGACGGCAGCAAGTTCGGCCTCACCTCGTCGGAACTCCTTGAAGCCCTCGACTTCCTCGCCGAACACGACATGAAGGACTGTCTGAAACTTGTCCATTACCACATCGGCAGCCAAGTCAGCAAGATCAAGAAAATCAACGTGGCCCTGCGCGAGGCTGCACAGTTTTATGTGCAACTCTACAAGATGGGCTATCATATCGAATATGTGGACATGGGCGGCGGCCTCGGCGTGGACTACGACGGCACACGCTCAAGTAGCGCAAGCTCTGTGAATTACAGCATCCAGGAATACGCCAACAATGCCATATATACCATCGTGGATGCCTGCGACAAGAACGAACTGCCCCACCCCAACGTCATCTGCGAGTCGGGGCGCGCACTGACGGCCCACCATTCCGTGCTGATTTTCGAGGTGCTGGAAAAGACCTCACTTCCCGAATGGGACGACAACGAAGAACCCGAGGAAGACGACCACGAACTCATCAAGGAGCTTTACGATTCGTGGGACGAACTCACCAAAAACTCGTCGCTTGAGATCTGGCACGACGCGCAGGAAATCCGCGAAGAAGCTCTCAACCTGTTCAGCCTCGGCTTGTTAGACCTCAAGTCGCGCGCCAAGGTGGAAAGACTGTTCTGGAGCATCGCCCGCGAGGTGAACCACATCGCCAACAGCCTGAAACGTGTGCCCGAAGACTTTACGTCGCTTCCTAAACTGTTGGCCGACAAATACTTCTGCAATTTCTCATTGTTCCAATCACTGCCCGACCTTTGGGCCATCGACCAGCTCTTCCCCATCATCCCAATCCAAAGGCTTGACGAAAACCCAACCCACCTTGCCACCTTGCAAGACATCACCTGCGACAGCGATGGCAAAATCACGAGCTTTGTAGGCAAAGCCACGCCGCACACCATTCCGTTGCACAACTTCACCGACAAGGAGCATTATTATATAGGTGTGTTCCTCGTGGGTGCCTATCAAGAGATTCTCGGCGACTTGCACAACCTGTTTGGCGACACCAACGCTGTGCATGTTTCCGTTGACGAAAAAGGCTATTACATCGACCAAGTCATTGACGGAGAGACCGTTGCCGATGTGCTCGAATACGTTCAATACAGCCCGAAAAAACTCGTCCGCACGGTGGAGACTTGGGTCACCAAGTGCGTGAAGGAAGGCAAAATCACCGTCGAGGAAGGCAAGGAGTTCCTGTCCAACTATCGGTCGGGACTTTATGGATATACCTATTTGGAGTA